>CAWVSV010000033.1:0-24201 GCA_963933095.1 uncultured Cellvibrionales bacterium
ATTAGCAATGCCAATAAAGAGTCGGGGGCCTCAGTTATTGAAATGGCCGAAGCCGAATATATGGTTCGTGCATCGGGCTATTTAAAATCGATTGAAGACATACAGCAGATTCCTCTGGGGCTAAGTGCTCGCGGTGTGCCGCTGTTACTGGGGGATATCGCCGATATTACTTTGGGGCCACAAATGCGCCGTGGTATTGCTGAGCTTGATGGCGAGGGCGAGGTAGTGGGTGGCATTGTGGTCATGCGCTTCGGTGAAAATGCCAGACGCACTATTGATGCGGTGAAGAAAAAACTAGAGACCCTCAAACGCAGTTTACCCGATGGGGTAGAGCTTATTCAGACTTACGACCGATCTCGCTTGATTGATCGAGCGGTGGAAAACTTATTCGATAAGTTGGTGGAAGAGTTTATTGTTGTCGCACTCATTTGTACGCTGTTTTTATTCCATTTTCGCTCCAGCTTAGTGGTGCTTTTAAGCCTACCCGTGGGAATTTTATGCGCGGTATTGGTGATGTATTGGCAGGGTATTAACGCCAATATTATGTCTCTAGGCGGTATTGCTATTGCCATCGGTGCCATGGTCGACGGCGCCATCGTGATGATCGAAAATTTGCATAAACACATTGAAAAATACCACAAACAAAACCCCGATCACGACTGGCAGTTCTTGCATCAACAACGGCGGTGGGCCATCGTGCGCGAGTCAGCACAGGAAGTCGGCGCGCCGCTATTCTTCTCACTACTCATTGTCACCGTCAGTTTTTTACCCATATTTACCCTTGAGGCCCAAGAGGGCAAGTTATTTGCCCCGTTGGCGTTTACCAAAACTTACGCCATGGCGGCGGCTGCAGGCTTGGCCATTACCTTAGTGCCGGTGCTAATGGGATACTGCATTCGCGGCAAAATTAAGAGTGAGGCGCGCAATCCGGTCAATCGTTTGCTGGTGGCTTGCTTTAAACCGATCATAGTTCTGGCGGTCAACAATCCGCGCAAATTGTTAGTCACGTCGGCGTTGGTATTACTAGCAGGCGTTTGGCCTGCCAGTAAACTTGGCAGTGAGTTTATGCCGCCGCTGGACGAGGGCGACTGGATGTATATGCCCACCACCTATGCCGCGATATCTATTGGTAAGGCGCGACAATTGTTGCAACAGACCGATAAGTTGATCAAGACGATGCCTGAAGTTGAGCGGGTCTTCGGCAAGGTGGGGCGCGCTGAAACAGCGACTGACTCAGCGCCTTTAACCATGATAGAAACCGTGGTGCAATTTAAACCCCGCAATGAGTGGCGCGAGGGTATGACGCCGGTTAAGTTAAAGCGTGAACTCAATGATCGAGTTAAATTCCCTGGGGTTTCCAATGCTTGGGTTATGCCGATTAAAACGCGTATTGATATGTTGGCCACCGGCATTAAAACCCCCGTGGGCATTAAAATCGCCGGCCCTGATTTAAACGTTATCGAGAGCTTGGGGCGCAAGCTGGAACAGTTGATCCCCAACGTTGAAGGCACCGCCTCAGTCTACGCCGAACGCGTGGCGGGCGGTCGCTATATTCAAGTCGATATCGATCGGCCCCGCGCTGCTCGCTACGGACTTAATATTGTTGAAATTCAACAATTGATCAGCACTGCTATTGGCGGCATTAATATCACTCAAACGGTCGAAGGTTTAGAACGCTTCCCCGTGAATCTGCGCTACCCACAGCGCTATCGCGACAGTGCCGAGCAGCTGAAAAACTTACCGATTGTCACCCCTGTGGGGGCCACTATTACGTTGGCGGATATTGCTAACATTTACCTAGAGGATGGACCGCCCTATATCAAAAGTGAAAATGCTCGGTTAAATGGTTGGGTATTGATCGATATCGAAGGCCGTGATCTCGGTTCTTACGTGGCTGACGCCAAACAGTTAGTGGCTAATGAGCTGCTATTGCCGCCGGGGTACTCTATTAACTGGTCGGGGCAGTATGAGTATATGCAGCGCGCTAAAACCAAGCTTATGCAGGTGGTGCCCTTGACGCTGGGTTTAATTACCCTTCTATTATTTTTGAATTTTCGCCACTTAGGCGAGGTAGTATTAATTCTCGGCTCTGTACCCTTGGCGCTGGTGGGTGGCATTTGGTATTTGTACTGCGCCGATTATGCACTGTCCGTAGCGGTGTGGGTCGGCTTTATAGCTCTGGCCGGAGTGGCGGTAGAAATCGGTGTACTCATGCTGACTTACTTGAATCAAGCATTGGATGATTTGAACTCGCAGCGACCGCGAGAAATTACTGAAGCCGATTTGAAAGAGGCCATTATTAATGGTGCAACACTTAGAGTGAGACCCATATTGATGACTGCCGCGACGGTAATTGTGGGCTTAATCGCGGTAATGCTGGGTGACGGCGCAGGCTCTGAAGTTATGCGACGTATTGCCGCGCCTATGGTCGGTGGTATGCTCAGCGCTATGCTGTTAAGTTTATTAGTGCTGCCAGCGGTTTTCTTTTTGTGGAAAAAACGAGTACTCGTTAAACCGTAGAACAGGGCAACGTTAATCAGCCGAATTTCCTACTACTTTAGGGTGGGATTCTGAATGATTGTTGTGCCACGTTGGTCAGGCTATTATGGCAATGACTCTGCAATAACTGGGTATACATTATGACGAGTGTTTTGGCACCAGTGCCGGCAACTGACATTGCAGTAGGTTCAGCGAGCGCGCGAGCAGCACAAAATCGAGCGGCAGAAGCCAGTTTTTTAACTCAACTTCAAGCGGGCGATCAACAGGCATTTTCTGATTTGGTACGCAAATACCACGCTCAACTGCAGATTGTGGCCCGCGCTATTATCGGCCCCAGCCTGGCCGAAGAGGTTGTGCAGGAAGCCTGGGTGTCGGTTTACAAAGCGATACATAAATTTGAGGGCCGCTCTAGCCTCAAAACTTGGCTCTATACCATTGTTAGTAATGGTGCCAAAACGCGCCTGCGCAAAGAGTCACGTCAGGTGCGCTTTCGTGACGACGAGGAGCAACAGAGCTACCTTAGTGGTGAGCGTTTTGCCAGCGATGGCCACTGGTCTAGTCCGCCGGCAAATTGGGACATGGATACCCCCGAGCAACTACTACAGGAAGAGCAATTGCAGGCTTGCATTGAAAAAACCTTATTGCTATTACCGCCGCAGCAAAAAGCCGCATTTACCCTACGTGATATCGAGCAGCAGTCCCTCGGTGATATCTGTAACATTCTCGACACCTCCAACTCCAATATTCGTGTACTGCTGCATCGTGCACGCCTAAAGTTAATGCAGGTTGTTGATCGCTACAGGGAGACCGGCGAATGTTAAGATGCCGACAAGTTGCCGAACAGGCCAGTGATTATTTAGAACAACATCAAACCTGGCCACAGCGGCTGGCGTGGAAACTACACCTGTTCATGTGTGTTAACTGTCGCCGCTTTATTAAGCAGCTCAAATTGACCTGCGATATGTGTGTGGACAAAAAAAGCCCCGAGGCGTCAGACAAAGAAATTGATGCGGTAATGACTAAAATTAATCAATAATACGTTAAACAATATTCGCTAAGAGTTGAGAATGAACGATAAAATCCAGCAGCAAGTGCAAGACTATTACGGTCAAACGTTACAGCAATCCTCAGACTTACAGACTAATGCCTGTAGCACAGGCGCTGAGCCTCCGCAGTTTCTAAAAACCATGTTGGCCCGGATTCACGATCAAGTGATGGCCAAGTACTATGGCTGTGGTCTTATTTTACCGGAGGCTCTCAAGGGGCGCACCATACTTGATCTCGGCTGCGGTGCGGGCCGAGATGTCTACGTGCTGTCACAAATGGTGGGTGAGCAGGGCAAGGTTATTGGTGTTGATATGACGCCCGAGCAGTTAGAGGTGGCCCGTGAGCACGCCGACTATCATCGACAGCAGTTTGGTTTTGCCAGCAGTAATGTCGAATTTATCGAAGGCACATTGGAAAATTTAGCTAAACTGGGCATAGAGCCTAATTCCGTTGATGTGATTGTCTCCAACTGCGTTATCAACCTCTGTACCGATAAAACGGCGGTGCTGCGCGCTGCCTATGAACTGCTCAAACCTGGCGGTGAAATTTATTTCTCCGATGTCTATGCCGATCGTCGTATGCCGCAAAATTTGCGTCAAGACCCGGTGCTGTGGGGGGAGTGTCTCTCAGGTGCATTTTATTGGAATGATTTTTTAAATGTTGCCAAAGGTTGCGGCTTTCTCGACCCACGTCTGGTTGAATCCAGCCCTATTACGGTCGAGAACGAAGCGCTGCAAAAAAAGCTCGGCAATATCCGCTGTTACTCGGCCACTTATCGGTTATTTAAGTTACCCGAGCTAGAGCCGGCCTGCGAAGATTACGGTCAGGCGGTTATCTATAAAGGGGGCGTGCCTCACAGTGAAAATACGTTTATTCTTGATGGCCATCATGCCATTGAAAAGGGCAAGATATTTCCCGTCTGTGGGAATACTTGGCAGATGCTAAAAGACACTCGATTTAGTGAGTTTTTTGAATTTGTTGGGACAAACTTAGATGAAAGTGCAATTCACTTCGGTATCTATCCTGATTGCGGCACTGACCTACCGTTTACCGAAGGTGTTGATAGCGTTAGTGGCGGTGGGTGTTGCTAGAAGGGCTTTTTGATTAGCAGTTCTGCTGTTCTGTATGCACCTTAACTTAACATAGCTTAACTTTGCACAGCTTAGTTCAAGTCGAATTAAGCTGGTCTGGGCTCGGTAAGCCAAAGTATCAAGTGGCAGTGTATCGACATAGCAATCAAATTTTAACCATTACTGCTATGCGTCGTAATCAAAAAACTTTCGCTGATTAGGGCCCGGGCTATTGGGGTTAATCTTGTTAGGGTGCTTGTAGTTTCTCCACGCATCCACTTCTTTGCCTCGGTTCAGTAGTGGAAATTCAATATCGCCCGCACTGGGCAAGTTTAACCACTGCAGCAGTGTTGTTAAACTACCTGCCTGGCCAATATCCATCTTCAGTAAATTGTCCCGACCGTCAAAATAGTCAAATATTTGCCTCTGATGTTTGTCATAGCACTGCTGCAGATGCTCATGTGTGAGTGGGTCGGTGTTGTCAAAAAGCTCAAATGTACTAATAAAGCTGCGCTTAAGTACCGGGTTTAAATAGCCCTTTTTAGGCTCTAACTCGGGCAGCATTTTTATCAGTAGGCGCTGCATCGAGGGTACCCATTGATCCAGTGGACGGTCCAAATAGACAAATTTTGAGTGTGGAAATAATTGATCCAGATCCCGATAATCGCTAAAACAGGGCGCATCGGCGATCGCATCGGCCAGATGAAAAGCCTGCTGTGTAAATGCCGTGTGGGCTACATTTAACCCCTGTTCTAACAGCGCCACGCTAATACTCGTAGTGCCTGTTCTCGGTAGGCCGACAATGAAGATTTTACTCATAACAGGGCTGGTGTTCGTATGGGGGTGAAGTGGTGGGCATTATAGGTCAGGCTTGACCTCCGGTGACAGCTGAGTATGCTCCGCCCTTGCCTTTTATAACAGTGTCAACATTATGACAAAATCTCGCAGTAACACTGAAGACTTCCTCAATCTCTTTCTTAACGACATCCCTATGATGGACGTTCGAGCCGCCATTGAGGTGAATAAGGGTGCTTTTCCTATGTCCGTCAATCATCCGCTCTTGGATGACGAGCAGCGGCATGAAATTGGTATTCGCTATAAAGAAGCGGGGGAGCAAGAGGCCATCGTGCTGGGGTTACAGTTGTTTACACCAGCTATTAAAGCCGAGCGGTTGGCTTTGTGGCAGACGTTTTGCGAGAGCAACCCCGACGGCTACTTATTCTGTTTTCGCGGTGGCCTGCGCTCGCGCACTACTCAGGGCTGGCTTTCCGACGCCGGTATCGACTATCCACTGGTAACAGGCGGCTACAAAGCCATGCGTCGTTTTCTGATCGATGAGTTGGATAGCAGCATAAAGTCACTGCGTATGATCAATATTTGCGGCCCCACCGGTTCCGGTAAAACAAGAGTGCTGCAGCATATTAATCATATGCTCGACTTCGAAGGCTTAGCCCACCATCGCGGCTCGGCTTTTGGCCGCAATATGCACGACTTGCAGCCCACTAATATTGACTGGGAAAACGCCGTTTCAGTGGCGATGCTTAAGCACCGCTATCGGCAAGTCGGCAAGCCGCTATTTGTCGAGGATGAGGGACGCATGATTGGCCGTGTTGTAATGGCAGATAACTTGGCGAACGCCATGACCGGCAACGAGTTAGCGCTAGTAGAGGAAGCGCTCGAGCGCCGTGTTGCTATGACTGTCGAGGATTACATTACTATTCCGTGGCAGGAGTATAAAGCTGAGTTCGGTGAGCAAGCGGCGCAAAAATTCAGCGATTACTGGCTGGATAGCTTAGCGCGCATTCAAAAGCGCCTGGGTGGAGAGCGCTATAAAATCTTAAAAGCGCTCTTTGAAGGTGCACTGAAAGACTTGTTCAGTGATGAAGATTGCAACGGTTTTGCCGAGGGCATCGAGGTGTTACTCAGTGACTACTATGACCCTATGTACAACTATCAGTTCAGCAAGCGCCAAGGTAAGGTGATTTTCAAAGGTTCAGCCGATGACATTATTGAGTGGGCTAATTCTTTTTAAGGGAATGGAGTAGAGTGGTATTGCTTAAGCCTCCGCCGGTGTCGTCTTGAAGCTCGCCGCCCGCTTTTAACTTCAAGGGTACATGCCACAGGGGTATCTGGGCCACATTTGTCGTGGCGCTCGCCTTCTGGGCTTTTACAGTATTCAATCGTGAGCCAGTCACTGGCCCGATGATGCCAGCCATCATAAGTTTCACAAGACCCTCCAGTGGCACTGAATTTATAGGGCGCTGAAGACTTTCACTGCCGGTGCCATGCGCGCCGCTATAAATTCCCTCATGTTAATTCATCGCTGAAGCGCTTGGGTATTTGTCGATGGATATTGGCGTTATGCTAGCCGACGGCCGCTACTGCTTAGAATTGCGCCAGTAAGCGCTACTGTATTTGGTCTGTTACTAATGAGCTCTTTCTTCATAAAAAAGTGTTACGGCCACTCTATCAGGGTAACGAAGTGGTAAAACTTGGTGTTTGGCGCAATCACTGTATGTCTTTGCAGTTATTGTGATACTAGCGACAGTTTTATGGGGCTAAATTAAGCGGTAATCATGAACTTAAGGACGCGCTTAATAATATATACGTTATTAACACGATAGGTTGCAAATCCATCGATATCGCTAGTAATAGCAGCATAATGCATGCGGTGTTTTTGAGAGCTTCTAGTGTATTGCTTGGGAAAAGCTCTTTAATGGGCCAATAATCAGAACGGGTTGCACCGAGCTGGATTTGTGCAGTCTGGGCTATATGAGATCTCAATATACTTTTTTGCTATAAGTAAACATATTGACACAGTAAAAGTGCTTGTGTAGTTTTGAATGATAATTATAAGAATTTGTAATTTCACCCAGTTTTAACACAAGCCGTAATCAAAATTTTATGACATTCTGATTGGTATTGAATGCACGGTTATATCAACCTCGGGATCAACCCCCAGTTCTAAGTATGCAGAGTGACACGTCGCAAGGTGCTCGACAGTTGTTCTGGTGAGGCATGCTAAAAGTATAAAATAGTCAGCAAGTGCAATCTCTTTAGTTCTGGGTTCAATGCAGTGCTGTACCTGCGAATGTGTTCGATCAATTAATAATAACTATAATGGTTGTGTTTTATGTTTCCAATTAAATTTTTTGTAAGCTGTCGTTTGTTAAGTATCGGTATAGCGGTGTTTTTTTGTACGTTATTTAACGCGTCCGTTTTGGCCGTAGAACCTACGACATCACAACAACGCGGTTTGAGTTCGGAGCAAGCGTTTACCGCTGAATTTGACATTCTGTCGGCCGAATCTCAGCTCCCAGTCGAGGGTCTCTCAGCGGAGGGTTACATCGCACTTAGCTGGGATATAGCCCCCGGATATTATCTTTATAAAGATAAATTTCGTTTTAAACTGAAATCAGGGTCTGAACCGGTACAAACGCTTGCCGCGGATAGTGTGATGTTTCCCGCCGGCAAAATCAAAGAAGACAAATATTTTGGTCTGCAGGAGGTCTATCGAGACAGCGCCACCATCCATATTCCGGTCACAGCAGCGATTGCCGCACTGCAAGGTGATAGTTTTAATCTGCAGGTGAAATACCAGGGCTGTGCGGATAAAGGTGTTTGTTTTCCGCCAAAACGTAAAAATTATTCTTTTAGTCTTCCCGAACTTAATATTTCTGATGTTACGCTCGCCAAAGCTGTCATTGCTCAGAACAGTATGCCGACTGCATCATCGGGTGAACCTGAACCTGAACCCGAACGCGTACTTCATACCGAGGAAAACAGGCTGACTAGTCTGCTCGAGAATGGCAATATCATCAGCATCGCCTTTATATTCTTTCTCGGCGGTTTAGCGTTGACATTCACCCCCTGTGTGTTGCCGATGATTCCAATACTATCGAGTATTATTGTCGGCCAAAAGAAAACTCTGTCCAAGCGAGAGGCGTTCATGCTTTCTCTTTCTTATGTTATGGGCATGGCCTTAACTTATGCCTCACTGGGCATAGTATTGGGTGTTGCGGGTACTAATATTACCGCTTATTTACAAAACCCCTGGGTAATATCGGTGTTCGCGGTCTTGTTTGTGGTGTTGTCGCTCTCTATGTTTGGCTTGTATGAGCTGCGTTTGCCGCAATCAATTCATAATAAATTGAACAACTTAAATAACAAACAACAAGGCGGTACCTATGTCGGCACCTTGGTGATGGGCGTTTTGTCGGCACTGATCGTCTCGCCTTGCGTGTCTGCTCCATTGGCTGGAGCTCTGGTGTTTATCAGTACGGAGGAGGGCGGCGCCCTGCTGGGTGGCTCAGCGTTATTTGCACTGGCGCTGGGAATGGGTACGCCACTACTTATTATAGGTACTGGCGGCACGCATCTAATGCCCAAGTCGGGCGTGTGGATGGAAGGAGTTAAAGCCTTCTTCGGTGTTATGTTACTGGCGGTGGCTATTTGGTTCTTGGAAAGAATTTTACCCGCGCCGCTTATTTTGGCATTGTGGGGCGCACTTATTATGGGTGTGGGTGTGTATTTGGGCGGGCTCGAATTCGATCGAAAACAGGGTTGGGCTCAATTTCGAAAATCGCTCGGTTTTATCTTGGTTCTCTATGGTGTTTTGTTGTGGTTAGGGGCCGCCAGTGGTGCGGCAAATCCATTGCAGCCATTATCTGAATTTGCTTCCGCCGGGTCCATTCAAGGTCAGCCATCTTCTGCCGTAGACGATATTAATGAGCAGTTCTCTACCGTGTCCAATTTGAGTCAGTTGCAGTCAGAGCTGCAACTTGCCCAGCAACAGGGTCGACCAGTGCTATTGGACTTTTATGCCGACTGGTGTGTGTCTTGTAAGGTGATGGATCACGATGTATTTCCCGAAAAAAATGTTCGCGGCAAGCTAGAGCAATTTCACCTAATTAGAGCGGATGTTACTGATAACACTGAAATGCTTGAGCATTACAATTTGTTTGGACCTCCGAGCCTGTTGTTTTTTGACAAAGATAGCCAAAATTTAACGGACTTTTCTATTCGCAGCGAGATTCATGCCGCGGCGCTAGCACCGCATCTGGGTCTGGTGCTGCAAGCTACTGATGTCTAACAACGGCTAAATTATTTATTAATGCGTGAGGTTAATCGTGAAAAAATTTATTGTTAAATTACTGCTCAGTACTGCTGTTGTCTCTCTTGGATTCAGCCCTACTATGGTTGCGTCAGACTCTGTTCTTGAAACCTCTGTAAAAGTTGCGCCCACATTTGCCGAGCTTGAAAGTCTCAAAGGCAAGCCGGTTCTGGTCGATTTTTGGGCGTCCTGGTGCGGTCCCTGCAGGGAATCTTTTCCGTGGATGGATCAGATCAAGAAAAAATATCCTGAGTTGCAAATTATTGCAATAAACCTTGATGAAGATCGTGCGGACGCGGATGACTTCCTGTTGGAAATGCCAACCGAAGTGAATATCGTTTTTGACCCAGAGGGAGAGCTTGCCGAAAAATATCGGGTTGACGCTATGCCTTCATCGTATTTAATTGATGCTAATGGCAACATTGTTGTTCAGCATACCGGCTTCTTTGCCGATAAGACGGCTGAGTATGAAACCAGTATTAAACAGCTATTAGCCGATCCTGTAATTGATACCGATACCGATTCTACTACCGATAGTGGAGGCTAGTGTCATGGGTAAGTTTGTTCGTCAGGTGTGTCTGTTAACCTGCATCACAGCATTAACAGGCTGCGCCAGTAGTGGTTTCTCTCTCGGGGTTAAACCTTGGCAGAAGGGCACCCTGTCGAAAGATTCTATGCAAATAAAGCACTCGCAGCTACAGGCCGAATTTGACAGTCATATTTATTTTGCCCGTGAGGCGTCCAGTGGTGGCGGTATGGGGGGGGGCGGTTGTGGCTGTAATTAACGCCAGAAAAAAGGGCGTGGCAGCCACAACTGTGCGCAAAATATCGGGTCTGCTAACAGCGGCGAGTTGCTCTGTGCTAGCGGCAGATTTACAGGCCGACTCGGTATCCGAAGCGACTGCTTCTGGTTCCGATTCTGCGGTCAATATGACCACTGCAACGCTCAAAAACAAGCCTAACTTGGGCGCGGATGAAGGTCTAAGCTCTAAGGCGGATGAAAACAGTAATTGGCGAGTCAAGACCGCCGTGTTGTCGTACTCCGAGGAGGGCAGAATTCAGGTAAATCAGGCGCTGTTAAAAGTGACTCGAGAAAGTGATAGTGGCAGCCTGCAGTTCAAAGTTGATACCGATACCGTTACCGGCCCATCGATGAGTGCGGCAGTTTCTTCATCAGAAGTACAGACTTTCAGCAATCCTTCGGGTTCGCTTGAAACCGTTACCGCCGCTGGTGAGTTGCCAGAATGGGTGATTGAAAGTCATCGTCGCAGTTCAGTCAGTGTCAATAAAGAAGATATATTGAACTCAGACTACAGCATCAACTATGGTGCTCGCTATTCTTATGAACTCAGCTATAAGTCAAAATCTATCACGGCAGGCATCAGTCGTAATTTTGATCGAAAAAATACTCAGCTCTCCTTTTCGACGCTTTTTGAAGATGCCGAAGTCCTACCCATCGGGGGCGTTGTAAAGCCCGGTGAAAAGACAATCATTCGTGCAGATTATACCGACGAAGCAGATTTTAAGACGGCCTGGAACAATTTACGTACCGGTGACTCCGAAAGAAAAAGAGCATACGAGCTGGTAACTGGCATTACACAAGTTATAAATCGCGACGCTATTGTGCAATTTAACTATTCTTACGGCCAAGTGAATGGCTACCAGAATGATGCAATAAAACTGGTGTCGATTATCGATGCAAATGGTAATCCCGAAGCCAATGTATATGAAAACAGACCTGACCATAGAGAGCGGCAAAGTGTTTATGTACACGGTAAGTACAGTCTGGCTAAAAATCAGGTGCTTGACCTAAGCTATCGCTATTATTGGGATGACTGGTCAATAAATTCTCATACTGTGGCTGCTGGTTGGCAATTTGAGTTGGGCAGTAACTGGACGCTGGAACCGCAAGTGCGCTGGTACAAACAATCCAGTGCCGACTTTTTTCAGCAATCGATTTTTGCCGATGGAGCCGTCGCGGTTATTCCCGACTATATGAGCGCCGATTACCGCCTTGCCGCTACCAATAATTATACCTTGGGTGTAAATTTGGATTATAAATTCGACAGTGGTAAAGCGCTATCCATGCGACTAGCGCTGTATGAAATTAATCCCGAAGACGACTCCTCCAGTAAGCGTGGCAGGCTCAATGGTATCGACCTTACCCCAACCATACGTTCAACCGTTTTTATGATGTCGTATGATTTCTAGTTCCACCACCGGTCCTGCTTCCCCTTCGGTGACAATCAGTGCCCAAGGTGATTACTGGATCGGTCGCTTTACCTTAATGGCCTCGCCCTGCGAGATTCATCTTTACGCCGCCGATATCACCGAAGCCACACGCATTTGCCAACTTGCCTATACCGAAGGGCTAAGAATAGAGCGTCATTTTAGCCGCTATATCAAGGGCAATATACTCGATAAAATTAACACCAGTTACGGCACACCAGTGGCGTTAGATAACGAGTATGTCGAGCTGTTGAACTATGCGTTCAACCTTCATGAAATGAGTGACGGGCTTTTTGATATCAGCACCGGCGTATTAAAAAAACTCTGGCCATTTGAAAATGGGGGGGCCAGTGTCAACAAATTGCCCAGCGCTGAAGTTATAGCCCAAGTTTTGCAGTCGGTGGGTCTAGAAAAAATTCTGTGGCAGTCGCCAAGTACCAATCACAGTATTACCTTACCAACCGGTATGCAGTTGGACTTTGGTGGTATCGGCAAAGAATATGCCGCAGACAAAGCCGGTCAGGTTATCGAGCAGAACTTCTCCGGTAATTACCTGGTTAATTTTGGTGGTGACTGCTACTGCAAGGGCAGTGCAGCCATCCCCTGGGGTATTGGCATAGAGTCTGTTGAACTCGGTGCAGCCCAAGCGTGTGCAAGGAACAGCGTCACCTTGTCCCATGGTGGGGTGGCAACTAGTGGCACCACCAAGCGCTATATTGAATTACAAGGCAAGCGCTATGGCCATATTCTCAACCCCAAAACCGGTCGGCCGGTGGCTAATGCGCCTCTCTCCATTACTGTGGTCAACGATAGTTGTCTCTCGGCAGGTGCACTAGCGACCATTGCCATGCTGCAGGGTAGTAGGGCAGAAGAGTTTCTTCAGGCGCAGGATGTTCTTTATTGGTGTTTACGCTAGTTAAATTAATAAAAAAATAGGTCAAATAATAGCCCCGCCAATAGTCGATACCGGCAGGTGATATGAGCTAAGGCTTATGATTTTTTACGTTAACTGCTCTCAGATTGTAGCCAGTTTCTCTTATATTACCCGTTGCAGATGCTGGCTAGATTAAAGCAATTGACAGTGGTGGCTAAAAAGCGGTTGACAGTTTTGTCGCTAATGCTAGAATGCGCGCACTTCTAACGGACAAGCCAACTCAGATGGTCAACCGGTTTAACTATAGTTAAATAAAAGTAATGTGGGGCCTTAGCTCAGCTGGGAGAGCGCAACACTGGCAGTGTTGAGGTCAGCGGTTCGATCCCGCTAGGCTCCACCAAATGGCAAACGAAAAAGGGTCACCCGAGAGGGTGGCCCTTTTTCGTTTGCCTGTTAAGCAGAGCCTAACAGGCTCGAGTTAAGCCTCGGTTGAAGCGCCGGGAGCGCGAATGTCGCGAGGCAGGAGCCAAGAGCGACCCCCGCTAGGCGGCCCGCAAGGGTGCGGTTCCGAACAAAATTCACCGCCCCAAAAGTGAGGGGTTTTTTGTTTGTGCTTAGCGAAGATCTAGTGAGCGGGATTTTGTTCCAGAAAAATCCCAAGTACCAGCGTCCCTGCCGTAATCGAGTTAAGCCCCGGTTGACGTACAGGATGTACTAATGCCGTGGAGGGCAGGAGCCCGTGAGCGGTGATTCCACCCGCTAAGGGAGTCGGTAGCAAAAACACTACCCTAGGCTGCTCTCCCAAAACCTAACAGGCTCGAGTTAAGCCTCGGTTGAAACGCCGGGAGCGCGAGCAGGTATTTGCTCCTGCAATCTCTGCATTTCCTACATCCGTGTAGGTCATGTCGCGAGGCAGGAGCCAAGCAGGATTTTGCTCCGGGCAAATCTTAAGTGGTTACATCCATGCAACCAAGTGGTGTCCGCTCGACTGCATGGGCGCTGGAGCTAGAGCTAGAGCACCAAAAGTAGGTGCCGTTAGGCGACGCAGGAGCAGTTGCCTAAGGCGGTCCGCAAGGGTGTGGTTCCCATCAAGCACCCCAAATTTCATATCTTTGATAGTTACCTTACCTGAGTATTAAGCTCATTTCGTGAGCCGAATACTGCCGTTATTCATATCACGGCAGTCGATATAAACCAATAGTTGCTTTTTATGTACCAAATATTGGTTTATCGCTATGCGGTTAGCGGTGCTTGAGCTCAAATACTTCCGAGAAAGGCTGGCTGCTTGAGGCTGTCACTATTGGTTTAATTTATCGCGGCTTTATCTGTAGCGTCTCTTTAGATAAAACGTACAATCAGACTTTACGATTAAGCCACAATGCTTAAGCTCCGTTATCAGCCCTATAACTCGGTGTTTCAGTGCCTAACGTCTCAGCCTCCAAACCCTTCTATCGCCGCGGCCCGGATCATCGCGGCGGTGCTGCGGTGGGATTGTGGGATTTTTAGAGGTGCGTAAGCGATTTGATTTTCGCTCCGTTGAAATCGGTCGCTGGGTGACAGAGGCCGAAAAACAGCGCAGTGCCGTGCTCTTCTATGACGCTTTGTGTGATCTGATGATCATACTCGGTGGCACCGAAGCGCTGATCTCTTTGCGCGGTAGCTTGGCGTTACAGTACGGCATTGGCGGGCGCCCCCGAGTAGCGGCGCATTACACGCCGAGCACCCGCAGCTTTTCACTGGCCAAAAATGCCGGCCTCGGCAGCATCGCCCACGAGTGGTGTCACGCCTTCGATCACTA
The DNA here is from genome assembly GCA_963933095.1 of uncultured Cellvibrionales bacterium. Lineage (GTDB taxonomy): Bacteria > Pseudomonadota > Gammaproteobacteria > Pseudomonadales > Cellvibrionaceae > UBA1124. The sequence continues at coordinate 14,631 of CAWVSV010000033.1, forward strand.
CATCAGCGATAAGCTCTTTGTCTCTGCCTGCACTCAATCCAGCTCTGGCCACAGCGCCGATCCAGTCATTTCGGCTCCGAGCGCTGGCTCGCAAATTATACTGCTCTGGCGCACCCGCTTAATGACTTGTTACAAACCTGCTACCGGGCCGTCTTGCTGGATGTGGCGGGCAGTGAGCCCAGTGATTTGTTTCGTCAGTCGGTGAAGGCCGATGAGGCGAGCGGCCATATTTATTACAGTCAGCCCGAAGAGCTCTGCGCAGGATGCTCAGCAGTGCAGAAATAGCTTCCTGGTTACGGGTACCCGAGAATCAGACGAAGCCATAATGGGCTTGTATCCTCAACGTGAGCAGAGCGAGCGGATTAATGATGCCTGATGTCAGTATTTCACCGCATTGGAGCAGGCCCTTCGCGCTACTGAGGTGTAGAGGTAAGGGATGAGGGTGTGTGGGATATGGGATTGATAGGGAGGGAAGCCTATCGACAGATAATAGCTCCTTCATAATCTGTATTCCCACCATCCATGGCGGTTAGAGCTAGTGGCGTCAGCGCTGTGCTTATGTTCAGGGTGAGCGGTATGCCGTGATTGCAGGGATGCAAAGCAGCGGTCGCTCAATCACATATGAATATATGCTCGGCAACTATTCCTGCGTCGCCTAAAGCGCCTACTTTTGGTGCTCAACCTCCTGTGTCCATACAGTCGTGATTCTCTGTGCGCAGTGCTCCCTAGCGATCACAGGTTTTTGCTCCTGCAAAACCTGCATTGGTACCATCCATGAAAGTTATATCGATTCTCTGGCGCAATCGGCTGTATTTATCTTGGTCTCTGCTGAGAGTTTGTGGTTCTTTTGGTAAGTCGTGCCTGCCCTCAAATGACTGCTTAAATGGCCGTCCCCAATTGAGTTCAATTGAGTTGTGGTTAGTGTTTGCCTTTGCTTGTTTCTGGCTTGGTCTCTGTTTGTGGCTGGTTAATAACGGTCCAGTGTTGGGTTTTGATATTTATGAGTCCTGAATCGACAAAGGCTTGATGGATTATCCCCTCTTGCCGCATCTGCGTGATGCCTTTGTTAAGTGCCTGTAATATGTCGATGCCGTCAGGGCGTAAACTGTTTATAGCCCAGACTCTATCGTCATTTAAATAGACTGTCACCTCGGGGATGGGCACCAGAGTGACTTCCTTAACGTCATTGCGGTACGGCAGAGGGTGAACCAGGGCCATGTTTGGCGTGTTTTGAAAGGGCAGCAGCATAAAGTCGGCGCGCCCCGAATGAATGAGTTTGATCATATTGCCCCAGTGCGAGGTGTGGATGATGTCTTTCAAATTGAGCCCCTCCAGCGTCTCCCAGTCCACGGTATAGCCACGCTGACTAACGGCGACCAGATTTTCTAAGTCGCGGAAACGGCGAGTGCTCATTGCTCGCTGATTGCTGGGCATTGTGTAGAGGCCCACTTGGTAGTCACCTTTAGCGACTAGGGGGAGGGAGATGTTTAGATTGGAGTGCTGGCTCACGGTACTTTTCCATACGCTATAACCCAGCATGGAGTAAGTGCCGCTGGTGACTAGCTGTAAGCCGCGCAGGTAGCTGTGATCTATGCCGTGCACATGGATTTCATGTTGATAGCCGCCGAGTTGTAGGGCGTGGTGCAGAAGAATGAGCTCTGTCTGCTCTCTGGTCAGGTGTTTAAAGTCGTAGTTGCCAAAGTCAGAATTGGCTCTGGCCTGTATGCTTTTAAAATGGTTGGCCTGAATTTTACCCACTAAAATACTAGCCCCCTGGCAGCAGAGAGTGACGACGGATAAAAAAATAATGGTTAAGAGCTTGGACGCCATATGGATACATGTAGAGTTTTAAAACCCCGCACTCGTTGAATTGGGGGGGAGTCTAAGCCTTAAGTATAGGCTATTGTGCTGAGCTGAGTTGGGAGTTTTTTCGCGAGAAAGGGATGGGCACTCCGAGCCCTCTCACTCTTAAAAGGTACCTGCCGTCAAAGGGTCAGATACAATGTATTAAATTCTATCTTTACGAGCCTTGGTAGCAACCACTATGACAAACCGACTGCCTGAGAAAACGGCCTCGACACTAGCAACGCTCGACGATCTTGCGACCTTGGCAAACTATTCCCTCATGGATACGCTCAACTGTGATCCTGATGCCACAGAAAACGGTGTCGACCACGCGCCGCGACAAGTCTTCACGGGCCATTATGTCCCCGTCAATCCCTCTGCAATCAAAGACCCTGAGTATGTCGCGCGCAGCAAAGGCTTTTTTGCCGAGCTTGGCTTGAGCGATAGTCTGGCGGAGTCCTCCGACTTCGTCAGTATGTTCTCCGGCGACCTCTCTCAGGTGCCAGCGCCGATGCGCAAGGTCGGCTGGGCGACGGGCTACGCACTGTCTATCTACGGCACTGAATACATCCAGCAGTGCCCATTCCAAACCGGCAACGGCTATGGCGATGGTCGTGCCGTTTCTGTGCTTGAGGCCGTCATCAACGATCAGCGCTGAGAAATGCAGCTCAAAGGTGGCGGTCGCACACCCTATTGCCGTGGCGCACACGGTCGCGCTGTGTTGCGCTCGAGTATTCGCGAGTTCTTGGCTCAGGAGCACATGCACGCACTGGGCATGTCAACCTCACGGTCTTTGAGTTTGTACGTGTCAAAAACAGAGACGGTACAGCGACCGTGGTATTCCGAGGGCTCGCGCTCGGAGAATCCCGATCGGCTTATCTCTGAAGCCGTCGCCATCTCAACCCGTGTCGCACCGTCGTTCCTCCGTGTCGGCCAGTTAGAACTTTTCGCTCGTCGAGCCCGTAAAAGCGAACACCCCAACGGCTGGAAGAGCTCGAGAAGATTGTGCTGCACGCGATTGATCGTGAGTACGCCGACCTTGTCGATAGGCAGCTCACTACCCCAGAAAATGTGCTGTTGCTGGCGCGCGCGTTTCAAGGTCGCCTCACGTCACTGGTGGCAAACTGGATCCGCGTTGGCTTCTGCCAGGATAACTTCAACAGCGACAACACTGCCGTCGGTGGCTTTACGCTGGATTATGGCCCCTTCGGTTTTTGCGATGTGTTTGACCCGCATTATCAGCCTTGGACGGGGGGTGGTCATCACTTCTCGTTTATGAACCAGCCCAACGCCGCGCAAAGCAACTTCAATATGTTTTGTTCGGCGCTGCGGCCGTTGCTGGCGTTGCATCAGGATTCTTTGCTAGAGCTCGACGAAATTCAAACTGGATTTTCGACCGTCATGGCCGCGCAAATGGAAACGATGTGGGCGGCCAAGCTGGGCCTCGGCACTTTGAGCTCAGCGTCTGACAAAGCTCTCTACAAGGGCGTGCTCAACGAACTGCAAACACTGATGATGCAGGCGCCCGTCGATTACACTATTTTCTTCCGCGAGCTTTCATCGATACCCGACGACATAGGCCCATTGACGAAAAGTTTCTACAATCAGTCACCGCAGAATACTGACTCCAACGAGATGGACAAACGCTGGACCGAGTGGCTGGAAAAATGGCACACGCTCATCAACAGTGCAAGTGACGCGAGTGCGACTTCCCCCCGAAGCCGTGAGGAAATCTCTACCCAGATGAAACTCGTCAACCCAAAATACATTTTGCGCGAGTGGTTTGTGGTGCCGGCTTATCAGCAGGCAGCGGCGGGAGATTACGCGCTCATTCGAGAGCTGCAAACCGTGATGACACTGCCCTACTCAGAGCAGTCGCAAGACATACAGGAGAAATATTATCGGTTGAAGCCGCCGGAGTTTTTTGAAAAAAAGCGGCGTGTCGCATCTAAGCTGTTCGTCGTAATGGGCGGGGCGGTTACTGGGTAAGTGGCATTGCCCCAAATTCCTGCCGAGGTTGAGTGACAGTAATGAAGGAGGCCTATCGAGCGCTAGCATGCAGGTTTTTGCTCCTGCAAAACCTGCATTCGTACCATCCATGGCAGTTATCTCGATTCTCTTGCGAGATCGGTTACTTACCACCACTGATGGGGCGTATGCCGGAAATTATCGGGAATAATTCTGGCCTTTGTTTTTGGTGCCTGCTGATAGCTTGTTGTTCTTGCTGCAAGTAGTGCCCGCCCCGAATTAGCCAATATCGACCCAGTATTGGTTCGTCGCTGTGTGGTTAGCGCTTTAAATCGCGGTAGAAGTTTTCGTGGCTGCCCAGCGCCATCAACTCCAGTGTGATATTGCTGCTCTCATGGCTATAGCCGAGTAGAGTGAGTTGCTTCTGCATCTTGAATTTGTGTACTCGAAAAAAGGCTAGCTCGCCTTTATTCTGCTCGCCCAGCTCAGGATCAAGCATCAGTGCTTTCACCGCACTATCCAAATCGGCTTTCTGATTTGAGTGGAGTTTTTTGATGGCTCGCTTGAACGACGGTGTCAGTAGAACTTGCTGAATCACAGGCTCAACCAAACTCGTAAGCCTCCAACTCACCGGCTTCTTTCTCGGCCTTGGCTATTATGGCTTGATGGACGAATTCATAGGAGAGTTCGGGGTTGTCCTCCATGATCTTCCCTATCTTAGCCCAGTGTTCAATTTGCTTGGGCGGGGTACGATTCAAAGCGCGAGCCATTATCGTGGCTTTGTCGACCAGGTCTTTGTCGAGGCGAATGCTGGAGGTTGCCATGGGGGATAGGCCTTTAATAGGTGGCTGAGTATTGATCCGTTGTAGCGGTTTGCGTCATTTGTAGCAATTTACCACGGAGGTGAGGTGTTGGTTAAGGATTGGTCATGAAGTATGCCTATTCACAGGTTTTTACTCCATGCAAAACCTGCATTTCCACCTTCCATGGCGGTCCGTTCTGGCTTGCAGAAATATGCTCCTGCCATTTTTACATTCACGCCTTTATGCCCTGCGGGTAATCCTTGGCGCTTAGCTGTCAGTCAGTTTTCTACATGGACGTAGTTATGTCGTGACTGCATGGATGCAGTAGAACGACCACGTATAGGTATACGCGCAGGTGAATATTCCCTACAACACCTGCATTCACTACTCACGTGTAGGTGATGACGTGAAAGGCATCGCTACACGGATGTAGCTTATTAGAGCACCAACTGTAGGCGCTTTAGGCGATGCAGGAGCAATTGCCGAGGAGCCTGAGAACGGCCCCTGCGGCGAAAAGCCGCCTCGCCATGGCAGATTTATGCTCCTGCAAAATTTGCATTTCCGCCATCCATGGCGGTCAACGCAATCCACTGGCGTGGATAGCTGCTTTTTACCTTGGTGCCAGCTGCGGATTAATCGCCTTTTTTGGGGGCTAGCTAGCCTCCAGTCGCTCGACCTTTTCCTGAATAGCAGTGCAAACAAAAGCGTTTAGGCTCTGGCTTCCCGACGCTATGACCGCGGCACGGTGCAGATCGGGGCCCGTACGAACATTGAACACGCCTTTAAAGGGTTTGTCGGGGGCTTTGTCTAGTTCGATGCAATCGGCTAAATAGTCATCGACAGAAACCCGAAACTCGGCCTCAAGCGCTTTTAAATTGTCGGCCTCAAAGGTCACAAGGTCGCGAATAAAGGCGAGCTTTCCGTACAGAGTCCCGCTCTCTAATTGGGGTTCGATAGTGCCCTGATAGCCCGCGTATTCCAGATAGACTGTCATAGGTAGCCCTCCTGTTTGAGTTGTTGGCGGATGTCTTTCAGTGCTCCGCCCTTAATATGATTCTCGGGGTGCGGTTTGTGCAAGCGAATCATGTGCTTGCTAGTGCTGTTGTAGAAACGCACCCGTGAGCCCGCCATTTCTTGCTTTTCATAGCCCAGCTGAGCGAGCAAGCTAGTTAGATCTTTCCAGTTGAAGGTGTTGCTGGCGCCGCTCAATCTATCGAGTAGTTTTTCTGTCTTGCTCATAGACACTCCTTGTCCTGTAACTAAGTTTAGTACTGAATATTGGTTGATGCAACTAGATTTAGTTACGGGCGGGCAGCGAGGATAGATAATCTATGTATCGAGAGTTGGGCGGGGTGGCCTGTTCACAGTTTTTTGCCCCTCGGCAATTGCTCCTCGATAACAGCTTCTGCGTCATTTAAAGGCGCCTACTTTTGGTATTCTAATACCGTCCATCCATGGATATATGCATCGCCTAAAGCGCCTAATCTTGGCTCTGTAATGCGCTAGATCCCTGTAACGATGCGGAACCAGCCTTTCCGACATCGATGCATAGGAAACGAATGTAGAGGAGGCAGAATATCCGAGTGCGATCTTGTTGGTTGAGCCATTCCGGTGTTTACCTGGGTGTATGCTGGTAGCTTGTTGTTTTTAGTGTAAATTGTGCCTGTCGCCAATGAATTGTCCAATGAATCGGGGATAGTAAGCCCATTCAAGGGCAATTTACCTAACTCACCGATGATGCTCGTTATGGCTAAATTTTCAGACAATATAGAGGCGATAATATTCGATCTTGATGGTACCTTGGTCGATACAAACTTGGACTTTGCTTCGATCTGTGCATTCTTTGGTGTTGCGAAGGGCACGGATATTTTGGCTCATGTAGAGACGTTATCCGCCGCTGAAAAGTCTAGGGCGCTCGAATATATTCATGAACAGGAGATAATCGACGCCCACCAGTCCAGCTGGTTGCCCGGAGCCGAGGCGATGTTAAAGACACTTCGGGGTATGTCGGTACCTACAGCCATCGTTACCCGTAACTCAAGAGCGGCCAGTGCTATTAAAATCGAGCGCAATGGTATCGACGTTGACTACTTTCTCAGCCGTGAAGATGCAAAACCTAAGCCTGAACCCGATGGTTTATTAAAGGTAGCCAGTCACTTGGGGTTGTCTCCTCAGCGTTGTGTCTATGTGGGCGACTATAGATATGACCTAGAAGCGGCCGTTAATGCGGGTATGGTTGCATGCTTGTATACCGGCTCACACTTAGAATCTTCTGGTTACAGTCGTTTTATGCATTTGGCCGATATTGTTTTTGGCCACTATGACGATTTTCTTAATTGCTTGCGAAATCAATGCTAGTAATAGGCGGCCGTTCCTTTTTAATTAAAGAGCTCGCCTGAACAAGCTATCGCCAAAACACCCCCAAACTATCGCTAAAGCATCTCGTGAATACCGCTAAAATATCGCTAAAAATGACTGCACAGAAAACGAACAGCCATTAAGCCAGGGCATAAGGAGAAGCACTGGGCGGTAGCCGAAGTGGATTATGAACAGAGGATGTTGTGCTGACTAATTGAGGCTGTGATGCCTGGGCGTGAGAGGGTATTGGTTGGGCTCGGGGGGAGTGGGCGGCCTACAGACAAAATACGCATAGGCCTATATATATTCAAATCTAGTCAAAGGCCTGGGTCGGTAGCTCGTCTCAAAGAGCATCTATGGCCATTATATAGGCCATAGATGCTCTCAAAGTTCTATCGATTGGACAGTGTGAAAAATCAAATGGTTAGCAAAATTTAGATACTATTGAATAGCCTAATTCAATGTAGCCCGTGGTCTCTTCGCTAGCGCCTTTAACTTTTAGGTGATGCGCAAAAGCCAAGCGTGCACTCATCGCCAGCCAGAATATGGCACTGATTAAGCCCGCTATACGCCATAACGTTGTCTTTGCCCACTTAAGCGCAAACGTTATAGAGAGCACATAGATGACGAAACCGCCTAATTTCGATGATGCCCAGCCATTCACGAAGGGGTATAAATTTAATGGGTTCGCGGTAACCAGGTAAATAAAGGTACAGATAAAGAGCGTGTATAAAATATGCGGGCCAATTTTTAAAATTTTATTGTTGACCTTGTCAGACCCTTTCATTGTTAACACAAAGTTAATAATGAAAAAGATAAACGTCAGCGCAATGATGGTCATGTGCGTGTGCTTAATTATCATGTACATGTCGGCGGTTCCTAAAGATCATTGATATTCAATAATTAGGCAGCCAGTCTATAGTTTGTAAGCCCTATAAAATACCCATTTGTGGGTTTAATCGCGACCCAGTGCATCCGCGCAGCTATTACTCATCAACGATGCTTGCGGCACTATTCTTCGCGCTGTTTCTATCTCGGTTATTGATAATGAAGTGATGTGATTAGCTGCATTGTTCGACTCACAAAATGAGCCGAACAATGCAGGAGTCGTTTCATGCCTGATGAGATGGACGCTCTCGTATAACCGGCGTCATATGCGCCAAACTGATAGTGTGACTAAACACATTTCAGTTCATTGAGGAGCGTCCACCATGATTAAGCATAATGTAATTTCAATTGATCTGGCAAAGAATGTTTTTCAGGTTTGCGGTATGAATCGTAATAATAAGGTCACTTTTAATAAACAAATCAGGCGTGACAGCCTAGCTGAGTTTATAAACAGGCAAGAACCGACAACGATTGTTATGGAGGCCTGCTATTCGAGTCATTACTGGGGGCGAGCTTTTGAAGCTATGGGCCACACTGTCAAGCTGCTGCCGGCTCAACATGTATCTCCATTTGTTCGAGGCAACAAGAGTGACAAAAACGATGCCGTTGCTATCGCGGAAGCATCGCACCGCCCTAATATTTTACCAGTGCCGATTAAGTCACTCGCGCAACAGGATATGCAGTGTCTCCACAGAATCCGTGAGAGGCATGTGAAGCATCGCACAGGGCTAAGTAATCAGGTCCGAGGATTGCTGAGTGAATATGGAATTGTGGCTCCTCTGGGTAATTCGGCTTTTTGTAAATTATTAAGAGAAGTTAGCCAGCCGGAATACAGCGGCATATCACAATTGATCAAACCGCTATTTAATGAAACGGCCGATGAGTACTATTATCACGCTGATCAAATTGATGAGATCCAGCAAAAGCTTAAGGACATCGCCAATTCTAACCCTCTGTGTAAGATCTTATTAAGTATTCCTGGTATTGGGGTGATCAACGCCACTGCACTTTACAGCGCCATCGGTAATGGCAGTCAATTCAATAATGCGCGTGAATTTGCGGTATGGCTCGGGCTAACCCCCAGACAGTCAAGCAGTGGAAATACATTTACGAGTGGCGGCATAACCAAAAGGGGCAACCGCTATTTACGCAAACAACTCGTTCACGGCGCTAGATCCGCAATTTATCGCTGTAAAGACAAAACGGACAAATTAAATATATGGGCTGCTCAGCTGATAGAGCGCAGAGGCATGAACAAAGCCACTGTAGCTTTAGCAGCAAGGATGGCTCGTATCGCGTGGGTTTTGCTTAAAAAGCAAGAACCTTACTCCGCTTCTTAGAAGCGCCAACCAAGCCAAGGTAACCCGTTGAATGATGAACACAGCGGTTAATCCGCTCTGACAAGAACCTGGTGAGGACATGGCTCATTGAAGCCGAGTGCCTGTTTTAGGTGGTCAGACGCGGATTTCATTAGGGCGCGGGGTGTGAACTTAATCGCTCCCCTTTTATGACGCCGGATATATGTCTCCGTTACCGCCTGCTAAAGATCAAAAGACGGTAATCATGGTGAGGGTGCAGTTTTATCAAAAATTCTCGTAGTGTTACGAGAATAGGGACCGGTATGTTTGACAAGTTACGAGCGTCCATATATGTCCTTAAGTGTTCCAATACCGACTTAACGTGTGCGGCACTACGGACGGCTTATGAAA
>CAWVSV010000034.1:0-24000 GCA_963933095.1 uncultured Cellvibrionales bacterium
TTAAAACAACCATAATGATGGATATAATCAACATTATGGTTCTTTTTTGTTTTTTTTGATGTATATATTCATCATTAATGAGTGGTTGGTTGTCTGTGGGTTTAATGAATAACGACAGTTTTTCGGAACTTGGCCAGCAGTTGCGGCGGCTGCGCAAACAAAAGAGTTGGAGTCAGCAGCAGTTGGCGGATTTTTCGGGTTTAGATAGAACCACTATAGGCGCGCTGGAGCGCAGCGATTACTCGGACATAGGTATTCGAAAAATTCAGCGAGTGTTAGATTTATTCGATAAGCGCTTAATTCTGGCTGACGCCGGCTTGCCGGTGTTGGAGCAATTACAAGCGACAGCAAAGCAACAGGGCTCTAATTAATGGCCACTGTCGGTGTCTATCTAGAAGCATGTAAGGTTGGTCACCTCGAAAAAGGTGATTTCAAGCATGTTTTTGGCTATGACAGCAATGCCGTTGAAGCCTTGTCTTTGAGTATGCCGCTGCGTACCGAAAGCTATAGCTCGCAGGCGCTGCACCCGCTTTTTCAGATGAACTTGCCGGAGGGCTTCTTACGCCAAGCGATCGAGCGGATGACGTTGAAGCAGTATGGCAGTGATGACCTGACCATGTTGGCGCTGCTCGGGCCCAATCAAATTGGCCGCATAGGTTATGCCTTGAGTGGTAAGCCACCTTTAGATCCCAGTGCTGATTGCCCTGAGTTATCGGCCCTACTGGGCAGTCATGACAGCCTGTTGTTTGAGCAATTATTTCAGCACTACTCGTTCCGCTCAGGCGTAGCTGGTGTGCAGCCAAAAGTGCTTATGGATTTGTCGGATGATGCCTCCACGGATTTGGGTTCGCGGGCCACCCAGACGTTGCAGCCCTTCATTGTTAAAAGTTGGGGCAGCGATTATCCGCAGCTGGCCTGTAATGAATTTATCGGTTTAAGTTTGGCGCGCTATGCAGGCCTAGATGTAGCAAATTTTTATCTCAGTGATAATGGCAAACTACTGGTGAGCCAGCGTTTTGATTTGGCTGTTGGCGGCGAACCTCTGGGTTTTGAAGATTTTTGTGTTTTACAGGGCAAGGGTACTCGCGAAAAATACGATGCCAGTCTCGAATCTTGTACGCACACTATTCGAAATTTTGTTTCGGCTGAGTTATTACGGCCTGCACTCTATGATTTTTTTAAATTAACCTTGGTTAATACTCTGTTGCAAAACGGCGATGCCCATTTAAAAAATAGCGGAATCATTTACTCAGATTTAAAAGACTACCGGTTGGGCATGCAACCACGGTGCGATCGAAAACTTGCGCCTATTTTTGATATCGTTAATACCACCGCCTATTTAGCCCAAGACACTATGGCATTAACTCTGGCAGGCAGTAAACGCTGGCCCAAGTGGAAGGCGCTAAATAAATTTGCCCGCCAGCACTGTGGATTAAACGGCAAAGATATCGACAGAGCGCTATCTGAGGTGGCGGCAGCGAGCGTTTTAGTGCAGCCACTATTACAACAATTGACCTGCCAGCATGAAGAGTTTGCGGCTATTGCCGAACATATCAGTGAGTTAATTAAACAACCGTTTTGATCTATCTATCCTTATTTTTCACCGCGTTTATTGCCGCCACGCTATTGCCAGCATTTTCGGAAGTGGCACTGGCGGCAAGTTTATCCACAAACGCCAGTATCTTTTTATTGTGGTTGTCTGCAACTGCCGGTAATACTTTGGGCTCTTGCGTAAATTGGTATCTAGGCCGAGAGATTTTGCGCTTTAAACCGAAGTTGATAAATAGCCGCTGGTTTCCTGTGACTGAATCACAGTTAGAACGGGCCCAAAATCGATTTAGTCGCTTTGGCGTTTGGTCTTTGCTGCTGGCGTGGTTGCCAATAGTCGGCGATCCACTGACGTTTGTGGCGGGAGTAATGAAGGTTAGGTTTGGGTTGTTCTTATGTTTAGTGGTAGTGGGTAAGGGGGTGCGATATGGGGTTATTGTTGCCCTAGTGGTCGGATTTTAGTTATTTTTACAGGCATGAAAATATTAGCCGTGGGCAGGTTTTTGCGCCTCGGTAATTACTCTAATAAGTGACCTCTCGGTAAGGATGCAAAACTTGTATTTATGCCCTCTGGGTATGTCCTACTTCGTTGTAGGTATGGCAAATGGTCATGCAATTCGACTATTTTTAATGACTTACAGGTGACTGACTGAGGGCAAAAAAAACCAAGGCTAGGGCAATAAGCTCGCTAGCCTTGGTTTTTCTGCACTAACCATTAGCCCTCAGCTAAATACTCATCCTTTAACTTCACATAATTGCCCGCTGAATACTTAAAGAACGCCTTTTCTGAGTCTTTTAATCGTCGTGCCTGCTTACAGGGCGCGCCCTTATACAGGTAGCCGCTCTCCAGAATCTTTCCTGGTGGAACTAGGGTGCCGGCACCGATTACTACATCATCTTCAACTACGGCACCGTCTAAAATGGTGGAGCCTATACCGACCAAAATTCGATCACCCAAGGTGCAGCCGTGCAAGTTGACAGAGTGGCCAATGGTGACATCGCTGCCGATGGTTAAAGGGAAGCCGTTCTCATTAAAGGGGCCGGCATGGGTAATGTGCAGGATCGAGCCATCTTGCACGCTGGTGCGTGCGCCTATTCGGATCTGATGCATGTCGCCACGGATAACGGCGTAGGGCCATACCGAGGTATCCTCGCCTAACTCGACATCACCGATGATGATTGCGGTCGAGTCAACGAAGGTTTTACTACCAAATTTGGGATTTATGCCTTTATGCGGGCGGATATTACTGTCATTCATGGTCAATTCTGCCGTGGTATGGTTATCATAGGCAGATTGTCGCAGGAGAAGTATAAATGACCAACCCTTTGCTCGTATCTCATCGTATTCCCCCCTTTAAAACTATTCAGGCTGAACATGTTGTGCCAGCCATTACATCGCTGATAGATAGCTGTCGGCAGGGCATGAATGCCACTCTAGAGAACTTAACGACACCGACCTGGGCATCACTGGTGCAAGTATTAGAGCAGCAGGGCGATAAACTGGAGCAGGCTTGGTCGCCGGTTAGTCATATCAATGCGGTGCTTAATAGCGAGGCCATACGTCAGGCCTATACCGAAAGTGTTAAGGCGCTAACCGAGTATGGCACCGAAGTTGGGCAAAACGCCGCGCTATGTCAGGCTTATCAGCAGCTGGCCGACAGTGATGAGTACGCCCAGCTCAATACGGCGCAGCAAAAAACTATCGACAATGCTCTGCGCGACTTTCGCCTCGCAGGCGTGGCGCTGGGCGACGAAAAAAAACAGCGCTACGGCGAGATCAAATCACGATTGTCGGAGTTGTCGACGCAGTTTTCTAACAATGTGTTGGATGCCACCCAGAGCTGGCACAAGCATATTGTCGATAGTAAAGATTTGGTGGGTTTGCCTGAATCGGCACTGGCCCAAGCCGAACAAGCGGCTAAACAAAAAGACCTAAAAGGGTATGTCATCACCCTCGACTTCCCTTCATATATTGCCGTGATGATGCACGCCGATAACAGCGAGTTGCGGCGCGAGGTTTATACCGCCTTTGCCACGCGTGCATCAAGCGAAGGTAAAAAATCCGACGGTAGCTCAGCCGCCGAGTGGAATAATAGTGAGTTGATCAATGAGACCTTGTCACTGCGCCATGAGCTGGCGCAGCTACTTGGTTTTGACAATTATGCTGAGCGCTCGCTTGCCACTAAGATGGCCGAAGATTGCGATCAGGTGATTGGATTTTTATCGGACTTAGCCGCTAAATCGCTGCCGGTAGCTAAGAGGGATTATGCCGAATTAGAAGCTTTTGCGGAAAAAGAATACGCCGTAAAACAATTAAATGCCTGGGATCTTACCTATTACTCTGAAAAGTTGCGCCAGGCGGTTTACGCTATCTCTCAGGAAGAGTTGCGGTCTTATTTTCCCGCTGAAACAGTAACCGCTGGCATGTTTGCGGTGGTAAAGCGCTTATACAATATTGATGTAATAGAAGAGCAGGGTGTCGATATTTGGCAAACTGATGTGCGCTACTTCCGTATTGAGAAAAACGGCCAAGAGATAGCCAGTTTCTACTTAGATATTTTTGCCCGTGAAAATAAGCGTGGGGGTGCTTGGATGGCCGATTGTCGAGTGCGCCGTCAAACACCTGTTGGCCTGCAAAAACCAGTGGCTTTTCTTACCTGTAACTTCACACCGCCGGTTGGCGATGTGCCATCGCTATTAACCCATAACGAAGTTACGACTTTGTTTCATGAGTTTGGACACGGCCTTCACCATATGCTGACTCAAGTGGATGTCGCTGCCGTCAGTGGTATTAACGGTGTGCCTTGGGATGCCGTTGAGTTGCCCAGTCAATTTTTGGAAAACTGGTGCTGGGAGCCTGAAGTGATTCCAATGATTTCCAGCCACTATGAATCAGGTGAGGCATTGCCAAAAGAGTTGTTGGATAAAATGCTGGCGGCGAAAAACTTTCAGTCTGGAATGCAGATGGTGCGCCAGTTAGAATTCTCTTTATTCGATTTCCGCTTGCATCGTGAATATAGCGCCGAGCAGCCAACCGATGTGCAGTCTTTGTTAAATGACATTCGTCAGCAGGTAGCGGTAGTAGCACCACCAGTATTTAATAAATTTCAAAACGGTTTTAGCCATATTTTTGCCGGTGGCTATGCGGCCGGTTATTACAGTTACAAATGGGCCGAAGTGCTATCGGCTGATGCCTATGCACGGTTCGAGGAAGAGGGCATTTTTAATGTTGACACTGGACGCAGTTTTTTAGAAGAGATTTTAGAAATGGGCGGCTCGCAAGAGCCTATGGCGCTATTTGTAAAATTTCGTGGTCGTGAACCTAATGTTGATGCACTGCTGCGCCACTGTGGTATTGCCTAATTTAGCGAGATAATTAGATCAATAAACAAGAGATACGAATATGGCTTATTCTAAAATTCGTCGCTTTGTCGCGGGTGCCGCCTGTCCAAAATGTTCTTCTATGGACAAAATTGTAGTTTACGCCGAGGACGGCAAAGATTATCGCGAGTGCGTGGCCTGCGACTATAAAGATGAGATGCGTTTCGAGCAGCAACCGCGTGCACTGGAAACGCGTGTTAATACAACAGAGGATCAGATAGCGGCAGAAACACAAGTGATTCAGTTTCCCCCACCCGATGACTAGCAATTAATGCACAGTAAAGTCCTCCTCTGCTGGGGGGGGAGTGATGCGGTTGCCGCCAATATTTAATCCTACCTCTAGGTCTTGAGTTAAACAGGGCCAGCGCCGTAGCTCTTCGGACCAGCCACGATTGCTGTGATCGCGAGCAAATTTTTGAAAACCTGGAGTTTTGAAAAGCTGCTCACTTTTTACCAAGCTATCTGCTGCATAGTGCACTATGTTATCGAGATCATTGGCAAAGCGCTCACCGATTAGGTGGTGAACAATTACATTGGCACGGGTCATATCGAGCGGCACCAGTGGGATACCGCAGTGCTGAATAAAGCGGTCGTTAAGCTCCTCCATTAAGCGGTGGGCTAAATAGGCTGCTTCCATTAATGCAGCTAAACCCCTGTGATCTTCAACGATATCGGGTGGTTTCAGAAAGAACTCTTCGGCAATTTTCAGAAAGGGCTCAATATCGCGATCAATGCAGGCCTGCCCTGTTATTTGATAGATCGCCTCTAAAAATTCAGGTACATTTTGAACGTAGCGAATCACCAGTTGCTTTAGCGCTTTTTTAGCCTCATTAGTGTCACTGATAGAACCCAGATCAATGGCGTTGGGTAGCTCTGCGGTTTGCTCTAATAGGCCTCGGTGGAAATCACCTGACTTGGCTTCATACTCAAGCGCCAAAGCAATGGCCAGGCGAATACCTTTAATATTTTCAATACTCATTAGATTCATACCAACCCAGCGAGAGGTGACAAAAGAATATAACTTACTTATTCAAAAGTAGTCGATTGGGCTAGGAGTTGTAATAACAAATTCTTATAAGTAGGTTTCATCGGGGTTGACTGGTCCGCAGCTATTGTCGAACCAGCACTTGGTATACTGAAAATATAGAAATACCGCGCCTAATAATAACCCACGGCTAAGCATAAAGGCGCAGAAGGCAAGCCATAATCCAAGGTTGTCATAATCACTTAAAACCCACCAAATCGGTATAAAAACGGCGAATACCGAAAATAGCATGGTATTTTGCATAGCTTTGGTCTTACCGGCACCAATGAATATGCCATCCAATTGATATCCCCAAACGCTAACTATCGGTAGTGCGATTATGAAAACATAATAGCCTTGAGCGATGTCTATGATGGCTTGTATATTGGTAAAAAATGCTAATAAGTAAGTTTCAAAAAGAGCAAACGCGGTACTAAATAATAGCGCGGTTAGTAGCGCCCAGAAACTGGTGCTTTTACAGGCGGCGATAAAATCAGTGTGGCTTTTGGCGCCAACTGCTTTGCCAATCATGGCTTCGGCGGCGTGAGCGAAGCCGTCTAGGCCATATGAAATTAGCAGTAGTAATTGAAATAACAGGGCGTTGGCAGCGAGAGTTTCATCGCCTTGTCTGGCGCCCTGAGCGGTAAAAAATGCAAAAGTGAATAGTAAGCTGGCAGTGCGCACAAATAAGTGGCGATTAACTTGTAGGAGCTCAGCGTACTGATGGTATCGGCCGAGAGCACGGTAGAGTCGTTTGCGCTCTTGTCCTGCTAATTGAGGACGTATGGTTTTCCATGTCAGGCCCAAGCCCAGCAGTAAGCCGCCATACTCGGCTATCACTGTGGCCAGTGCAGCGCCATCGCTGTTCATCTCTAGGCCGATAATAAAAATAAAGTCGAGAATAATATTTAGCGCATTTAAGCTGACTATAATTAGTAGCGGCGCGCGAGTATTTTGTTGACCAATAAACCAGCCCACTAACGCAAATGTCATCAATGTGGCAGGTGCGCTGTAGATGCGTATTTGGCAATAGGACTCAGCCAGTGCTGCCACGGCAGGCGATGCCCCAATAAGGTCTAGTGCAAGCGGTATAAACGAACCCTGCAGGGTAAACAGTAATGCGGCCAAAATAAATGCTAATAACAAACTTTGCAGCAGTAGAAGCCTACTGGCATCCATGTCTGAACGGCCAATAGCGCGCGCCACCAAACTGGTAGTTCCCATACGCAGAAAACCAAAGGCCCAGAATATAAATGTCAAAATACTGGAGCCAATCGCTACCGCGCCCAAGTAAATGGCGCTGTCAAGGTGACCTAGAATAGCCGTATCGACTGCACCCATTAAGGGCACACTTATATTAGTGAGAATCATCGGCCAGGCAAGGCGCCAGGTTTCTTGATGGCTATTATTGATTTTTATCATTTTTTGACAGCAGTTGAGAAGAAGAAAAGTGCGCAGTCTAGTCGAAGAATATCAGCATAATCAATTGCTTATTCCTTGTGCTTAGACAAATTTTGGCGTGCTGCTGAATATATTCCTTAATATCATTTAGTTTTTACAGATTGACCTTTTAATTCCGTAATTGCTTGCTAAGCTTAAGTAGATGGGAATTTTGCGCTGGGTTAAGCTCGCGTCAGCCCAATATAGCAACTTTTTCTTTGCCATAATCGGCAGATTAAAAGTACTAGATAAAAACGATAATAGGCTGCTATTAAAGCTCAGTTGTTACGAGCTGAAAAAAGTGTCCACTACAAGGAGACAATGCTAGATGCAATTTTGCATGCTTGTTAACTGCGTGTCTGGTTTTTTTCAACTGATTAAAAAACCTATAACTTGGTGCTTGGGCCCACTGTTCGCTTTATTCAGTCAGCAGAGCTTCTCGGCTGATGTAGATCGCTGGCAGTATAATATGACCGAGGGCGTGACCCCAGTTAGTCGCGATGTTTATGGTCTACACATGGATATTTTCTGGTGGTGTGTGGCCATTGCTGTGGCTGTTTTTGGTGTTATGTTCTACACCATGATCGTACATCGAAAGGCAAATGGTGCTAAAGCTTCAAACTTTCACGAAAGTACTCTGCTAGAAATTATCTGGACAGTAGTTCCATTCGTTATATTGATCATAATGGCGATACCTGCCACCAAAAGTCTGATAAATATTTATGATCACAAAGAAGGTGATATGGATATTTTAATCACCGGATATCAGTGGAAGTGGAAATATGATTATATCGATAGTGACGTCAGTTATTTTAGTAGCCTCAGTACACCGCAAAATCAAATTAGAAATATTAGTGCCAAAGATGTTAACTATCTTTTAGAAGTTGATGAGCCGCTGGTGATTCCGATTAAAAAGAAAATACGCTTTCTTATTACCGCTAACGATGTAATTCATAGTTGGTGGGTGCCAGATTTTGCCGTGAAGCGCGATGCAATTCCCGGTTATATTAATGAAACTTGGGCGTTTGTTGATGAACCCGGTATTTATCGTGGTCAGTGTGCTGAGTTGTGCGGAAAGAATCATGGCTTCATGCCAATTGTGGTTGAGGCGCTACCGCAAGCTGAGTACGACACTTGGTTGGCCGCTAAGCAAGCCGAGACACTTAAGCTACAAGAGCTGACTAATCAAACGTTTACTTTTGATGAGTTATACACACAGGGCGAAACGGTATACAACAATGTTTGCGCGGCTTGTCATCAGGTTAATGGTGAGGGTATACCGCCGATGTTCCCAGCTATAGTCGGTAGTAAAATAGCAACAGGCGCTATAAGTGGCCACCTCGACATAATTGTCAATGGATCTAAAAATAATCCAGCAATGCGCTCCTTTTCCGGTGAATTGTCAGAAGTAGATATTGCCGCGGTAATTACTTACCAGCGTAATAGTTGGGGTAATAATATGGGCGATTCTGTTCAGCCAATAGATATCTTGCGATTTAAAGAGTCTGGAGGGAAGTAATATGCAGAATACCATATGGACTGATCACACATTCATTAACTCATCTATTGATAAATATTGTAGTTTTTCAATACCGGCCAGTATGGATATTTTAAAACTTAAGAAGGGTAAATAATATGTCCGCACACCATGGGCCTGCTAAAGGCATTACCCGCTGGCTCTACACCACCAACCACAAAGATATTGGTACATTATACTTGTGGTTTAGTTTTGCTATGTTTTTACTGGGTGGTGCATTCGCGTTAGTAATTCGCGCGGAACTTTTTGAGCCCGGTTTACAAATAATCGAACCAGAGTTTTTTAATCAAATGACCACCATGCATGGCTTAATTATGGTGTTTGGTGCCGTAATGCCGGCCTTTGTTGGCTTAGCCAATTGGATGATTCCGTTAATGATTGGTGCGCCGGATATGGCCCTGCCACGTATGAATAACTGGAGTTTTTGGATCTTACCCTTTGCATTTACCATGCTCACATCTACGCTATTTATGGATGGCGGTGCCCCCAACTTTGGTTGGACATTTTATGCACCGCTATCTACTACCTATGCACCACCCAGTGTGACCTTCTTTATTTTTGCTGTACATATTATGGGAGCCAGCTCGATTATGGGTTCCATTAACATCATAGCCACTATATTAAATCTCCGTGCTCCGGGCATGACCTTGATGAAAATGCCGCTGTTTGTCTGGACCTGGTTAATTACTGCTTATTTACTGATTGCCGTAATGCCAGTGTTAGCCGGTGTAGTGACTATGATGCTAATGGACATTCACTTTTCCACTAGCTTCTTTGATGCTGCCGGTGGTGGTGACCCAGTATTATTTCAGCATGTATTTTGGTTCTTCGGTCATCCCGAGGTCTATATTATGATTCTGCCCGCTTTTGGTGTGATAAGTGCAATTATCCCAACCTTTGCGCGCAAGCCACTATTTGGCTATGCCTCTATGGTGTATGCCACCTCATCTATTGCCTTCTTAAGCTTTATTGTCTGGGCGCATCATATGTTTACCGTCGGCATGCCGGTGGCGGGCGAGTTGTTTTTTATGTATGCCACAATGCTCATAGCTGTACCCACCGGTGTAAAGGTCTTTAATTGGGTCACAACTATGTTTCGAGGCTCGATAACCTTTGAGACACCAATGCTGTTCTCGGTAGCCTTTGTCATTTTATTTACTATTGGTGGCTTTTCTGGATTGATGCTGGCCATTGCACCGGCAGATTTCCAGTATCACGATACTTATTTTGTCGTGGCACACTTTCATTATGTATTAGTACCCGGTGCAATCTTCTCGATCATTGCTGCTGTTTATTACTGGCTGCCAAAGTGGTGCGGCAATATGTATAACGAAACTATGGGTAAGGCACATTTTTGGACGGCTTTTGTCGGCTTAAATTTGACCTTCTTTCCTATGCATTTCTCTGGTCTTGCCGGCATGCCACGCCGAATTCCTGATTACAATATGATGTTCGCTGACTGGAATATGCTGTCATCAATAGGCGCTTTCTTTTTTGGTGCCTCGCAGCTGTTATTCTTATTTAACGTAATAGCCACTATTCGCAGCGGTCGTAAAGCTAGCGATCAGGTCTGGGAAAATCCAGAAGGTTTAGAGTGGACGTTACCGTCTCCTGCGCCTTATCACACTTTTACGGCGCCACCTAAAATTGGCTAGTGCTGAGCAAGAAAGATCGACCGCAAAAATCACACTAAAGTTATCTATTGGTGCGGTGGCAATGTTTGTATTTGCCATTTTTATTATGCCGCCAATGTATGACTTATTTTGTGATATTACAGGTCTTAACGGTAAAACCTCTGGACGTTATGAAACAATAAGTGCAGAGATAGATACTAGTCGTGAGATTAAAGTGCAGTTTTTAGCGACCAATAATGCCAGTATGCCTTGGAAATTTGGTCCAACAATGCAATCAATTAAAGTACATCCTGGAGCGGAAACGCTGGTAAATTATTATGCTAAAAATACCACCAGTAACGACATGGTGGCACAGGCAGTACCGAGTTTAGTACCCTTTAAGGCTGCCGAATATTTTCATAAGACTGAATGTTTTTGTTTTAACCGTCAGCCATTAGCGGCCGGAAAATCAGCCGAATTACCACTAAGTTTTATTGTTGATATTGGTATACCTAAACAGATACATACCATCACTTTATCCTATACGCTTTTTGATATAACTGAACGCGCAACGGATTTGGCAAAAAATTAAGGAAGCTGTTATGTCAGCAGAAGACACTTACTACGTACCCGACCAGAGCAAGTTACCCATATTTGCCAGCATAGGCCTTTTTTTAACGGTCTTAGGTGCGGCTAATTGGCTCAATGGTAATGATTCTGGCCCGACTCTTTTATACTGCGGCGGCTTGCTATTTGCTTTTGTACTTTGGACTTGGTTTGCCACTGTTATAAAAGAAAATAATGCAGGCATGAATAACGCTCAACTTAAACGCTCTTATGTTTGGGCAATGGGTTGGTTTATTTTCAGTGAGTTTATGTTCTTTGCCGCTTTTTTTGGCGCGCTCTTTTATATTAGAAACTTCGCTATGCCATGGCTGTCTGGTACGGGTGATAGGGCAATTGAAACAGGGACAATACTCTGGCCAGGTTTTGAAAATGTATGGCCAGTAATGACTACACCTGATATGGCCGCTAATGGTGCGTCCGCAACGACTACTGGGCCTAACCTGAATATGAGCTTTGCTGAGGCAGAATCTATTTGGAGCTGGTTGCCATTTTGGAATACTGCTGTGCTATTAACCTCAAGTATTACGGTTCATTTTGCCCATACCGCAATTAAAAAAAATCAGCGCAAACCATTCAACATTTGGCTGGGTATTACAGTCGCTTTAGGTTTTATGTTCTTAATTTTACAAGTGGAAGAATATATAGAAGCCTATCAGCATATGGGCCTAACACTAGAATCGGGTATATACGGCTCTACCTTTTTTATGCTGACCGGTTTTCATGGGGCTCATGTAACGCTGGGTACACTGATGCTACTAGTGATGTGGCTGCGATCAATACTGAAAGGTCATTTTAAACCAAATGATCAATTCGGTTTTGAAGCCGCTAGCTGGTACTGGCACTTCGTTGATGTAGTTTGGTTGGGTTTATTTATATTTGTGTATATCTTAGGGTAGAGTGAAATACAAATATATCGTTATAAATAGCGTTTAAGATGATCATAATATGAGTATTACCTGTAGCAATATTTTTTATTTATAAGCACTTATTTATATTCGATTATCCCACGGTGCGGTACTGTGTAGTACACCCGTTTGTACGTAGTAAAAGATGGTTGCCATTAGCAACGTGGCTAAAATAATACGAATACCTAATGCATAAAGAGTGCGCTTAGATTGGCCTGTATTAATATCTTTTAATAAAAATCTCAGACCGCTAGTTAGTGATATGAGTACTAATATAAACAGTATTAAAATAATAATTTTAGGCCACATTAAATTATCTCTATAAATTAAGGTCATATGTGAAAGAAGTATCTGCTAACAACCCTGTCAGTTTAACACTGACACCCAATTATAAAATACTGTTGTTGGCCATACCGCTAATGCCGCTACTGATTTGGTTGGGATTTTGGCAATTAGACAGAGCTGAGCAAAAACAACAATTATTACAAAGCTATCAACAGCGTTTGGCTGAGCCTCCAATCCGGTTCTATGGTGATGAGACGCTATCAAATTACAGCCAGGTAAAAGTAGTAGGAAAATTTGATAATCGCTATCAATGGCTGTTGGATAATAGAGTGTTAAAAGGTCGTGTCGGTTATGAGGTTATTAGTCCTTTTCGCTTGGATAATGGCGCTACTGTATTGATTAACCGAGGCTGGGTTCAGGCGCCCCGGTTGCGCAGTGATCTGCCGGTAATTACCAAGGTCCAGGGTCGGGTGACATTGTTAGCCAGCCTATATCGGCCTAGTGTTAACCCTTTAGTGAGCCAAAACTCGAATCAGATACAGTGGCCACACATAATCAATACCGTGTCATTTGATGAGATGGCATTACAGTCAAGTTTAACGCTAGCACCAACATATTTACGTATCGATGAACTCAGCTCAGCCGCCTTCACTACCGATTGGCGTGTTATCAATACCCAGCCAGAAAAACATACAGCGTATGCCGTCCAGTGGTTTGCCATGGCGTTAGCATTGTGTATTTTAACGATCATCAGTAATAGCAATGTATATATATGGGTGCAAGAAGTGATCAATAAAAGGAAATATCTGTGAATATGAAAAATGCTAATGTTAAAGACATGATTATGTCGGACCCGGTCTCGGTTAGTGTACTGCGCAGTCGTATCATGGGCATATTAGTTCTCGCCATCATATTAGGCCCTATGCTAGCGGCTTATATAATTTATAAATCGGGTTTTGGTATCCCTACCGGCACGATCAATAAAGGGGACTTACTGCCACAAGCTCAATCAATTGCAGAGTTGTCAGTGGCAACACTTGAAGGTGAACCGCTAGATTTAATCAGCGGTAAAAAGCAATGGCGTCTGCTTATTCCCGCGCCAATATACTGCACAAAAACCTGCCTAAATAATCTCTATACTACTCGACAAATACATATCCGCTTAGGCGAAAAAGCGCGTCGAGTTGAGCGTGTTTTACTGTTACAAAATCCTCAGCAAATAAAGCCCATGCAGCAATTGTTAGGGCAAGATCACCCTCGCTTAAAATGGGCTCTAGTCGATAAAGCTGAACTGAAATCTTTATTGCAATCCGAGGCAGAATTGAACAGAGACATTTTCCAGCGCTATTACCTAATGGATCAGCAGGGGTTTATTATGATGAGCTATAGCGATGAGCACACCGGTAATGACCTGTTGAAAGATACAAAGCGTATGCTCAAATATTCCTACGAGGAGCGATAATGCAGTTATTCGTAGGTTCGACGAAAACAATAGCCAGCACATGTTTTTTAGTAGCGATAATGGTGATAATGCTAGGCGCATTTACCCGTTTAGCAGATGCAGGCCTTGGCTGCCCTGATTGGCCTACCTGTTATGGTCATTTATGGGTGCCTTCGAGCATCGCAGATATAGAGCAAGCCAATCAAAATTATTCCGACACGCCAGTAGAGACCGATAAAACATGGCCGGAGCAGATGCATCGTATTTTCGCCAGTGTGCTAGGTTTACTTATTATCGCTTTGGTTGTTGTTTGTTATAAAAATTCCCAATTCACTAAGCAACCATTAAAGTTATCGATATTATTACTTGGGCTGGTTATTGTTCAGGGATTATTTGGTATGTGGACGGTGACACTTAAGCTATGGCCACAGGTGGTAACAGCGCATTTACTGGGAGGTTTTTGTACTCTTTCATTATTGTGGCTATTACTGCAAAGGCTCGCTGGATATCACTGGCAGTGGCCAGAAATTAGCCCAATTGCTCTATACCGAATGCGGCGTCTGGCAGTAATTACCTTAGTCGTTATAGTAGTGCAAATAGCATTGGGAGGTTGGACCAGCTCTAACTATGCCGCTTTGGCTTGCCCTGATTTACCCACTTGTCAAAATCAATGGTTTCCGCAGGCAGACTTCTCTCAGGGTTTTGATTTTTTTCAAACCATAGGGCCTAACTATTTAGGTGGGCTGTTAGAAAGTGAGGCCAGAATTGCCATTCATTTTAGTCATCGTGTCGGTGCGTTAGTGGTGTCGATACTAGTGCTAACTTTGGCATTCATGCTGTGGCGTTTAGGGCTAACTACTTCTAAACGATGGAGCTTATTGCTGTTAATAGTGTTGGCGCTGCAGGTTGGCTTGGGTATGAGTAATATTTTTTGGCAACTGCCAATAACTATAGCTGTCGCGCACAACGCGGTGGGAGCATTGCTATTATTATTGCTGGTGACGATTAATCATCGCCTGTACGGTTTGCAGTTACTTATCAAAAAATCACAGTTCGATTTGGTTAAAGGAGTATAGGTATGAGCAGAGCTTTAGACGATCAAGCAATACTAAAAATAGTGCCAGAGAATATGTCTAGTGTATGGCATGATTATTACCAGTTGTGTAAGCCTAATGTGGTTTTTCTCATGCTGCTGACATCAGTAATCGGTATGTTGCTGGCTTCCCCGGAAATGGTTTCGCTGCAGGTGTTAATTGTCGGTAATCTTGGTATTGGTCTTTGCGCTGGATCAGCCGCTGCCGTAAATCATTTAGTTGACCGGCATATCGATCTAAAAATGGCACGAACTTACAATCGTCCTGTGGCTAAAGGTCGAGTGGAGCCGATCAATGCAGCTATTTTTGCTTTGCTACTAGGCCTAGCAGGTATGTGGTTATTAATAGGCTATATTAACGCACTAACAGCCTGGCTGACCTTAGCCTCACTGCTGGGTTATGCCGTGGTTTATACCTTATATTTAAAGCGAGCTAGCCCGCAGAACATTGTTATTGGTGGTATTGCTGGCGCCGCGCCGCCACTGCTAGGTTGGACCGCAGTGACTAATAACGTCGATGCTCACGCTTTGCTGTTAGTGCTGATTATTTTTGCATGGACACCGCCGCATTTTTGGGCATTAGCGGTGCATCGTAAAGACGACTACGCTAAAGCTGAAATCCCAATGTTGCCGGTTACTCATGGAGTGCATTACACAAAAGTTCATATACTGCTGTACAGCTTTATGTTGTTAGCAGTGACGATGCTGCCATTTGCTACTGGCATGTTCAACTGGTTATATCTTTTAGGCGCTGTGGTTTTGGGCGCTGGCTTTATTTATTGGGCATTGGTGATGTTATTAACCGATCGGCCAACAGCGGCTATGGACACTTTTAAGTACTCTATTGTTTATTTGATGGCATTATTTATTATTATGCTACTCGATCACTATTTTCTTCCAGTGACTAATTTTTAACAACAATTAAGGCGAGGTTATGCAATCAGTCATCGATGAAGTGTTTCATGATGAAAAATTAAAACAGCGCAAGCGAGGCATAAAACTAACTGTTGTTGTGTTGTTGAGTTTTATTACCTTAATAATGTTTGGCTTTATCAATAAAATAACCTCGCCACGAATATTGAAGCCGATCGAGTTACAGATTAATGGTGCCCGAGTATTTGAACGGCCTAGAGAACTTAGCGCGTTTAATTTAGTCACTCACGGTGGTCAGAAATTTACCTTGCAGTCATTACATGGCCAATGGTCATTGCTATTCTTCGGTTTCAGTCAATGTCCAGATGTTTGTCCTACTACTTTGGCAATGCTAAATCAGTGGTATCAAACCTTGGATAGAGGCGTTCAAATTTCAACTCAGGTAGCGATGGTCAGTGTGGATCCTGCCCGTGATAGCCAAGAATTGTTGGCACAATATGTGCCCTACTTTAATCCGAATTTTATGGGTGTTCGTGGTGATTTTTTAGATACCAAGCGATTCGCCAATCAGCTTAATGTGGCTTTCAACAAAGTTGTTCAGGGTGATGATTACAGTATCGACCACTCAGCGCATATCGCTCTAATTGATCCGCAAGGCAATTATTATGGATATTTTAAACCGCCATTTGACCCAGCACGTTTAAAATTAACCTATTTATCGATTCGAGCCACTTATTAACCTTATGAAAATTGCTATAAGCGCTTGTCTATTAGGTCAACAAGTTCGTTATGACGGTACTGGTAAGTGTCAGCCATCGATTATTTCTGCTTTAAAGCATAAAGCTGAGTTAATACCCTTTTGTCCTGAAGTTGAAGCCGGTTTGGGTATTCCTCGTGAACCGATTCAATTGCAACAATTGGGCTCAGAAATTAGGGTATTACAGGTAAGTGATACCAGTATAGATCAGACCGAGGCTCTGCGTAATTGTGCGGCAGCTCAAAGCTGGTTGGCAGGCATAGACGGTTATATTTTTAAGGCGCGCTCGCCCAGTTGTGGTGTTGGCACCGCGCCGCTTTGGAATCAAAAAGACGAACACATAGCGACCATCGATGGCGAGTTTGTACGCAACATTAAAGCGCGTTATGTCGATTTACCAATGATTGACGAAGAACAGTGGCGGCACACCAAACTCCAGCAGGATTTTTTATTGGCCGTACAAATTTATAATGCGAGCAAGTTAATAGTTAGGTAGTTATATTGTTATTGTTCTCTAGCCATTCCAGAACAGAGTAGCGGCTTTCCAACATTGCTTTGTAGGTATTTAAAATTTTGTCATTGGGTTTGCGCTGACCTTCCACATAAAGAATTTTTGTATTAAGAAATTCAATATCCTTACGAACTTTATTAACTATCACATTTGAATGCGCATTATTGTTACCAATAATAAGGCGTTGCTCGGCCATATCACTCATCCCTGCAGTAAACATCAACTTAATACTAGCTAGCAAGTTAGAGACTTGCTTAATCTACACCTAGTATGGCTCAAACCTAAATTATCGCTAGTGGAAAAAGGCTGAGAAGTTTGTACGAGATATCTTATAAATTATGACCAAGTTATTCGTACTAGAATAAATGCAATATTCATTATGAGTTGGGCTGCTTTTTAATCAATGTTGCGACAAATAAAGCACTGGCACTGAGCACCACTGAGGGCCCAGCGGGAGTGTCCCAATAAAATGACGCGGCCAGGCCGGTACATACGGATAAGCAGCCGAGCAGGCTAGCGATCACAGCCATCTGTTCGGGTGTATTGCTAAGGCGACGACTGGCAGCGGCGGGAATGATCAGCAAGGCCGTTATTAACAGCACCCCAACTACTTTCATCGCGATCGCGATTACCAGTGCCATTAACAGCATTAAGCCTGTGCGTACGGCTGTGACTGGTACACCTTCTACTCTCGCTAAATCTTCATGTACGGTAATAGCTAGTAGCGGCTTCCACAGCCAAATGAGGCTGACTATAACTACGGCCGCGACAACATAAATTGTAATCACATCACTGCCATTGGCTGATAGTAGGTCACCAAATAGGTAGGCCATTAAGTCGATGCGCGCATCGCTAATCATGCTCACTGTGACTAAACCGAGAGCCAGAGTAGAGTGGGATAAAATACCCAACAGTGTGTCAGTTGCAATAAATCGATTCTGCTGCAACAGCACCAAGATCAACGCCAAAAGCAGGCATCCGAGGGTCACTGCCAAGCTAATGTTAATCTGCAGCAATAGGCCAAAGGCAATTCCGAGTAAGGCTGAGTGTGCGAGTGTATCGCCAAAGTAAGCCATTCTGCGCCACACAGCGAACGAGCCCAAAGGCCCTGCAACTAGAGCAACACCTAGCCCAGCAAGCAGGGCGTAAAGTAAAAAGTCAGGCATGTTCAGTTATCTCTGTTGCATTATTCAATGTATCTCTCCTTTCAAGCTACAGCCATGCTGCGCCACACAGCGAACGAGCCCAAAGGCCCTGCAACTAGAGCAACACCTAGCCCAGCAAGCAGGGCGTAAAGTAAAAAGTCAGGCATGTTCAGTTATCTCTGTTGCATTATTCAATGTATCTCTCCTTTCAAGCTACAGCCATGCTGCGCCGAGCTCAAAGGCTACAAGTTGTGGTTGCAGCTAGAGTGGTCCGAGTTGGAATCCGATGTCACGACATTGCCGTGCATGTCGTGACTGTGATCATGGTTGTGGGTATAAACAGCAATATCAGTATGAGCGGCAGCGCCGAATAGTTCTAAATAGGCGGGGTGGTTGCTGACTTTTTCAGGATGACCATGACAGCAGACATGCTTATTCAGACACACCACTGTGTCGGTGTTAGCCATTACCAAATGCAAATCGTGCGATACCATCAATACGCCGCAATTGAGCTGGTCGCGCAATTGGTTAATGAGACGGTAGAGCTCAGCTTGGCCGGCGACATCGACGCCCTGTACCGGTTCATCTAACACCAGTAATTCTGGTTTCCGCAAAATCGCCCGGGCCAGTAATACCCTCTGTGTTTCACCGCCAGAAAGCAGCTGTATTGGGTTGTGTAGTAATCGCTCGATACCCACCCGCGTCAATGCATCGAGCAATTCTGGCTCGCGCACAGAGGCGGCCAATGATAAAAAACGTTTCACCGTCAGCGGCAAGCTCGGCTCTATATGTAATTTCTGCGGCATATAACCGATACGCAGCTTTTTTTGACGGGCCAGTTCGCCACAAGTCGGCTTGAGTAATCCCAACACCACTTTTACTAGCGAGGTTTTTCCGGCCCCGTTGGGGCCTATTAAGGTGACAATCTCGCCTTGATCAATCACTAAGTCGACACCCTTGAGGATATCGCGCTCGCCAAATGAGAGCTGTATACCACGGGCATCGATTAGGCGATTGGGGGCAAGTTGGGTCATTGCGGAACCTTGTCTAAGGCTTGGCAGGCTGGACACAGGCCGACGATTTCAACCGACTGAGATTCACAGCTAAACCCGGCGGCATCAGCGGCACTCGCTATACTCACGGCAATCTCATTGGCCACACTTTCAATCGCAATGCCACAGGCTCGGCAAATAAAGAAATGGCTGGGGTGAGTGGTGCCAGGGCTTGGACAGCCTAAATAGGCATTGAGTGAATTAATGCGATGGATCAGGTGTTGTTCCAATAGAAAATCGAGGGCTCGATAGACTGTGGGTGGTGCCACCCGTTTAGCGGCAGCCTCGGCCAGCATATCCATCAATGTATAAGCGCCTAAAGGTTTGTGGCTTTGCCAAATAAGCTCAAGCACCTTTTCTCGCTGACTAGTTAGGCGCACGCCATTTTCTTTGCACAGCTCACGCGCAGCGACAAGAGCCTCTTCAATACAATGATTGTGATCGTGTTGTTGGCAAGCCAAAGGCTGGCTGGATTCCGATTGGATGGGCATATTGGCCTTCAAAGCTGGTTTCAAAAGTGCTGGGCAAGGGGGTAGGTATGTTATTGTATAACTTCAGCGAAAGAATACCGAAGTTATTAAGGGTTATCTCAATGTTTGTTAAATTAATGTCACTGCTGTTGCTGTGCTTGCATTTTTCTCACGTCCAAGCAATACAGATCGAGGCCAGCATAAAACCTTTAGCCCAACTTATTGAGCCTCTTTTAATTGCCGGGGATAGTGTTGGGGTTTTAGTCCGTTCGGGGGCGTCGCCGCATGATTACGCATTGAAGGTTTCCGACCGTCAACGCCTTGAGAATGCAAATTTAGTGGTGTGGGGTGGGCCATTATTAGAACGTTTCTTGGTTAAAGCTTTAGCCGACAAAGAAAGTACACAGGTATTGGAATTAGCGCAATTGAGTCGCTTGCAGTCGCCAAGTGTAGGCATCGACAGGGTGGCTGCAAACTTGAATGAGGATCAGCACGAGCACGAGCACGAGCATGGCGACAGTGATCCACACTTTTGGTTAAACCCCATTAATGCGAAGATAATCGCCGAGACTGTAAGTGAGCGCTTAGT
Source organism: uncultured Cellvibrionales bacterium (assembly GCA_963933095.1). Taxonomy (GTDB): domain Bacteria; phylum Pseudomonadota; class Gammaproteobacteria; order Pseudomonadales; family Cellvibrionaceae; genus UBA1124. The sequence goes on from CAWVSV010000034.1 coordinate 20,292, forward strand.
AACGCTTAACCCTAAAAAAAGTCAGCAATATAAGCAACGGCTGAGTCTGTTTGTTGAGCAGTTAGACCACTTAGATCAAGTATTATCACAGCAATTACAACCGGTTAATACCGTCGGTTTCGCGGTTTATCATCGCGCTTACGATCACTTTGTCAGTCGTTATCAGCTCAACCAGCTGGCCTACATCACTGTGTCGCCAGAGCAACAGCCAGGTGCTCGGCATCTGTATCAGTTGCGAGAAAAGTTAGCGGGGCGTGCCGAGTGTGTTTTTGTTGAACGCGGGCAGCATTTAGGAGCAGCTAGTGCGTTGGCAGCAGATTTAGAGTTGCGTACCGCTACTGTTGATCCTTTGGGGGTCGATACTGATAGTTATATCGAGTTGCTCAGTACCATTGGGGATGCTTTTGTCGGGTGTTTAAACACCCCCGATTACCAAGCCGGTGAGTGAGCGGTAGGGTTAATCGAGCGCCTTCGGTAATGTGTGCGTGTAAAGCGTGTCGTTATAGGCTGCAACTGGCTTGAGCAATGCTCGCAAACGCTCGTATATTGCAGCTATACCTTACCTGTGCGTAAATAAAACCGCCCTTTTTCTAGGGCGCAGTTAAAGGTACCCTCGATTACTAGAGGCCGCTATAAAGCTTTACTCTCTCAGATTATCATTCATCATCGCGGCAAGCTGCGCTTAATCTGCAAGGTTAAAACTTCTTGTCGGTAGATTCTGCAGCGGTTTTGGTGAGTCGTTACTGTGGGGCTAAACTGTTGGTTAAACCGCAAGGTATAACTGACTTTGCTCACGGTCAGAAGCTAACTTGCCCCCACAGCTGGGCGGCGGTGGTGTATCCTTGCCGACAGAGTGTTACCTCTCGCTATTATTATCTCGGAAAATCTTATGTCTAGCACCGCGCCTCTCGTTCTTGTTGACGGTTCCTCTTATTTGTATCGCGCCTTTCACGCCATGTATCAGGCGGATTTACGCACCTCTTCAGGCGAGCCAGTCGGCGCAATACGGGGTGTCACCAGTATGATGCGGCGTCTGGTTAAGGATTATCCCGACAGTCACATCGCGGTTATTTTTGATGCCAAGGGCAAGACATTTCGCGACGAAATCTATTCTGAATACAAAGCTCAGCGCCCGCCCATGCCCGATGATCTGCGTCCGCAGGTAGAGCCGATACACAATATTATTCGCGCTATGGGGATGCCACTATTGGTGATCGACGGTGTCGAGGCCGATGACGTTATAGGCACATTGGCAGCACAGGCGACAGAAATCGGCATGGATGTTGTTGTGTCTACCGGCGATAAAGATATGGCGCAGCTGGTTAACAAACACGTCACATTAGTGAACACCATGACTGAGACGGTGATGGATATCCCTGGTGTGGTAGAAAAATTTGGTGTTGGTCCCGAGCTTATTATCGATTTTCTCGCACTGATGGGCGACAAGGTCGACAACATTCCCGGTGTTCCGGGGGTCGGCGAAAAAACAGCGCTGGCTCTGTTGCAAGGGGTGGGCAGCATTGATGCTATTTATGATGATTTAGAAGCTGTGCGCAGCCTCACTTTTCGCGGCGCCAAAAAGATGCCAGAAAAGCTAGCTGATAACCGCGAGATGGCATTTCTGTCCTATGAACTTGCCACCATTAAGTTAGATGTAAAGCTGGAACAGGGTCCGCAAGAACTGCTGATGACTGCGCCTGATAACGCTGCTCTGCTGGCGCTCTACACTGAGATGGAATTTAAGGGCTGGGTGGCAGAGCTTAGTAATGGCAAAGGCGACCCTACCGCCGAGATTGAAGAAGCTACAGTGGTTGCTGAGGACACAGACTACCAACTTATTTTAACCGAGACCGATTTACAGCCGTGGCTTGCTCGCTTGCAGCAGGCCGAGCTTTTTGCCTTCGACACCGAAACCACCAGCCTCGACTATATGCAGGCGCAACTGGTCGGTGTGTCTTTTGCTATAACACCCGGTGAGGCCGCTTATGTGCCTTGTGGTCACGATTATATGGGTGCGCCAGAGCAGATAGGCCGCGCGCGATTAATCGAGTTACTCAAGCCGCTGTTAGAAGACGAGCAATGCAAAAAGGTGGGCCAAAACCTCAAGTACGATAAAAATGTTCTCGCCAACTACGATGTCGACCTGCGCGGTATTGCTTTCGACACTATGCTCGAGTCCTATACCCTAGACTCCATCGCCACACGCCATGATATGGACAGTTTGGCGAACAAGCACTTGGGCTTAAAAACGACTAAGTTCGAGGATATTGCCGGTAAAGGCGTCAAACAGCTAAAGTTTAACCAGATTAAAATGGAAGAAGCGGCGCCCTATGCCGCTGAAGATGCCGACATTACCCTGCGCTTGCATCAAGCATTGTGGACCAAGCTGCAGTTACTGGCCGGGCCAGTGCGAGTTTTTAACGAACTAGAGCTGCCGTTAGTGTCGGTGCTGTCGCGCATCGAGCGCAATGGGGCCCTGGTCGATGCTAAAGTGCTTGGCTTGCAGAGTGTCGAGTTGGGCGAGCGCCTAGTGGCGCTAGAAAAACAGGCATTTGACCTGGCCGGTGAAGAGTTCAATCTGTCGTCACCCAAGCAGTTGGGCGTCATACTGTTCGAAAAGTTAGAGCTGCCAATTATCAAGAAAACACCTAAGGGAGCGCCATCAACCGCCGAAGCCGTGCTGCAAGAGCTGGCGCTGGATTACGAGCTGCCGCAGATCTTAATGCAATACCGCGGTCTCGCTAAGCTCAAAAGCACCTACACCGACAAATTGCCGCAGATGATAAATCCCGGTACAAACCGTATCCACACCTCCTATCATCAGGCTGTCACAGCCACCGGACGATTGTCCTCGTCTGATCCAAATCTGCAGAATATCCCTATTCGAACCGAAGAAGGGCGTCGCGTGCGCCAGGCCTTTATCGCCCGCCCGGGTTACAAAGTACTGGCGGCTGACTATTCGCAAATTGAGCTGCGCATAATGGCGCATCTGTCCGGCGATGAAAGCTTGCTGAGTGCCTTTACTAATGGTCTCGATGTTCACAAGGCCACCGCCGCCGAGGTGTTCGGGGTCGAGTTAGAGGGTGTTACTGTCGAGATGCGCCGCCGCGCCAAGGCCATTAACTTTGGCCTTATCTATGGTATGTCGGCTTTTGGTTTGGCTAAGCAATTGGACATTGGCCGCTATGAAGCGCAGGAATATATCGACACCTATTTTGAACGCTACCCCGGTGTACAAGCTTATATGGACAGCGTGCGTGCTAAAGCCCACGACCAAGGCTATGTAGAAACCCTGCAGGGGCGCCGCCTGTATTTGCCAGACATTAATGCCAGTAACAAAATGAAGCAGCAAGCCGCCGAACGCACTGCTATTAATGCACCGATGCAAGGCACCGCCGCCGATATCATTAAAGCCGCCATGATAGCGGTCGATCAATGGCTCTACGAAGACAAAGTCGATGCTGTGTTAATGATGCAAGTACACGATGAATTGGTGCTCGAAGTGGCAGCAGACCAAGTCGACTCGGTGAGCGCCAAGCTGTGCCAGTTAATGGAATCTGCTGTTGAGCTGGATGTACCGCTCATCGTTGCAGCGGACGTTGGTAACAACTGGGATGAAGCACACTAGCTAACGCCATTAACGCAGCCTTTATGGCAAGGCACCGCCGCCGATATCATTAAAGCCGCCATGATAGCGGTCGATCAATGG
>CAWVSV010000035.1:0-23497 GCA_963933095.1 uncultured Cellvibrionales bacterium
GTACCTCTATACAATGAAGCTTCTTATTATTAGTGGCCGCTCTGGCTCTGGCAAAAGTACGGCACTGAGTGTGCTTGAAGATGTTGGCTATAACTGCATCGACAATCTGCCAGTCAGTCTGCTGCCAGCTATGGTAGCGCAGATAAAACTGCATAAAGATGATGATCAAAGAAAATTCGCCATAGGTGTAGATGTGCGCACGGCGTGGCAAGATCTCGATCAACTGCCCTGCCTAATAGACGACTTTCGCCAGAGTAAGACAGACTGTCAAATGCTGTTTCTGGATGCCAGCGATAACATTATCATTAAACGCTTCAGTGAGACTCGGCGTCGCCATCCACTCAGCGATGATCACACCGACCTACTCGGGGCGATCAAGCAGGAAAGCACTATTCTTTCCCCCGTGTCCCAAGCGGCCGATCAAGTCATCGACACCAGCACCCTAAGCTTGCATGAGTTGCGCGACTTAATTAAAAAAACTGTACTCAGCCGCGGCGACAAATCTATGGTGGTGCAGTTTCAATCCTTTGGTTTTAAATACGGCCTGCCAACTGATGCTGATCTGGTATTTGATGTCCGCTGCCTGCCAAATCCTCACTGGGTGCCCGAACTCCGAAGCATGACCGGACTCGATAAGGGTGTGGCAACATTCCTAAGCGCTGAAACAGAGGTCCGCGATATGCAGGCCGATATCGAAAAATATCTCGAGCGCTGGCTGCCTAGTTTTATCGCCAACAACCGCAGCTATATTACCGTCGCCATCGGCTGTACCGGCGGCCAACACCGTTCGGTTTATTTGGCGCAAAATCTCTATCAAATATTCACCAGCCGTTTTAATGATGTACAAATACGCCATCGCCAGCTTGACGCTTAACATCGCTAGACGAGACTCTTGAATTCATGCTCAAACACGAAATAACTATTATTAACAAACGTGGTTTACACGCCCGCGCTGCTGCCAAACTGGCCACTTTGACAGCACGCTTTGCGGCTTCAATTCGAGCGGGTATTAATGGCAAAATGGTCGACAGTAAAAGCGTCATGTCACTGATGCTACTCGCAGCAACCCAGGGCACTCAATTGCAGTTGGAGATTGAAGGTGAAGACCAGAGCGAAGCACTGGCCGCCATCTGTGAACTCATTAACGATATGTTTGGTGAGGGCGAATAAGCAAAGGCACCGCTGAAAAGCTAGGTTTTGCCTTCAATGTTCAGAGCTGCGCTAATAATTTAAGCAAAATATTTATCTATTTCCTGTAAAATTAAGCTATTCCTTTAATGTGGCGCCCTAAGAGCCTGTCGGACTTACCACGGAGTTACTGCGATAAACTTGAGTTTGGCCATTTTCATGCAGTTCGTCGGCGAATAGAGCAACTATTCATCCAGTCGATTTGCATGTACTGTGCCAAAACGTGTTGTCCTTACTACGATAGGTCAAGCCCGGCAGGTACTAAACGCCGCTGATGCAACGAGCGCCCATGCAGCAGAATGTCGAAGAACTCCAGCGCCAAACGCAGACACAGCTCGGTGAACTCTTTGACGCCTTAGACAGCGGTACTTTTCGCCAAGTCAGCCGCATGCTCAACGGTTTAGCCGCCGTAGATATTGCCCACATCCTAGAATCCTCGCCGCCGAGCGCCCGCCTAGCCCTATGGAAGCTGGTCGATAGCGAACGCGAGGGCGACGTCCTCCAAGAACTATCTGAAGACATTCAAGCGGCATTTCTCAGCCAGATGAATACCGCTGAAGTGGTACAGGCCACAGAGGGGCTAGACTCGGACGATATCGCCGACCTGCTGCAACAACTGCCCGATCAAATCATTCGCGAAGTCTTGGCGGCTATGAGCGCGCAGGACCGCCATCGAGTCGAATCGGTATTGTCCTACGACGACGATACTGCCGGCGGTTTAATGAATACCGATACGGTCACTGTACGGCCGCGTTTTACCCTCGACGTAGTGCTGCGTTATCTGCGTCGCCACGACGATATACCCGCCGCCACTGACAACTTATTTGTGGTCAACCGACAGGACCAATTTCTCGGTCTGCTGCCTATCAGCAAGCTACTCACTTCCGACCCCAGCATCACTGTGCGTGAAGTCATGGTCACCGATGTCGAAGCGATTGCAGCCAACATGCACGACAGCGAAGTTGCAAATCTGTTTGAGCGTCACGACTGGATCTCGGCCCCGGTGGTCGATAGCGAGCGCAAACTACTGGGCCGCATCACTATTGATGATGTGGTTGACGTTATCCGTGAAGACGCCGATCACTCGCTGATGAGCCTAGCAGGGCTCGATGAAGAAGAGGACACTTTCGCGCCAGTACTAAAAGCGACACCCAGGCGTGCGATCTGGCTGGGTATCAATCTACTCACCGCCATACTCGCCTCATCGGTGATCAACCTGTTTAAAGACACTATCGACCAAGTGGTGGCACTCGCGGTATTAATGCCGATTGTCGCCAGTATGGGTGGCGTAGCAGGCAGCCAAACGCTCACCGTAGTCATACGCGGTATCACTCTCGGTCAGATCGGCCGCAACAATCTCAGTTGGCTAGTGTCGCGCGAGTTTCGCGTCGGCTTCATTAATGCCATGCTCTGGTCTTTGGTGATGGGCGCCGTGGCCGCAGCCTGGTTTAACGACATTACTATTGCCTTTATTATTGCCGCCGCCATGACGATTAATTTGCTCACGGCCGCCATAGCCGGTGCACTGATACCAGTGACTTTAAAAACACTTAAAATTGACCCTGCACTAGCCGGTGGGGTTGCCCTTACAACCATAACCGATGTGGTTGGGTTTCTATCCTTTCTAGGGCTCGCCACTTATTTTTATACTTAAAAAATGCTCTTTTTTCACTATAGCGGCATCAGCCATGTGCTCAATCGGTTATATAATTCCTGTACACTCCTTTTGTGCGCGCAAAGCTTTCTTGCTCTTGTGAAATATTCACTATTTTTCCAATAGAGCGACCTTATTCACAAGATACGGCAGACACTACGACTATGACCGATTTCAAACTAGATGAGCACGAAGACGAGCCGCTAAGTAAAACAGCCGTCAAACAAGAGATGAAAGCCCTACAAAAACTGGGGGAAAAAGTCGCTGACCTGAGCGATACCGGCCTGGCTACAATTCCCCTCGACGGCACGCTGAGGGAAGCTATTTTACTGGCCCGCCGCTTGCCTCATCGCGAGGGTCGTCGCCGCCAAATGCAATTTGTTGGCAAATTGATGCGCAGTGCTGATTGCGAAGCCATCACCGCCGCACTGGAAAAGCTCCGTAATAACAGCCGCGCCCACACCAAACTCCTACAAGATGCTGAAATCTGGCGCGACAAACTTATTGCCGAGGGTGACACGGTTCTGGCCGATTTCACTGCTCAATATTGGCAGGCTGACCGCCAGCACCTGCGCCAACTAATCCGCGCAGCACAAAAGGAACAATCCCAACAAAAGCCCCCTTCCAGCGCGCGCAAACTATTTAAGTGCATTCGCGAGCAGATGGAAGCCAAATAATAGTCTCGCTGTTTATCGATAAAAAAGGCCGCGACAAAAAACTCTGTCGCGGCCTTTTTTATGATCCTAAGGTATAGAAAAACTTATTCCGCAGGGCTCACCTCAGTAGACTGGGTATCGACTACCAACGCAATGCGACTGAAATGCACAATATGCAGTAGCGCCCGCGCAATTATTCTGGCGGGCTGATAGATTCAGGTTTGGCATCGGGTATAAATCTAAGTGCCGCTGAGTTAATACAATAACGCAGGCCCGTTGGTGCAGGGCCGTCATCAAATACGTGCCCTAAATGCTCACCGCACTTAGACAGCACTTCGGTGCGTTTAACCCCATACCAGGTGTAATCATCGCGCAAAACTATATTGCCGCTATCGAGCATCTCCCAAAAACTGGGCCAGCCAGTACCACTTTTAAATTTATGCTCAGATCGAAATACCGGAATTTTACAACCGGCGCTCACATAGGTTCCAGCCTGCTTGTTCTGCAGCAGCGCGCCAGTAAAAGGCCGTTCGGTGTCTTCTTGCCACATAATCGAAAACTGCTTCTGAGTGAGCATTTGACGCCAGAGACTCTGCTCAATTTTGTCAAAAGCTTGGCCACTGGCAATAATCTGGTTTGCCTGCTGGACACTCAAGCTGTCAGCAGCAACAGCCGCACTAACGAATAATGGCAGCAATAACACTGCAATAGGATGACGAATAAACATAATGATATCCTCAACGGCAACATGTACTAGTTAAGACTGCCTTGCTAGTAAAACGTTACAACGGTTGCGCCGACAACTCAGCCGCTTTGTTTTGCTGTTCATTTTTTTGCTTGGCTTCTTTGGCCGAGCGTTTGACCGCTTTGGCATCAAAAATTTGGCCAAACTCAATTTGAGGATCGGCCCAATCACCGTCGATGTGATAACTGAGACTAGTCAATTTATCGACTTGCTCCTCGAATATCTTGCCCACAATATAAACCCCTGCGGCCATCGGTAAACCTGCGGTCAATGCTGCAAATAACGCCAGAGGACTCGCTACCGGTAGTGCCGCTACAAGAGTGGCGTCAAGTTTTTCATTTTTCAAATCAATGGTGCCGGCCAATTGTAAGCGGCTTGACGGGGTGCGCACTTTTAATGGCTGCTCTAAATAGAGATTGCCCTCAGAAAACTGTAATTCGCCCTTGACGCTATCGAACACCATTCCACTTTTAACCATATCGCTAAAATCAAGCTGTAAACGGCGTAACAAAGTATCGAAATTCAGTAGCCCCAGCAGACGCAAGAGGGGATTATTGCCGCTATTACCGTCGCGCAAGAAGCGCCCTTTGTCTATATCGAGGGCGAGCCCCCCCTCCAGTTGATTGAGACCAATAGCTGCGGGCGATCCCTGCCAGCCAAGATCTGCTACAAAACGGGCCTGCTCGCTTTCAAGCAAACCAGGCTGATTAAACTGCGCCAATGTCGAGCTTAAATCGTCGCTGCTGAGCACGCCTTTAAATTCGGTATAGGCCATATCGCCGCGACCGCGCCAAATTAAACTCGCGCCCTGCTCTGTATCAATACCGCCATTAGAGTCATCCTTAATGCCTGTAATAGTGAGGCCTTTAACGTTTGCAAAAATTGAGTCGAGTGCCAAGCCCTCTTTCGATGGGCGCATAGCAAAGCGCCAACTGCCATAATCTTCGGCGCCAATGAACAGCTCATCGGTTGAAAAATCCATTGCCGGCAAAGCAAGGGGGTCAACACCACTCAAAATATCATTTACCTCAATATCTACTTTGGCGCTATTCAATTCGGAATCTGGCTGCCCTGTATCCATGTCGGTATTGACGTTGTTACTCTCAAGCGGGCTGGCTTTGGCCAGACGTAAATACTGCAAGTCGACCTGCAGTGGACGAGCGTCATTGTGAACTAACAGACCACCTTTTACCGTAGGATTTTCAATATTCAAAGCCCAGCCCTGATTGCTGTAACCGCCCGAGACCAAAATATTATCCAGTTTGAAATCACCGAGCACAAAACTTTGGACACGAGCGTTGAAGTCTACCTTCAGAGGCTCACTCGACATCGCTACATCAGCCATTTCGCCTTTACTTGTCGCCAGCTGCTGAACAGAAGTCAGCGCCTCAGCAAAGCCTTGGTAGCGTTCATAGGTTTCGCGCCAAGTTAGAAAATCAAAGCGTTCAAGCTGACCGGCAATACTAAAACTGGCAAGTTCTGGCAATTTAGCCGCTTGCTGTACACCCAGCGCCATGCGCGGAGACTCTGCGGATGTTTGCAGCAACTCAAATTGGGCTTGATCGGCATAATTTATCGAATAATGTGTACTCGACTCGCCCATATCTATGTGAACCGCTAGCGGCCTTTCTTCTGCCGCCAGTTTGGCAAAAGGAGCGGGTAAGGTAACACTAGCACCGCGCAAATTAGAGCTAATCTGCAGTCGAGCCTTATCAGCTTTTCTATCGCCATGAAATAGAGTCAAGTCGGCATTAAAAGGTAATATACCTTCAACAAATTGCAATTCAGGCCGCTTGATCCAGTCGGTCACTGCGCTAGCTGCAGCGGCACCCTGGGCCTGTACGCGGGTTGTTTTAGCAACAGGATTACTGGCGATGGAAGCGCTAAAGGGTTGCTGAAAAAATTTGCCATAAAGATTCTTGGCCGTAAGGCCCTGATGTTCATCGAAATTCAGTCGGCCATTTAATGGCTTAAATTCTAAACCCAGCGATGCCATGGTCAAGGCCGATTCAGCCAACATAACCTCAACGCGTTGGCGCGCTCCTGGCTGCTCTGGCGTCAGCGGAATCGAAAGTGTCAACTGCGCCTCCATGTCGCCACTGAGTGTCCAGCTGTCAAAACCATCCCCGAGCGTGTCCCGCAGCATAGTCTCGCGCAGCACCCGCAATCCATCACTCGCAGGCCCAGCCAACTGTGAACGGATTTCCAGCAGCATACCGCTACCCGCCGCATTGGGTGCCACCGCCACCAGAGTATTGCTCAAACTGGAGTCATATAGACGCGCCCTTTCCACATCGACATTAACCTCAACATCGTCAATCGTCAGCAAACCTTTAATATCGCTGAGCGCAGGCCAGCGCGGATGGTAATCGAGACTCGCAGCATCCATGTCGATCGCCAGCTGCACAGTGCGCCCCTCGGCATCATTGGGGCTGAGTGAACCACGATAGATAAACCCAGCCCAGCCGATCTCGCCCTCTGCCAAACTGTCGTCCAACCACTGATGTAATGTCGGCGGCACTACCTCGGGCACATATTTACTATGGTACTGGACGTTACTGCCAGTTAAACCAATTTGCAGAGTCATCTCGCTGTCACGAGAGTCTTTCTGCCAGGGCATATTCAGGTATAAAAATCCCTCGGCGGCGCCGTCCTCACCACGCAGCGACAGCTTTGAGCTGTTAACGTAGATAACATTATCATCGGGACGCAAATGCCAAGCCACCGCGCCGAAGGCACTGTCGTAGTCCATAGCGTCAGCATAAATACTGTACTGCATACTAAAGCCATGACGACTGTCTAACTCGATCAAACCACCGGCTTGGTCGGCTGATATATAGCCATCAACCTGAGTCAGTGCCGGAGCACCCTCAAGCGCATCGACACCGACCTGATCGAGATTAGCAGCAAAATGAACGTCTTTAAGGCTGTCCAGTGGCAAGGTAATAAGGGCATTGCGCAAATTGCCCTGCGCGTTAAGTGTATTTAACAGCTCGAAGGCCTTGCCGTCACTCGATAGATGCGCACTTGCAAGGCGGCTAAGCGCCGCCAGTGGCAACTGATCTATGGCGATAGCAAGAGGCTCGCCGACACCTTTTGAGCTCAGCTGTACATCCAGCGATAACAATTCTTGCCACTGCACCTGGAGGTCTTGCAGCGACAACTGCCAGACGCCAGCATGTTGCCACATGCCCTGTATATTAGTACCTAAGTGATCGATACCCGGCGCACTGGCGACTAGTGCCGGTAGCTGGTGCACATCTAGGCGACCCTGCCAATTAAATCCCTGTTCGTTGCTCTGCAACCACAGTTCCAAATCCACCTCGCCCTCGGCCTCGGCCTCGGCAGAAAAATCTAATTCAGTGCCCTGCGGCCATCTATTGGCGGCCGCCGATACTACTTTATTCAAGGGAAATTGCTGTATGCGCAGGTAACCTTGGCTAACAAATTCCTTCGGATCGTTAGGGTCGCCCTCCCCTTCAATCACCAAGGTAACCATATTCTTGCGCTCGCCCACATCCATACGCAGAGACAAGCGGTGAAAGTTGCGCGAGCTGTTCAGAGCAATCTCTGGCACTTGCAGGATAAATTGTTCGCCATTGCGAAAATTGAATTCCAGTGCGGCATCTCGCAGCTGTAAATGGCGGGCGAATAAAAAGACAGCAAAAGGGTTACCACGATAATGGTTCGCGGGATGATCAGACTCTGCCAGCTCGGGTTTTAATGGCAGCCCTTGTAGCGACCAGCGACCGTCTTCGGCCTGTTCGAAGGCTAGTTCACCCCCTGTCACCTGCAACTCGGCCACTACAGGCTGCAACTGAATTAGACTAGGCAGTAATAGCAGTTCCACACGAGTCGACGGCAAGACAGCAATGACGCTGCCATCGGGCGTACTAACGCGGACATTCAGTGTGATCAATTCGGGTCTCAAACCCTCCCATACTAGGGCTAGATCACCAATCTCCACTTGCAGCTGTAATTTCTGCGACCAGTAGTCGGCGAGATCCTGACGGTACTCAGACACTAAAAAACTACCACTGCGGCCAAGCTGTACCATCACCGCTAATAATATTAGCGCCGAGGCGGTTACACCCCAAAAGAGGCGAACAAGAAAACGAACTGTTTTGCTCATTAGTTGAGAATAAAACCTGAAAACATTATTTACCTATTAAAGCACGCTTAGGTGAATGCCGGTTAAAGCACAGAAGGGCTCGCGAGCTAACATCAGCCGAGAATAATATCGTACTGCTCTTGCGAGTAGATGCTCTCAACTTGAAACTGTATGGTGCGTTCAATAAACTCCTCTAGATCGGCCACATTAGAAGACTCTTCATCGAGTAAGCGCTCTATAACTAGCTGTGAGGCCAGCACCATAAACTTGTCACTATCGTAGGCTCGCGCCTCACGCAGAATTTCGCGAAATATTTCATAGCAGATAGTCTCTGCCGATTTCACAGTACCGCGACCGTTGCACACCGAGCAAGGCTCACACAAAATTTGCCCCAGCGACTCGCGCGTGCGCTTGCGCGTCATCTCTACTAAGCCCAGCTCCGACACGCCGGTGATGCAGGTCTTGGCATGGTCGCGTTCCATCATTTTTTCTAGCGTGCGCAATACTTGCCGCTTATGTTCAGCGTCTCTCATATCGATAAAGTCGATAATAATAATACCGCCGAGATTGCGCAGGCGCAGCTGACGGCCAATCGCTGTGGCCGCCTCAAGGTTGGTCTTAAATATTGTCTCTTCAAGATTGCGATGGCCAACGAAAGCACCTGTATTGATGTCGACAGTACACATAGCCTCGGTCTGCTCGACAATTAAATAACCACCCGACTTTAGTTGTACTCGATGCTCTAATGCGCGCTGTAATTCGTCTTCCACACCGTAAAGTTCAAACAGCGGACGCTCGCCTGGGTAGTGCTCAATTAAGCCGCCGATTTCGGGCATATACTTGTCGGCAAAATGGCTCATGCGAGCGCAAGATTCTCTCGAATCGACGCGGATTTTTTCAATATGAGGTCGCGCTAAGTCGCGCAGCGTACGCAGGCATAAGGGTAAATCTTGATGTACCAGGGCCGGCGCTTTAAATTCGGCTATCGACTCTTCGACCCCGCGCCAGAGTTTGTAGAGAAAAGGGATTTCTAATTGAAGCTCTTTTTGGCAGGCACCCTCGGCTACAGTGCGCACAATAAACCCCCCCTGATTGGCAAGTTCACCGCGCTGCTCGGCGGCTGATTTCACCGCCGCTTCAACTAACTGTTTGAGCCGCTCGCGCTCGGCCTCCTCCTCAATGCGGGTTGAAATACCAATATGCTTGGTTTGCGGCATATAGACCAAAAACCGCGATGATACCGACAGGTGAGTGGTCAAGCGGGCACCTTTGCTGCTAATAGGATCTTTGGTGACTTGCACTACCAGTGACTGCCCCTCGCGTACCAGTGCGCTAATATCAGCTACCTCACTGTTGCGCGAACGATTTTCAAAGCCCTCGGCATCCAGCGGTGCAATATCGCTGGCATGAATAAAACCGGCACGTTCCAGCCCAATCTCGACAAAAGCCGCCTGCATACCCGGCAGCACGCGCACGACTTTACCTTTGTAAATATTACCGACAAAACCCCGCCGCTGAGTGCGCTCGATATACACTTCCTGCAACATACCGTTTTCCACCAGCGCCACGCGGGTTTCGGTGGGGGAAACATTAATTAGCAGTTCTTCACTCATACGCTTTTCATCATCCTTGCCTGGGAGTCTGTCGGACTTAACGCTAATCTACAGCGAAAAATCGAGATTGGCCATTTTTCACGCGACGATCGGTTCAGCCCAACAGGCCCCTAGCCTTTATTGCCAACAGGCCACATCAAAAATTTTCAATAGTGGTACCGTAGTTTCTAACGGCAGCCCCACAACATTGCTATAGCTGCCGCTAATAGATTCAACAAATACCGCGCCCAGGCCTTGTATGCCATAGGCTCCAGCTTTATCACAGGGTTCGCCAGTAGCCCAGTAGCGCTCGATTTCAACGCTAGAAAGACGGCGAAAAGTCACTTCGGTGGCCGCTATGGCCCACTCACAGCGCGACCCAAACACTATAGCCAACGCCGATAACACACGATGACTGCGACCCGATAACAGTTGTAACGTTTGCTGAGCCTCATGCAAATCTGCGGGTTTTTCCAATATCTGCTCATCGCAAACCACCACGGTATCTGACCCTAATACTGGCAGCGATACCAATCCCTCGGTTTGACAGTGCCGCCAGCCCGCCTGCGCTTTTTCTTGGGCTAACCGAACAACATAAGCATCAGCGCTTTCGCCACGTTGATGCTCTTCAAGAATATCAACACTGAACTGGGTAAAAGGCACACCGACCTGCCGCAACAACTCTGCGCGCCGGGGCGATTGAGACGCCAGATAAATTGCGGACATAAACAGTACCTAGCCTAACGAATGCGAAAACGCTTACGCACTTGATCCAGCGCAAAAACAAACAGCGGCCAAGACAAGGCGCTAATTAGTACAGGAGTCAAAAACATCAGACCCGATGAACTCATCCCCCGCAACGAATTGGTCCATTGATAGAGCAGCCCGGCAATGCCACAGACCACAAACACCCAGCAGGCCTGCTGCCACAAGCTGTAATTGCGAATACGCTGATAAGAGAGCACACACAAATAACCAATAATGACCGTACCCACTGCGTGCTGCCCTAGCATTGAACCGGTCACCACATCTTGTACCAAACCCACCCCAAACCACAAGAGCGGACCAAATTGCTGCGGCATCGCGAGCACCCAGTAGATCAGCAGCAGGGTCAACAGCTCAGGGCGATACCAGCGATATTCCAACGGCAGTGGATAAATTGAAAACAGCAGAGCAAAAATAAACAACACGCTAATTAAACCGCGATTATGCGGCTTGCTAGAGGTTTCCATCTGGCCGCCCGCCATTTTAGTTTAAAGAGCTATCGAGAGAATTGTCGAGCGCTTGGGCAGAATTGTTGTCGCGATCGCCAAACACTAATAGCACATGCCGACTACGGTCTAATTGCGCCCGCGGGCGCACATGAATTGCAGCAAAAGCTTGACCTGGGTCGCGCACAATAGAATCGACCACAGCGACCGGATAACCGACCGGAAAACGCCCACCAAGCCCAGAGCTAACTAATAGATCACCGACCCGAATATCGACCGTATTAGCCATATGGCGCAGTTGCAATTTATAGAGATCACCGACACCTTCAGCTACCGCGCGCACTCCATTGCGATTCACCTGCACTGGCAGGGCATGCGAATTGTCAGTAATAAGCAGGACTCGCGCCATGTTCGCGCTAACTTCTACCACCTGCCCCATCAATCCCGACGCATCGAGCAGCGGTTGACCGATAAAAACACCTTCATCGGAGCCTTTATTAATAATAACAATATGACTTAGTGGGTCGGGTGACACCCCCACTAACTCGGCCACTAAGACGCGATCTTCGATAAATTCAGCCGAGTTCAACAATTGTCGCAGGCGCACATTTTCAGCCGCCAGTGACGCCATGCGCTGAAGCTTCCGCTTTAACACTAGCACTTCAGATTCCAGCGCCTCGTTATGTGACTGCAGCTCAACGCGACTCAAGGTCGTCTTGCCGCTCCACGCTTTAATTCGTGCTGGAGTGTCGACTAACCAATAAAACGGCGTGGTTAATGGTGCTAGTTGTGCCCGCACCGGTGCCAGCCAATCGCTGTAAATATTAATCAGCAGTAATAACAAAGCCGCGAAGCCAAAATAAAGGCTGCGCGATGCTAAAGAGCTGCGTTTACTGAAGAGCTGTTTAATAGGACATCCTCGTCCAAGTCAAAAACCAGCACCGCAATAAAACGAAGCTGACAAAGCGGGGGATTAAGTGGAGAGCAAATCAATATTGCGCTTGTCCATCATATCCATCGCCATACCACCGCCACGCGCCACACAAGTCAGCGGATCTTCGGCGACAATAACCGGCAGGCCGGTTTCATTAGCCAGCAAACGATCAATGTCGCGCAGCATGGCGCCACCACCGGTAAGCACAATACCGCTTTCGGCAATATCCGATGCCAGCTCCGGAGGAGACTGTTCCAGCGCACTTTTTACCGCTTGCACAATCGACGCTAGTGGTTCCTGCAAGGAATCGAGAATTTCATCACTATTAAGAGTAAAGCTGCGCGGTACACCCTCGGCCAAGTTGCGGCCGCGAACATCAATCTCGCGAACTTCCGAACAAGCAAAAGCACAACCCACTTCCTGTTTAATGCGTTCGGCAGTGGC
This sequence comes from uncultured Cellvibrionales bacterium, assembly GCA_963933095.1. Lineage (GTDB taxonomy): Bacteria > Pseudomonadota > Gammaproteobacteria > Pseudomonadales > Cellvibrionaceae > UBA1124. Next base: position 12,536 of record CAWVSV010000035.1, read on the forward strand.
ATCGCCAATGATAGAACCGTAGTTGCGGCGCACATAATTGACGATGGCCTCATCGAAGCGGTCGCCGCCGACCCGGACAGAATCTGAATAAACCACACCATTAAGAGAAATAATGGCGATCTCGGTAGTACCACCGCCTATATCGACCACCATAGAGCCGTTGGCTTCAGAGGTTTTTAAACCGGCGCCAATTGCGGCCGCCATAGGTTCTTCTATCAAGCGAACTTCTCGAGCCCCCGCGCCCAAAGCCGACTCGCGAATGGCGCGTTTCTCAACTTCGGTCGACAGGCAAGGCACGCAAATCAACACGCGCGGGCTGGGGTGGAACCAATTATTATGATGCACTTTTTTTATAAAGTGCTGCAACATTTTTTCAGTCACCTGAAAGTCAGCGATCACACCGTCTTTTAAAGGTCGGATGGCGGTAATATTACCCGGCGTTCGGCCCAGCATGCGCTTGGCTTCCGTCCCCACCGCTTCAACAATTTTCTGGCCATTGTGATGACGAATGGCCACTACCGACGGTTCATTCAAAACAATGCCGCGCTCGCGTACATAAATGAGGGTATTAGCTGTGCCCAGGTCGATGGACAGATCATTAGAGAAGATGCCGCGCAGGCGTTTTGGCATTAACATGGTAAAGCAAACCTTATTGTACTTAAGTGAGTAAAAACCGTGTAAAAACAACGGTAAAGCGCCCGGTCCTCAATCTCAGAGGCAATGGTGAAGGCACATTAACGGCTAAAGAAATCATTACAACTTAAATAGCGCCGCCCAAACCCTTTGTTAATAGTCGCTTTGGGGGCAGAATTGGGATGCACTCTAACAACCACCGAGGGCTAGAGCAAGGCGATAGTCGTGGTTCTATTCATTTATTGCCGTGCGCTAATATGATAAATTACGCGACTGTTAATAATTGTCATATTTGTTAGCGCATTAAAATCAAAAACAGGCTCAACCTCAGCCGTTTTCGAACCTGCTCTAATAAATAATTTCACTAAACGATCAACCGCATATACCGGAGAATCCCATGGCTGTAGACAGGTCCGAGATCGAAAAGCTAGCCGTGCTGGCGCGCATAGAAATGACCGATGAGGCCGCCGAGCAAGTAGCCAGCAGCATTTCAGACGTACTGAAATTGGTCGACCAGCTACAGGCGGCCGATACTGACGGCGTCGCCCCTATGGCCCATCCAATGGACGCAGTACAGCGCTTGCGGTTAGACGAGGTTAGTGAGCGCGATCAGCGCGAAAAATTCCAGGCCATTGCCCCCGCCACTGAAAACGGCCTTTACCTTGTGCCCAAGGTTATCGACTGATTTCTCCGCGGTTCACTCCAGCAAAACTGGCGCCGGTCACTCCGCGTACCGGATCAAAAACTTAGAGACCTAACACTAGGAATCCAGAAATGCATAACAAGACTATCGCAGAGCTAATCCAAGGCCTGCGCAATAAAGAGTTCACCAGTCGCGAGCTGACCCAGCACTACCTAGACCGCATCGAGCGTTTGGACAGCAAATACAACAGCTTTATTACTGTCACAAAAGACAGCGCCTTAGACCAGGCCGATGCCGCTGACCAGCGTTTAGCCGCAGGCGACGCACCCCCTCTATGCGGCGTACCTATCGCCCATAAAGACATTTTTTGCACCGATGGCGTACGCACCAGCTGTGGCTCGAAGATGCTCGAAAACTTTGTGCCGCCTTACAGCGCCACCGTGGTTGAAAACTACTTGGCACAAGGCGCGGTCATGCTGGGCAAGACCAACATGGACGAGTTCGCCATGGGTTCATCTAATGAGTCCAGCTACTTTGGTGCGGTGAAAAACCCCTGGAATACCGACTGCGTCCCGGGCGGCTCCTCCGGTGGTTCGGCCGTTTGCGTAGCCGCACAGCTAGCGCCTGCAGCAACCGCCACCGATACCGGTGGTTCTATCCGCCAGCCAGCGGCACTGTGTGGACTCACGGGCCTAAAACCAACCTATGGCCGCGTTTCGCGTTGGGGCATGATCGCCTTCGCCTCCAGCCTCGACCAAGCGGGTCCTATGACCCGCACTGCAGAAGATGCCGCCATTATGCTCAACGCTATGGCCAGCTTCGACAGTAAAGACTCCACCTGTATTGAACATGATGTGCCCGACTATACTGCCGAGTTGAACAACAGCCTAGATGGCTTAACCATCGGTGTGCCAACTGAGTACTTTGGCGAGGGGTTGAATCCAGCCATCGCCACCGCTGTGAACGCTGCCATCGAGACCTACAAAAAACTCGGCGCGAATATTAAAGAAATAACGCTGCCACACACCGACCTGTCAGTGCCGGCTTACTACGTGATTGCACCGGCTGAATGCTCGGCCAACTTGTCGCGCTTTGACGGCGTGCGCTATGGCCACCGCTGCGAAGACCCGAAAGACCTTAACGACCTCTATTGTCGCTCGCGCGCCGAAGGCTTTGGCGATGAGGTCAAGCGACGCATTCTGGTCGGAGCCTACGCACTGTCGTCCGGTTACTACGACGCCTACTATTCCAAGGCACAAAAAGTTCGCCGCTTAATCAAACAGGATTTTGTCGATGCCTTTGACCCCGCCAAAGCGGGTGTGGATATCATCCTCGGCCCCACCACTCCAAATCCGGCTTTCGCTTTTGGCGCCAAGAGCGCCGACCCTGTAGCCATGTATTTAGAAGATATCTACACCATCGCCACCAACCTCGCTGGCCTACCGGCTATGTCGCTGCCCTGTGGCTTGATCGAGTCTGAGAACGGCGAGCTACCTGTTGGCCTGCAACTAATTGGCAACTATTTCGATGAAGCGCGCCTGCTCAATGTCGCTCACCAGTTTCAGCAAGTGACCGATTTTCACCAACAAACCGCGCCCGGCATCGCCTAAGAGGATATTGATATGGAATGGGAAACAGTTATTGGCCTTGAGGTTCACGTACAGCTGAACACGGCCACCAAGATATTTTCTGGCGCCAGCACCGCTTTCGGTGCCGAGCCCAACACACAAGCCTGCGCTATCGACTTGGCTATGCCCGGCACACTGCCAGTAGTAAACGCCGAAGCCTATCGCAAAGCCGTTATGTTTGGCCTCGCCATCGATGCCGGCATCGCCAAGCGGTCGGTGTTTGACCGCAAGAACTACTTCTATCCTGACTTGCCCAAAGGCTACCAAACCACCCAACTAGATATACCTATTGTCGGCCCGGGTCATATAGATCTACAACTCGGCGAAGGTAACACCAAACGTGTGCGTATTCACCATGCCCACTTAGAAGAGGATGCGGGTAAGTCTCTGCACGAAGACTTCCATGGCATGTCCGGTATCGACCTCAACCGTGCCGGCACTCCGCTGATCGAAGTGGTATCCGAACCCGACATGAATAACTCAGTCGAGGCCGTGGCCTTCGCCAAGCAGCTGCACTCTATTGTCACCTCCATCGGTATCTGCGATGGCAAGATGGCGCAGGGCTCGATGCGTTTTGACGTGAATATTTCTGTGCGCCCCAAGGGCCAAGAGAAATTAGGCACCCGCACCGAGACCAAAAACCTCAACTCCTTCAAGTTTATGGAAGAGGCGATCGCGCTAGAAGTCGAGCGTCAGATCGATATTTTAGAAGACGGCGGCAGCATCGCTCAGGAGACTCGCCTCTACAACAGCGACGCCAAAACCTCTAAGTCCATGCGCAGTAAAGAGGAAGCCAATGACTACCGCTACTTCCCCTGCCCCGATTTATTGCCGGTAGAAATTGACGATGACTTTATTGAAGCCGTCCGCAAGCAATTGCCTGAGCTACCCGCCGAGCGTCAAGCGCGCTTTGTCGATACCTACAAACTGTCCGAGTACGACGCCAGCCTGCTCTCGGCCAGCGCCGACCTCGCCCACTTCTTTGAAGCGGCCGCAGATAGTGATGCCAAGCTCGCTGCCAACTGGATAATGGGTGAAGTCTCCGCACGCTTAAATGCCGAAGACAAAGTCATAGCCGAATCTCCAGTCTCCGGCGAGATGCTCGGCGGCATGATTGCGCGCTTAAAAGACAACACTATCTCCAGCAAGCAGGCCAAGCAAGTATTTGAAGGCATGTGGAAAAGCGAAGGCGATGCCGACGCGGTGATCGAGAAACGCGGCCTCAAGCAAGTATCCGACACAGGCGCGCTAGAAGGTATGGTTGACGCTGTGCTGACCGCCAACGCCGCCATGGTCGAAGACTACAAAAATACCGACGAGAGCAAGCGCAAGAAAAAACTCGGCGGTTTTATGGGGCAAATAATGAAAGCCTCAAAAGGTCAGGCCAATCCGCAGATGATCAATCAGATCTTGATGAAGAAGTTAAACGAATTAATGTAAAGGCATTATGGCGGGCGCTGGTTCGCCCGCAATACCTTCAACAACGTAAGAATATGTAGGTTATTAAAATGAGTTTAAAAAAAGACAAAGAAAAAGTTCTTGGCGAAGTATTCGACGACGCCCGCATCAAATCCTTTCTCCTCGCTGAAGCACCCAAGGACATCAATAGCGATTTCTACCTACTCGAAAAAGCCTATCGCGGCATGCTGGCGGTCAGCTTCGAAACCTTCATTGGTTTCTTTGTGGAACAGGGCCGCGACCTTAATGCCTGCAATCCCGATGGTAAAACTATGCTCGCGATTGCCGCCGAGCATCGCTGTGGAGAGAAATACGTAGCCATACTCAAGGCCAAGGGCGCTGTTTAAGACGCGTCTGATTCGGGCCAGGTAAAACACCAAGTATATTGGTAAGAGACCGTGATTTTGAGGGCTTTAAGGGCAGTGAAGCTTATTGCGCCCTGCCTTGGTTGATTTTTCCCTCAGTTAGTCATGTATAGGTATACGCTTCTTCCCTGCGGCAAAAATCAGCCTTGCTAGGACACAATCCGATGCTCGGACGCGACAACTGCTCTTGCGTTGCTATGGTTCTTAAGTCCCCTCAGTCGAACGCGACTTTTATTTTTGCTGGTTGCTGGTGCGTGATCTCAATAATTGACGCGGCTTTAGTCTTTTAACTGAAGATGTTAGAGCTAAAAGTGCAAAACCTGAACCTCATTACCAGCGCCATTAGTGTATTCACAATTCCAAACCTGACCCCCTGAGTCCCTTTTAAAATAAGAATAAAATTTGACCGCGATTATATGTTATCTCCACAGCAATCCTCTGCTAATATTGTTGGTGGAATAAAGTAACATATGGAAATTTTTTGCATGCCACTCAGCATGAATCGTTTCGCCCATATCGAAGCGAAGCTTTGCAACGCTAACAGTACCAACTTGGGATCTTTTATCGAGGTTATACCCCGTATCAACCATCGCTACCTCGAGGCTCACTTGCTTCTACCTAAACATCGGCGGAAACTGGAATCACAGCTGCGTGAGCGTCTGCGTAAAAACCTGTCGCTCGGCAAACTCGATATCGCCCTGTCCCTGCATACCGCCAGTAATGACAACAGCGCCCTCGGCGTCAACAGCGCACTGCTAGCACAACCCAGCTACGCCATTGAGCAGATCCAAGAGCAGCTGACCAATACCGCTATCATTAACACGCTCGATATACTTAAGTGGCCGGGGGTTGTACAAAAACAAGACCTCGACTTCAACCTAGTGTTAGCGCAATCACTGCAGCAATTCAACACTGTCATCGAACAATCGCTAGAGAATCAGGGGCACGAGAGACAAGAGCAGGCTAAATTAATCGAACAGCGCCTAGTCGCCATCTACATTCAAGTAACGAATATACGCGCTACCATGGCGAAAATCATTCAAGCCCAGAGCGATGAACTAACCCCCAAGGTAGCCGCATTACAGGTTGAACTAGAGCGCGACCGCCTCGGGCAAGAGCTCGTACTGCGGGCGCAAAAGAGCGATGGCAATGCAGAATTCAATCGACTCGACATATACATAATGGAGGTGCGTCGCACCGTCAAACAAAGCGGCACTATCGGCCGCCGCCTCGACGTCCTAAAGCAGCAATTCAACCGCGATGCCAATACCCTGCCGTTCATATTTAATGTCAGTGAGACCACACTGGCGGCGCTAAAATTAAACGCACTCATTAAAAAAATGCGCAAACAGCTCGAGAGTATTAAATAATAAAGCCAACTGAGGCCTTAGTTATGACACACAAAATTCAAGTAAACGCTGCACTCGCTCTAATATTTGCAACTCTTTGCTGTCACGCTGAAAGTGATGAAATCACCTGGAGAGTCATAGATTGGGCACCGTTCTACATTGTCGATGGCCCACAATCTCAGCAAGGCCTTTATGACCATATTATTAATGATTTATCGATGAAACTGACAGAATATAAACATCACCGATCAGAAATGAGTACACAACGCGCCCTGTCTGAAATACAAAAGGGGCGAAAAATTTGTCACCCCTCTGCACTCGCCAATACAGACGCACTCCTATCTTCGGTAAACAGCTTTCTTCTACCGCATCGAATTATTATTAAAAAAAACCAAGCGGATGATTTTGTCTCTTTACTAACCCCTGATAATAGCCTGTCGTTAAAAAAATTATTACAAAGTAATAAACTTGGCGGCCTGTCACAAAAACGCTATACCCGTAATCTCAATCGCCTAATTGACCAATATCCACCCGAAAAATTTTACAGATCACCCAATTACAGCAGCCTTGTAAATATGCTTATTCGCGAAAGAATAGACTATATTGTCGAGTATACTCCAATAACACAATACGCTGCAGGTGCAAACAATCAGTTCAGCAGTTATGCCATTAGCGAAACTCAGGAGCAACAATTTATACCGGTCTATATTGCCTGTCCTGACAATAGCTGGGGTCAGGCGGTTATCAAAAAAATTAATCTCGCCCTAAAAAAACAGATGATCTCCCCTGACTTTATTGAATCTAGGCTTCGCTGGTTCGACAGCGACAGCAAGGAGTTACTGCGAAGGATTTATCAACAGGAATACCACAAAGATAAATCATCCCTTCTTAAAAAAACAATCTATGTGGATTAACTAGAAAACTAATACACTATCGAGCGCTTTCCTCTAAAATATTTGCCGCATTTACTTGCCGTGTGCGATTTTGGGACACCTATTATTCAAGCACTAAGACGCAGTCGCGCTATAAAAATCAATCTTTGGCAGCGCCCAAAATAATATTACAATTAATTGTGTATTCAAACACATGGTTGTTTTATCAGTGGCCAAGCCAAGAAGCCAAGAAGCCAAGAAATGTTGCTTAATAATACTCACTACTACCACTGTGTTGGTCACTGTGTTGATAAAAACGGTCGCTATACATTAATGCTGCTAACACTCACTAAACTCGATTTCTCGGCTTGCGACTAAACAATTCAATCTGGTCCAAAGCACCAGAGTGGTCTCGCCAAGATGGTACTGACCGCTGGTGTAATGATGATTCTTATTTAGACAGCAAAGGTCATCTTATTATTAATATTCGAAATGACAACGGAATAATAAAAAGTGGTGTCATAAATACTTCAGGTCAGTTTAAACAAAAGTATGATTATTTTGAAATTCGTGCAATGGCCCCGGTAATAACTGATGCCTGGAGCGCTTTTTGGTTAATGCCGGCGGGGGGAAACAAACCCGGTAATACCGGCAATGATGGTACCGAGATCGATATAATGGAAACGATTAATAGCGATAAAGGCAAAATTAACCATGCATTAGATTGGAATGGATATGGTGATCAACACCAGTCGAAGCCTTTCTCACTCAGTCGCCCAAATCTTTATGACGGTAAACTTCATGATTTTTCTCTGCAATGAAATGAAAATGAATATGTTTTCTATATCGACGATATTGAAGCTTGGCGCACATCTGCGGGTAATGTATCTGACGTCGCTCAATATATGACAATCACTGCTGAAACCACTGCTTGGGCGGGAAAAAATCCTTTCTAAAATCTCCCCCCAACAATGGAAGATCGAATATGTGCGCGTCTATAAGGTGAAAATTGATGTAAAAACTCGCTTAATAGCGACAACGACGGTTTTCTAGATAGCAAAGAAATTGCAAATGGCTGGGACCGGCTAGACCAACACCCCCCCAAATCCATACAAAACCATAATCACCTGTCAATACGAACAATTGGGGGCGGCCATAAAAAATACAGCTCAAGTTTTTCTACTGCGCTGCCTAGTGCAGATAATCTTGCCGCTCTAGTGACTGAATACCTTAAGCAGAGCGCACTTTTTATTTTTGACGGCCGCTGCAGACGTAATGCAGCAATCAACACCCGCCTCAGCTTTGCAGCTAATTATTTTGGAAAGGTAAAAGGTAAGGCCCTCATTACCTGTATACCTTCATGACTCAGAGGTGGGTTAAACGATTCAGCATTAACACACCAGCTGGATACAACCAACGAGTCTTTAACCAGCCTCCATCATTGTGGCTATTGGCGTAAACTTAAAGTAGTTATTCTCCCAAGGAGAAGCTACATGACCGAGAATACCGGTGTTATTATCCATATTGTTGATACCAGCCATACCGACCCACATGCGCTCGATCGAGCTTTTTACCTAGCAAAGTACAAAAAAATACCGCTACACTTACATGGCATGTGTTATGGCTATAGAGAAAAAAGCGGCGGCAGCGGTGATGAGCAATTATTACTCTATAGTAAGTTATCGGATATAAGGCTAGCCGCTGAGCAGCAAGGTATCACTACCACAACCTCCTCTAGCTTCGGCAACCTCTGGGAGAGATCATTTTTATCAATTCTTAAATATCAAGATCATCCCACTGTTGTCACCAGTTATCCCGACCGGCACTTGTGGAATAAATGGTTACCGTCAAAAGTTATCAATCGCTTTATTTTTGATTTCCCCTGCAATGTAATCATGGTTAAAGACAATGAACACTGGAGCAGCCATAAAGCGCTGATTTTATTGGGGCCAGAGTTAGCTGACCACGTAAGAGAAGAGCTAAGGGATAATAGCAATGTCAGACATAAGGACCTTGGTATTATGAATACTCTGGCTCAAGCGACCCCCTGCGGTAAACAACTGAAATCTATGGGGCTTGATGCTTATTACGTCTGCATATTTGATGAACCACAAGTAGTTAGCTACAGCGACCAACTACAGTACATCAACGCTAACAACGACAGTCATATAATCTTTCGCTGGGGGCTATCAGAACAGGTGGTACCGCCTTTAATAGAGAAACTTGAAATAGACCTGCTTGTCGTAGAGATAGGCAAAGCTAAGGCTATAGGCCAGCAAGAAGGACGATATATTCATCAACTAGGGCAGTTGGTGGAATGCGATGTTATGGCGGCGCATTAACTCTATTAGGCTAAGGTAATGTAGGTACAATCGAAAAATTTAAGTGTGACCGGCCAATTATTTATTGTATTCGCTTGCCTAAAAATACAATAAAAAATTTTATTGTGTTTTTTAATCGCTGAAATCTGCAACTAGAAAATTAAATAATAAAGTCTGACACTGTTTAACTAGCATCAACATTGATAATTTACTATTTTAAGTTGGGTGTTGTATCCAGCTTGATAACTGTTTCGCTTGCTTCTGTGCATCAAAATATTTTACAACACGCTCTCTTGCCAGACTCGCCATTACAGATTTTTTTTCAAAACTAAGATTAGCAAAGTTTTCAATACTTTCTTTTAGTTCTGTGACATTATTTTCATTAACTAGATAGCCAACTTCCGGGGTAACTATTTCCTTACAGCCCATAATATTAGTTGTAATAACTAGCGTACCCACAGCCATTGCTTCTTTAAGAATTAATGGACCAGTATCAACACATCCTGTTTTAGAAAAGCAAAAAGGGACGACCAAACATTCGTAATTAGATAAGTTATCTTTTACCCAGCTGTGAGGCTTAGCCCCCAAGAAACGTATATTATCTGATAGTCCCTGATGTAATACTTGCTCTTTGAGTTGTGAATCTAGCTCGCCAGCACCAACAATATCTAAACTAAAATCGAGGTTTTTAGCTATGAGAGCGAGGGCATCAATTAGAATATGGATGCCTTTTTGCTCGGTTAGCCGACCAATGAATACAAGTTTTAAATGGCCAGAAGGCTTTTTATAGTTCATAACAAACTGATCTAGTTTAACACCGCAATGCAAAAGCTTAATATTACCTTTGGCTATTTTTTCAAAATCATTTTTCATGTCTTTGCAGACAGCAACAACAAAATCACTGGCTAATATTTTTTTATCGATATCAAATGGACTTTCATATACATCATGTCCATGAGCAACAAATGAACTGGTAATATTGAGGAGATTAGCAGCAACGATCGCATGAGCCGCGGTATGCTGGCAAAAATGAGCATGAACATGATCAGCTTTAATCTGTGCAAGCTGTAATGCTAGTTTCAACCCGAAATTAAAAAGGGATAATTTAGGTTGTTTATTTTGTTCAAAGACAAATTTAAGCGCGTAAAGGATTCCAAGTACATTAATTTTTTTGTACATTGCCGCCTGTACATTATCACCAATATTGATAACCTTATAATCAAATTTATGTTGATGTTCTTCAATTTTAAAAGTTAATACGCTAACATCATGTCCACATTCCTTGATTGCATCGACTTCTGTCTGGATAAAAGTTTCGCTAAGAACAGGATAGGTTGGTGCAATAAAAGCGACTTTTTTCATATTTATGCCTTTTTACCTATGCGTGCATTATTTAAGCAAGATATAGACCAATATAACGATACGTCATAGAAATAATGGCTCTTCCCCAGATTGTGTTGGTAGTCTTAATCATTTAACGCAGTCTGGATAAAGCTGCAGGCCCCCGAGGTGGAAGTAGAGTGCAGTTTTAAAACGCTCTTTACAGCGGAAGCCGCGACTTTTTACTTTGATCATTTTTATGTTGCTGTTGGTACTTTCGGCATGACCACTACTGGCATTAAGTACAATTGCATTGATAGTTGCTGCGAACTGAGACTTTTATAAAAGTTTTCCAGACTTTCTTTTTTGCGAT
>CAWVSV010000036.1:0-23233 GCA_963933095.1 uncultured Cellvibrionales bacterium
TCAATGGGTAAAGAGTTGTTTTCAATCTTGATTTTTGCAGCCCTGCGAGAATTGCGAGTGATTATCGCAGTGGGTATCCCCGCTCGGTTAAGCGCTAGCAAAAGGTCGAGTGCTCCGGGTAAAGTTTTTGCTCGCTGGGCATCTTCAAGCTCATGTGTTTCGATTAGTTCATTCGCTCGTTGCTGCTGATCGCTAGGTAGATTTGATATAAATTGCAAAACATCTTGCCCCGGTTGAATATCAAAATTCTGCTTGAGAAAATTGAAATCCAAAGTTGACTCAACCAGAGTACCATCTAGATCAAACAAGACGGCTTTAGGTCTAGGTAATGAGTGAGCGACTACTGTCATAGGTTTTAAATTTTTTTGCATTGTATTGTCTACCTTGAAGTTAGTTCACTTGTTCGCTACAAGGATGATACTAGATTAAATTTACTCCGATCATATAGTTTCTTAAATTAATCAGCGTATATGATCCATAATAGATGTTGAGGCGTATATTCGGATAACTAAGAGGATTTGATTATGTTGCAGCACTCGCTAGGTATTGTTTTACACCCCGACCAAGAATGGCATGCCATACGTGATGATAGGCATTCATTTATGCAAGTTTTTTTCAGTCATGTGCCACTATTAGCTCTAATACCGGTTTTAAGCGCATTCTACGGTGTTACTCAAGTCGGTTGGAGCTTTGGTAGTGGGTCAGTTATAAAGCTCACTACCGACAGCGCTATGGTGCTGTGTACAATTACTTACTTCGCTATTTTATTTGGAGTATTTATATTGGGCGAGTTCATTAATTGGATGTCTCTTAATTATGGTGTCAAGGATAGTAAAGTTGACCGTCACTTTGAAGGCACAGCACTAGCTGTCTATGCTGCTACGCCACTACTGCTTGTAGGGGTCTTCCAGATTTATCCTCATCTATGGCTCAATGCATCGGTGACCATAATAGCCATGGCTTACTCGGTATATCTAATTTATGAAGGTATCCCTATTTTGATGAATATTTCTAAGGAGCGGGCTTTCTTATTCGCTACCTCAGTTATAACGGTAGCCTTAGTGATGATTGTTAGTGTAAGGGTTGGGTCTGTAGTGTTGTGGACCCTAGGCGCTGGCCCTGTTTACATAGATTGATAGGACTGAGCCGGTGGGTATGCCCTGCAAGGCATGCCTTTAAAATTTAGTTTGAGGGTAGCTTCTAAGCTACTTTAGGCCTTTTTAGTTACAACCTACAGAGTCGCTGCAGTAAATTTTAGCTATAAGTTCGAGACAAAAAATAGCCTGCCCTGCATAGTCAGAGCAGGTTTTTTTGCTGAGCTGAAACTCAAATGTTGTTAGCCTGTTGTGCAGTATTGCTAATATAGTTATGCGGCGTCAATCTCGGTATATCGGTGTTCGCTTGTTCTGGAATATTCAAAGTATCCACAAACGTAGAAATATCCTCGCTATAAATAGCCGCCTCACTATTTATATCTTTCAACTTCTTATAAGCCTTCTCAACATTATGACGACGTGTAATGGTCTGAATCGGTTCAGCCAATACTTCCCAAGCATTGTAGCGGTCTCCAGAAATTGAAACTCATTCAATTGAAATTTGCTCAAGAGTGAACACTAACTTAACTGAAAATGTGCGAGAGTAGATCAGGGGGGGAAGTGGGTAGGGACTTTTTTGGGGTGCCTACTGATTGTACTACGGGGTAAACGATTTTTTGGCCCCAGCCCTTCATCGGGCTTATAGGTAATCAACTGATTACAGCAGCAACGAAGGTATAGAGCAAAAAAGTTGCTTGTACGCGCTGCCATAGCAGCCATCCCGAAAAGTCTTTATTCAATAGTCTCGGTCCTAATTGCCTAGACCCAAGACAAAAAAAAGTCCGCTCTGGATCACCAGAGCGGACTTTTCGTAATTAGCAAAAACTTAAACCACGGTTTAGATGGCTTTAGCTTGCTCTATGGCATTGCCAATATAATTATGCGGCGTTAAAGCCCGCATATCGGCTTTAGCTTCTTCTGGAATATCCAAAGTATCAACAAACTTAGCAATATCAGCAGGCCCAATAGCCGCCCCACGAGTTAGATCTTTCAGCTTCTCATAGGCTTTTTCTACGTTATAACGACGCATAATGGTCTGAATTGGCTCGGCTAATACTTCCCAAGCGTTGTTGAGATCTTCTGATATACGAACCTCATTCAACTGCAATTTGCTCATACCTTTAAGGGTTGAGGCGTAGGCTATTAGGCTGTAGCCAAAGCCAACACCCATGTTGCGCAATACGGTTGAATCGGTGAGGTCGCGCTGCCAGCGAGAGATGGGCAATTTCATAGCCATATGGCTGAATATGGCGTTGGCCAGGCCCAGATTACCTTCGGAATTTTCGAAGTCGATCGGATTAACCTTATGCGGCATGGTGCTTGACCCAATTTCACCGGCAATGGTCTTCTGTTTGAAGAAACCCATGGAGATATAAGACCAGATATCGCGATCGAAATCGATCAGGATGGTGTTAAAACGTGCCATGGCGTCGAACAGTTCGGCGATATAGTCATGCGGCTCAATTTGGGTGGTGTAAGGGTTAAAAGTTAAACCTAGAGACTCAACAAAACCCTGGGCATTGGCTGCCCAGTCGGTATTTGGGTAGGCCGACAGATGAGCGTTATAGTTACCGACGGCGCCGTTGCTTTTACCCAGTAGCTCAACTTTTTCAACTTGAGCGATTTGGCGACGCATGCGCGCAACAACGTTGGCGAATTCTTTGCCGACGGTAGTTGGTGACGCAGTCTGACCGTGGGTGCGAGACAGCATAGGGGTCTGGGCGTATTCATGGGCTAACGCGGCGAGACCGGCGATGATTTTGTTCATCTCAACCAGTATAACTTCACGGCCGCCTTTGAGCATAAGCGCATGGGATAGGTTATTGATGTCTTCACTGGTGCAGGCGAAGTGTACAAACTCAAGAATCGCTTCCAGCTCGGCATTGCCTGTGAACTGCTCTTTGATGTAGTACTCAACTGCTTTTACGTCGTGGTTGGTGGTGCGCTCAATATCTTTGATGCGCTGCGCGCCTTCTTCACTGAAGTTAGTAACTATAGCGTCCAGCTGCGCGTTAGTCGCGGCTGAGAATGCTGGCACTTCAATCACGTCGGCATGGTCGGCCAGGCGCTGTAGCCAGCGAATTTCTACTTCAACGCGGCAGCGGATCAGACCAAATTCACTGAAGATGGAGCCAAGGGCATCAGTTTTTGAGCCGTAGCGGCCATCGATTGGGGATACAGCGTTGAGGGCAGTCAGTGTCATAGACAAAGTCTCTTGGGCTAATGAGTTATGGGGTGTGCAAAAAGGCGCCGATTATACCTGAAATTGAACAGGGAATCAGGCCGCTTTTTATCGCTATAAAGAATCTTAATTACAGTGCTTTATGGTACTTATGCTTGCGATGGGCCGTGTTCGGAGGTTTTAAGTGCCGCCTCTTTGATTTCTTTTAGTAGTAAATCAGCTTCGCTGGAAAGGCGTTTGCGGCTGAATATAACCTGCCAGCGTTTGCCGCCGAGCTGTCGCCACAACATGGATGAGCGAATACCGGCAAACAGTAAGGCTCGGATTTGATTGGATATACGGGTCTGTTGCAGGTAGTTGAAGTCGCCGGACACTTGGATGCGAAACTTAAAAGTGCTGAGGGTGTTAGTGTAAATGTCAGCAAGGTTAGCAATCACATTGTCGTGAGTGGAACCAAAGTGCTCGACTTGATGGATGGCCTTATCTAGCCGCTTGCCCACTGTGGCAAGCATGGTTTTGTTGCTCGAGAGCTTTTTTTGTAAGTGCAATACGCCCATTACATAGCGCAGGCTCTCGCGATAGTTGTTGTTCTTGTGGTGGTGCAGCAAATCAGCGAGCACGCTTAAACCCAGCTCCATGTTGTTAATGCCACCATAAACAGATTCTGTGCAATCGGGGTTCATCTGGAACAAACTTTCGATGCTGGCTTTAAACGGTGCAGGAGTGGCGCAACCAGTTTTCGCCAACCGCTCAACTAAAGCGGCGGATTGAAATACACCGGCTAGAGCGAGGGTAATTTCTCGCCATTCTTTATTCTGGTTCATGCGTTAAAGGCCCTTTCAATTACCGCGCCGCCCAAACAAATCCCATCATGATAAAAAACCACCGATTGACCTGGAGTGATTGCACGCTGTTTTTCATCAAAGGCGACGGCGATCGAGCCGTCATCGCCAACGGTCACTAGGCATTCCTGATCTGGCTGGCGATAGCGAGTTTTGGCCTGACAGCGCAGCGTGTTGCTGCCATCAGTAGTAGGCGCCTTGCCATTAATCCAGTGCATGTGGCTGGCGCTTAGGTGTGTTTTGTAGAGTAGTTCATGCTCACCCTGAACCACGACCAGAATATTATTGACTAGGTCTTTTTCTGCGGCAAACCACGGCTCTTCCGATGCACCTTTGACACCGCCAATACCTAAACCCTGACGCTGGCCGATGGTGTAATACATAAGCCCCGCATGGTCGCGGATGAAAGTACCATCAGGGGTTTGCATTTTTCCTGGCTGCGCTGGCAAGTACTGTTCTAAAAAGTCTTTAAAGCGACGTTCGCCTATAAAACAGATACCGGTGCTGTCTTTTTTGTTGTGGGTAATTAGATCGTGTTGTTCGGCCAAGCGACGCACTTCGGGTTTTTCCAATTCGCCCACAGGGAAGAGCGTTTTGGCAAATTCTTTTTCACCGACTGCATGCAAAAAATAGCTTTGATCTTTGTTGTTGTCCAAACCCTTTAGCAGGTAAGTGTGGCCTTCGTCGTCTTCGCGGCGGCGGGCGTAGTGGCCGGTGGCAATATAGTCGGCCCCCAGAATCTCCGCATAGTCGAGAAAAACCTTAAATTTGATCTCGCGGTTGCAAAGAATATCGGGGTTCGGGGTGCGGCCAGCTTTGTACTCTGCCAAAAAATGCTCGAACACATTGTCCCAATATTCGGCTGCAAAGTTGGCTGAGTGAAGCGTTATGCCCAGTTTGTCACTGACCGCCTGGGCATCGGCAAAATCCTGCTTGGCGGTGCAGTAGTCGGTGTTGTCGTCTTCGTCCCAGTTTTTCATAAAGAGACCTTCGACCTGAAAACCCTGTTGGATTAGGAGTAGGGCCGAGACTGAGGAGTCGACACCGCCAGACATACCGACAATGACTTTAGTGTTTTTTGGACTAGTTTTTTTATGATCAACTGCAGCAGACATGGACACTCACCGAATAATTCAGCTGGCTATTCTAACGCGGCTCGCCGATTAGCTCTAGAGGATAGCGCTTGCCTGCGCGGTAATCGTCAATTGCCATCAATACAATAGGGCTGCGCAAACGGTCTTTTTGGTTTAATTCGATAATCTTTTGGTAGCTGAGCCACACAGCCTCTTCGATATCACTGTCGAGTACGGCGTCAGGATCATGCTCGATAACGTCGGCGATAAACGCAGTGCGGTGATAGGTTATGCCATCGGGAGCGGTGTATTGGTACTGGCCGAGTACAGCGGTGCAGACGCAGTGATGGGCGCTTTCCTCGAAGGTTTCGCGCACTGCGGCTTCTATTAATGTTTCATTGCCGTCTACATGACCGGCGGGCTGGTTGTAAACAAATCGGCCTTGTTTTTTTTCTTTCACCATTAAGAATGCATTATTGCGCTCAATGACCATGGCCACGGTAACGTGCGGTGGTGCGATATGTGTGGTTGTGGGCATATTTGACTCCGAAATTAGATGTTATAGAGCATATTAAACGGTGCCGATAGTGTAGTGGTGTGCTTAACGGCAGAGCAATGGTTGATGATGTGATTTTTTCAATAGATCAAATAAGTGGGTGTGAGTTGAGTGTAACAATATTGCGCCGGGCAATTGTGCCAGTAATGCTGGTGGCTGCGCCTTTGTCAGATGAGGCCCGTCTGATAGTTTATGCTGAAGCTTCGAATGGCAACACCTTGACCAGCTTTTAAGGCAGGTGTCTGCTGTGCCTATTGTCTCTATTATCCCTATTGGGTTGAGCGAGAAAAGCGCAGCTCCGACGGCAATAAAAACGGGACCATAAATGCGGATAATTAGCGCGCGGTGGATTCACGCTGCGCGCTTGCAACAGTAGCATTCAGGTATCTGCGTTCGGTGTTATTGCTTGGTACGTGATTCAGTTTTGGCATCGCACCGAGTGAAACTATTCCAGTAAGCATAAGCGCAGCGTTCACGCGATCGGCCAGGTTCTTTTGAGCGGCCGATGTAGTTGGCCTACAAGCAAAAAAATACACGCTTATCTCACCGTTAGTATAGAAGCCTGTTCCGAGCTTAAAGGGCGACAGGGTAAACGTCCACTTGATGAACTCTTTAACCCGATTGGAGAACGACGTAGCGCTGATGCGCGCCGGTCACAATGATTTTGTGTGCTGAACGAAACTCGGATTGAATTCTTCTCAGATGTGCTTTTGGCTCGGCGCTGTGGTTTTGCCCGCACGAGCTTAATTGCCGCTTAGCGCTTTGAATTGCTGCCAGAACCGCCCTTACGATTCACAGATCTATTGCTAGCGAAGTGCCGAGGGCGGTTGTTTGCTTGCGTTGTAGGGCGCCGTTCAGCTTTGGGCGGTGGTGCGTTTACGTCAATGCTGCTGCTCTGTCCTGGCTTAAGGTCGGCCAGTGACCACTCTCCGATTTGCGCGCGAATTAGTCGTAAAGTGGGAAAGCCAACGGCCGCGGTCATGCGTCGCACCTGCCGATTTTTGCCCTCGGTGATGGTTAATTGAAGCCAGCTAGTAGGTATTAACTTGCGCTCGCGCACAGGCGGGTTACGGGCCCACACCTTGGGTTCATCCATCTTTTGCGCTTGTGCAGGCAGTGTTAAACCATCGTTTAACTTTACGCCTGTGCGCAGCTTTTGCAGTGCATCCTCATCGATTTTACCCTCTACCTGAGCCCAGTAAATTTTAGTCTGCTTTTTTTTCGGATGGCTAATGAGGTGCTGCAATGCCCCGTTGTCGGTCAATAGCAGCAGTCCCTCTGAATCTTGATCGAGACGGCCAGCGGCATAGACATTTTTGTCACTGATATATTCTGCCAGAGTGGGACGCGGCGCTTTGGCGGTGCGCTCGTCAGTGAATTGCGAGAGTACCCCAAAAGGTTTGTTGAGCAGAATTAGCTTAGCCATGGACGGGTGCTGTTTTATACGGTGGGAATATGTCAGTTTACAGCAAATTAAGACAGGGGCCGGGTGTTACTGGTTCAATGACTGCAGAGGCGAACTTTTGCACGTTTGGTGGTACAATCTGCGCGATTTTTCATGGCGCTTCTACAGGTAATAGGGTGAAATACGCTAACTGTAGAGAAAATCGCCAATCTTGCCGGAAAGATAGGGTCAAAAACCCAAAAAGTTCCCAAGAATTTGTTTGCAGGTCTTTGTCCTAAGACAGTCTGTAATTACGTCCATACGGAGTTAAAACGCAAAAATGACCGACAATTCTAAGATTATTTACACCCAAACAGACGAAGCGCCAGCACTGGCGACTTATTCTTTTCTGCCAATCGTGCAGGCTTACACCAAAGCTGCTGGCGTTAAAGTTGAGACTCGCGACATCTCTTTGTCGGGTCGTATCATCTCTGTATTCCCTGAATTTTTGAAAGAAGAGCAGCGCATTGCCGATGCTCTTGCTGAGCTAGGCGAACTGGCCAAGAAGCCAGAAGCGAACATCATTAAGCTGCCAAACGTTTCGGCGTCTGTGCCGCAGTTAAAAGCCGCTATTGCCGAACTACAGAGTAAAGGCTACGCACTGCCAAGCTACCCTGATAACGCGTCTACCGACGAAGAAAAAGATATCCAGTCGCGCTACGACAAAATAAAAGGTTCTGCGGTAAACCCTGTATTGCGGGAAGGTAACTCTGATCGTCGTGCGCCGAGCTCTGTTAAGCAGTACGCGCGCAATAACCCACACTCTATGGGAGCTTGGGCTGCAGATTCTAAGTCGCACGTAGCTAACATGACTAGCAATGATTTCTTCGACTCTGAGCAATCAGTTACTGTTGAAAACGCTACCGATACCAAAATTGAGTTCGTTGCTGAAAACGGCGATGTAACCTTATTAAAAGCGTCTGTTCCA
Organism: uncultured Cellvibrionales bacterium; assembly: GCA_963933095.1. Lineage (GTDB taxonomy): Bacteria > Pseudomonadota > Gammaproteobacteria > Pseudomonadales > Cellvibrionaceae > UBA1124. Next base: position 8,120 of record CAWVSV010000036.1, read on the forward strand.
CTGCTGGCCGGTGAAGTAATGGACTCTTCGGTATTGAGCGTGGCGATTTTGCGCGACTTTATTGAAGCGCAAATTAACGATGCCAAGACGCAGGGCGTTTTGTTCTCTTTGCACATGAAAGCCACAATGATGAAGGTTTCAGATCCGGTGATTTTTGGTCATGCGGTTTCTGTGTTTTATAAAGATGTATTAACCAAGCATGCCGATTTGTTCGCCGAGCTGGGTGTAGATGTTAATAATGGTATCGGTGACGTGTACGCCAAAATCGCTGCACTGCCTGCTGATAAGCAAGCTGAAATTAACGCTGACTTCGATGCGGTTTACGCGGCCCGTCCAGCGCTGGCGATGGTTGATTCCGATAAAGGCATCACCAACTTGCACGTCCCAAGCGATGTCATTATTGACGCGTCTATGCCTGCGATGATTCGCGGTTCCGGTCAAATGTGGAATGCCGAAGGTAAGCAGCAAGATACTAAAGCGGTTATTCCAGATCGCTGTTATGCAGGTATCTATCAGGAAACTATTGAATTCTGTAAAAAGCACGGTGCTTTTGATCCAACCACCATGGGCACTGTGCCTAACGTCGGTTTGATGGCCCAAAAAGCTGAAGAATACGGTTCTCACGACAAAACTTTTGAAGCACAGGGCAAAGGCTCTATCCGTGTTGTTGACGCTTCTGGCGCGGCTTTGATGGAACATGCTGTAGAGGCGGGTGACTTGTTCCGCGCTTGCCAGGCGAAAGATGCACCGATCCAAGATTGGGTCAAGTTAGCTGTTAATCGTGCTCGTTTATCGGGTATGCCTGCTGTGTTCTGGTTGGACGCTAATCGCGCCCACGATGCTCAGATTATTGCCAAGGTTAAGCAGTACTTGCCGCAGTACGATACTAAAGGCCTGAATATTCAGATCTTGTCTCCAGAAGATGCGACCCGCTTTACTTTAGCGCGCATTATTAAAGGCGAAGACACTATCTCAGTAACGGGTAACGTATTGCGCGATTACTTGACGGACTTGTTCCCAATTCTTGAGTTGGGTACATCGGCTAAGATGCTGTCTATTGTTCCGCTGATGAATGGCGGTGGTTTGTTTGAAACTGGTGCCGGTGGTTCTGCACCAAAACATGTTCAGCAGTTGGAAGAGCAAAACTATCTGCGTTGGGATTCTCTGGGTGAGTTCTTGGCACTGGCTGCGTCTCTTGAACATCTGAGCGTTGTTGCTGGCAACCCTAAAGCGAAAGTTTTGGCAGATACTTTGGATGCAGCGACCGCAACCTTCTTAGCGGAGAACAAGTCCCCAGCCCGTCGCATAGGTCAAATCGATAACCGCGGCAGTCACTTCTTTCTAGCTATGTATTGGGCTCAGGAGCTGGCAGCACAGGACGCCGATATCGAGCTTAAGTCTCAGTTTGCTACTCTTGCTGCCACTTTGACTGCCAGCGAAGAGGTTATCGTTGCTGAGCTTAACGGCGCGCAAGGCGTGGTAGTTGAGCTAGAAGGCTACTACAAGCTTAATGCTGAGCTGGCTGAAACAGCTATGCGTCCAAGTGTTACCTTGAATGCGGCTATCGCAAGCTTGTAATGTAAAAACTTCGCGTTAGCTGTACATCTGACGCTGAGACATAAAAAACGCCCTAGGTCTTAGATCTAGGGCGTTTTTTTATGTCTATCTAATACTATTCGACCATCACAACCAGAGCTTTAGCTTAGGTACTTTTTGCTGAGGTTGGTGCTTAAATATTGACTGTAACTCAGCTTTTAGCCAATTCTATGGTGATGAAGGTAGCCGGCTGCAGGGATTTTAAGGTTTAAAGCCAATGATGTTAAACGCTAAGTAGTGAGCAAAAAGATCTTCCCTGTACACTTATATCGGACAGGATAAAATCTTAGTCTTTGGCATTGTTAAGCAAATTTACCGTGCCTGAAGTCATCGGGTGGTGTTTTTTCTGCGGTGTACATATGTTGTATGTGTGTTTATATTTATTTTTATATCGCATCGATATCAAAATAATTTTTTAATAACATTCAGTTGTTAAATCTTGATATATAAGACATCACATCTGAGGCGTTGATATTTTTACCCGTTGCCTATTTTAGTATCAATACCAAGCTGCCCCTTGTAATCACTCAATTGTGGGCGCAGATAGAGTAGACTAGGGGTTGATTGGAGGCAGGGTAGAGTAGAAAAGACCATGGGAAATATTAAATATTTTGAACTAAGATTAAGTAAAGACGATGGCGACTTCGATGATTACGATGGCGCGACCGGTGCTGTTCTTGAAGCGGCGCGGCCGAAGTTAAAGCGCCCTTCGATGTATAAAGTCGTGATGATGAATGACGACTATACGCCGATGGATTTTGTGATTGAGGTGTTGGCTGGATTTTTTGGTATGAATGAGGAGCAGGCCACTCAGGTAATGTTGAAAGTTCATACCGAGGGTAAAGCCGTTTGCGGAACATTTACACGCGATATTGCTGAAACAAAATCGGCGCAGGTGAATCAATATGCCCAAGAGAACGAACATCCTCTTATATGTGAGATAGAAGCATCTGAGGATGATGAAACACATTAAGGGTTGTCTTAAGGCGCCTTCTTGTTGCAATAGTTTTAATTAATAGCTGGAACTGATCAATAGTATCCAGCTTAGGAGTTGTTATCGATGCTGAGCAAAGATTTAGAAGTCACCTTAAATCTTGCCTTTAAAGGCGCCAGATCTAAACGTCATGAGTTTATGACGGTCGAACATCTATTGTTGGCGCTGTTAGACAATGAGTCTGCTGCTAATGTTTTGCATGCCTGCGGTGCTGACCTTAGTGGTTTAAGGCGCGACTTAATTGAATTTGTAGACTCTACCACGCCGCTGATTCCGGAGGCGGACATTGAGCGTGAAACCCAACCCACATTAGGCTTTCAGCGGGTATTGCAGCGTGCGGTATTCCATGTGCAATCGTCGGGGAAAAAAGAGGTGACCGGTGCTAATGTGCTGGTGGCTATTTTTAGCGAGCAAGAAAGTCAGGCGGTTTATTACCTAAAACAGCAGAGTGTGGCGCGCATCGACGTAGTCAATTTCATTACGCACGGTATTCAAAAAGTAGCGGGTCCCTCCGACGGTAGTGCTGATGCTGGTAGTGATGCGGTGGATGACGAGGCGACGACTGAATCGTCTAGTTCCAGCCCGCTGGAAAATTACGCCACCAACTTGAATGAACAAGCCGCCAAAGGTTTGGTTGATCCATTGGTGGGGCGCAGCGATGAGGTTGAACGAGTTAGTCAGATACTGTCTCGACGTCGCAAGAATAATCCGCTCTTGGTCGGTGAGTCCGGCGTTGGTAAAACGGCCATTGCCGAGGGCTTGGCCAAGCGGATTGTCGATGGAGAAGTACCTGAAGTTCTGACCGGCAGTGTGGTTTACTCGCTGGATTTGGGCTCGCTGTTGGCGGGAACCAAGTATCGTGGCGATTTTGAGAAGCGTTTTAAAGGGCTGCTAAAAGAACTTAAAAGCTTAGACGGCGCGATTTTATTTATCGATGAAATTCATACCATTATCGGAGCCGGTGCCGCTTCGGGCGGGGTGATGGATGCCTCTAATTTACTTAAGCCACTGCTGTCTTCGGGTGATGTTCGCTGTATGGGTTCGACTACCTTTCAAGAATACCGCGGTATTTTCGAGAAGGACCATGCATTATCGCGGCGCTTCCAAAAGGTTGATGTGAATGAACCGAGTGTTGAAGAAACCTTTCAGATTCTCAAAGGTCTGAAGAGTCGCTTTGAGGAGCACCACTCCATCAAATACACTGAGCCGGCTTTGCGCGCGGCCTCGGAATTGGCTGAGCGTCATATTAACGAGCGCTTTCTGCCCGATAAAGCCATCGACGTGATTGATGAGGCAGGTGCTTATCAGCAGTTGCAGCCGGCAAATAAACGTAAGAAGACTATCGGTGTCAACGATATTGAAAAGGTGATCGCCAAAATCGCACGTATTCCGTCTAAGCGGGTTAATTCTTCGGACAAAGAATTGTTGCGTAAAATGGAAGACAACTTGAAGATGCTGGTGTTTGGTCAGGATGAGGCCATTAGCTCTTTGGCGACCGCCATAAAGTTGTCGCGCGCAGGGCTAAACAGCGTCGAGAAGCCGATTGGTTCATTTTTGTTTTCTGGTCCTACCGGTGTCGGTAAAACTGAGGTTACAAGACAGTTGGCCAAGGTAATGGGGGTAGAGTTGATTCGCTTCGATATGTCCGAATATATGGAGCGCCATACAGTGTCGCGCCTGATCGGTGCGCCACCTGGCTATGTCGGTTTTGATCAGGGCGGTTTACTGACCGAGGCGGTGACCAAGCATCCGCACTCGGTAGTGCTGCTGGATGAAATCGAGAAGGCTCATCCGGAAGTGTTTAACCTGCTTCTGCAGGTAATGGATCACGGTACCTTGACCGATAACAACGGTCGCAAGGCGGATTTCCGCAATGTAATCTTGATTATGACCACCAATGCCGGTGCTGAGGATATCAGTCGAAATTCTATGGGCTTTACCCAGCAGGATAATTCCACTGATGGTATGGAGGCTATTAAGAAAATGTTCTCGCCCGAATTCCGTAATCGTCTTGACTCGGTTGTGCAATTTGGCAGCTTGAGCCTTGAGAGTATCAAAACGGTAGTGGATAAATTCTTGGTTGAGTTGCAAACCCAGCTGGATGAAAAGCATGTGACTATTGAAATCACCGATGCGGCGCGTCTGTGGTTGGCTGAAAATGGCTATGACGAGAAAATGGGCGCGCGGCCTATGGCGCGCTTAATTCAGAATAAGATTAAGCGCCCGCTGGCCGAAGAGCTGCTGTTTGGCGGCCTGTCGGACGGTGGCGGAGTGGTAAAAGTTAGTTTAATCGATGGCGACTTGGCGTTAGAGTTGGAGTCTGAGACTGAGGTGGTGGTGAGCTAAGTTAGGCTTATCGGTGTGGGCGTATTGTGCGCCCGCACTATTGAAGTATTTATCGCTGCCGGCACTTTCGATAATGGCTCTTTTACCTTTAGTATTCATGCCGTCGCGTCTCTCGCGATATATGAGCGTTATGGAATACTCTAAGGTATAAGAATCTTAATTACCCGCAGGGTATAAGTGCACGCTATGCAGGGGTATTTAACGGTCTGTAAATAAGACCTAAATGTTTGTAGCAACTGCAACCAAGTAGTTAGTAGATAAAAAAGGCCGTCACATGTGACGGCCTTTTTTATGGTTAATTTGTACGGATATCCTTATCTGAACCATATACGACCGCCAAAGAAGAGGGTCGTAGGCCTTGTACATAACAAATTAACGGGCGCGGTAGGTAATGCGTCCCTTACTCAGGTCGTAAGGTGTTAATTCAACCTTAACCTTGTCTCCTGTCAGGATGCGGATGTAGTTCTTACGCATCTTGCCGGAGATATGGGCAATCACAACGTGATCGTTTTCCAGCTTGACTTTAAAAGTGGTGTTGGGAAGTGTATCGATAACTTCGCCTTCCATTTCAATATTTTCTTCTTTTGCCATTCGGCACAATCCTCAGTAGGTTTGGCTGCTTACATTCGATAATTCGAGTTTGAGAGTGCAGCGCGATTGGCCGGTTCCGATTGCACGTACATCGACAGAGCAACGGCTATAAAACGGCTATAAAAATTAGACGCGCAATTCTGCCTGAATTTTCACCCATAGCCAAGGGGTGAGAGTGTTTTCCTGCCAAAATCAAAGAGAATCGACCCTCAGGGTAAGACAGGCGATGCGATTATTGCCAGTTTAGGTGTATTGGGCGTTTCTGAACCAGTTAAGCTGATCACGTTAACTAAGCCTTAATCACTGTTGCTCAATCTGCATTTTTACTGGGCGCTTGGTGTCGAGCTTGGAATTCTGTGTCAATTTAACCGAGCCTTAACCATTGCTGTTCAATTAACATTTCTATTGGGCGATACTGGCTTTTATAGCTCATTTTTTCACATTGTTTAATCCAGTAGCCGAGGTATAGGTGCTTAACGCCCAGAGTTTGGGCGCGCTCTATTTGGTGCAATACAGCAAAACGCCCTAGGCTGCGTTTGTCTTGGTTACAATCGAAAAAAGTGTAGATGGCAGAAAGTGCATTATCGAGCTGATCACTCACGGCAACACCGATTAATTGGCCATTTAAACGCATTTCTAGGTAGCGAGTGCAGTGCCAAGCGCTGGTTAGAAAGCCACGATACTGCTCTCGGTTGGCAGGGTACATGTCTCCGTCGCTATGACGTTGCTTAATATAATTCTCATACAGTAAATAGTGCTCATCGGTGTCTATGTTCTCCACTACTACGATATCTAAATCTCGATTGCGCTTTAAGCAACGTTTCTGATTGCGGGTAGGGCTGAAATCATTGACAACTACGCGCACTGAGATGCAAGCCTGACAGCTGCCGCAGTGAGGGCGGTAGAGATGGGTGCCGCTGCGCCGAAAACCAGATTCCGAAAGTTGGCTATATATATTGCGGTCTATCGTCGCTTCAGGGTCGACAAACACCGTAGTGGCTTGTTTTTCGGCTAAGTAACTACACTCATGGGGGTGAGTCGCGAACAGTTGGATTTGGCTGTGATAAGTCACGTTACAAGTTGCCTACAAGCAGGTTTTTAAAAGCATCGTCCCAGTTTGGGGCGCTAGCTTTAGTATAGTCCTGCAACAGTCGTTGCCATTGGTCGCTACCGATTTCTTCCGCACCGAGACTAAACAGATGATCGCTCGCCATCTGGCAATCAATCACAGTAAAGCCCCATTCGTGCAGTTGTTTAGCGAGGTGCACGTAGGCCACTTTAGACGCGTCATTGGCTCGGCTAAACATAGATTCGCCGAAGAAAATTTTACCGATGGCAATGCCGTAGAGACCGCCGACTAGTTCGGTACCACTGTCTGTTTGCCGCCAGGTTTCAATGGAGTGGGCATGACCGAGTTGGTGCAGCCGCTGATAGGCTTCAATCATCTCTTCGGTGATCCAAGTGCCGTGTTGTTCTTCTCGGCTCTCAGCGCAGGCTGTAATAATGCCCTCAAAATCTTGATCGGCGGTGACACTGTAGCGACCTTGGCGCAGAGTCTTGCGCAGACTGCGAGAGATATGGATTTTTTTGGGAAACAGTACGGTGCGCGGGCTTGGGCTCCACCACAGTATAGGCTGGCCGTCTTCAAACCAAGGGAATATGCCCTGTTGATAAGCGTAAAGCAGGCGCTCTGGGGACAGATCACCTCCGGCGGCGAGTAAACCTGCGGGATCGTCAAGTGCCTCATCTACCGGAGGGAACCAGATTTCATCTTCGAGCCAAGGCAGTTCGGTCATAGGGTCTTCGATAGTCATAGTTAGATAAAAAAACGGCACGCAACCTTGCGGTAGCGTGCCGTTTTAGACCGGTTAGGCTGTTAAGCTAGGTCATCCAGATACTTTTCGGCATCTAAAGCTGCCATACAGCCAGCTCCGGAAGAAGTAATGGCCTGGCGATAGATGTGATCGGCGACGTCGCCGGCGGCAAATACGCCCTCAATAGTGGTCTGAGTCGCCTTGCCTTCGGTACCGCTGTTAATTTTCAGGTAACCATCTTTCATTTCTAACTGATCGACAAAAAGGTCGGTATTAGGCTTATGGCCAATCGCGATAAATACGCCCTGAACTTCTATGTCTTGGATACTGCCATCGATAGCGCTCTTAACGCGCATACCAGTGACACCAGCGTCGTCACCAACGATCTCTTCTAGGGCGTTATTCCACAATATTGTTATATTGCCGTTTTTCTCTTTTTCGAACAATTTGTCTTGTAGAATCTTTTCGGCGCGCAGGGTGTCTCGGCGGTGTATCAATGTTACCTCGGCAGCGATGTTTGAAAGGTACAGCGCTTCTTCAACGGCAGTATTACCACCACCGACGACAGCAACCTTTTGGTCGCGATAGAAAAATCCATCACAGGTAGCGCAGGCGCTGACGCCTCTGCCGGCAAAGGTTTTTTCAGATTCTAGTCCCAAGTAAATGGCCGAGGCGCCGGTGCAGATAATTAGTGCGTCGCAAGTGTAAGTGCTGGACCCTTTCAGAGTGAAAGGGCGCTGATTTAAGTCAGCCTCTTCGATGTGGTCGTAGATGATCTCGGTGTCGAAGCGCTCAGCATGCTCTTGCATCTGTACCATCAGTTCAGGGCCTTGCAGCTCGGCATGGCCACCTGGCCAGTTCTCAACTTCAGTAGTAGTGGTTAACTGGCCGCCTTGTTGCATACCGGTAATAACCACAGGCTTAAGGTTGGCTCGTGCAGCGTAAATAGCCGCGGTGTAGCCGGCAGGGCCTGAACCGAGAATAATCAGTTGATGATGTTGTGTGTCGCTCATGGGACGGTCCTGTGTGCTTAATAAGATAAATAATGCGGACATGATAAGTGAAAGCTATCGCCGCCGCAAAATTGAATGCCCCTATTTGATGAATAGTTTCTAGTTATGAGCTGGCAATCGAGCGGGGCGTCATTACAATGGCTGTCTAATAGTAATTAGAATACCCATGTAATATTGGCCAATTCTTCTGCGCTAAACAAGGATTTCAGTTTGAAAAGCAGTGATACCGTTAAAGACTCTGCCGCGCCTCTAGAGCGCGTCGTACGCACACTGCGTGAAGGCGCACTGATTGCTTTGGTGGCTATTTTTGCTTATTTGCTGATGGCCTTGGTTAGTTATAGTGAACTGGATCCAGGCTGGTCTAAAACAGGCTCTGGTGGCAGTGTGATCAATGCCGGAGGCCCCACCGGTGCTTGGTTTGCCGATGTATTCTTTTCTTTATTTGGCTATTTAGCCTATTTATTTCCAGTACTGCTGGCCTATCGCGCCTGGTTGGTCTTTCGCGAGCGCGCGCGTAGCCAAAATGTCGATTGGATATTACTGGGCTTGCGCTTTGTTGGGTTTTTCTTGGTGATGGTCGCCGGCTGCGGTTTAGCCGGAATGCATTTTCTTGCCGAAACCGCATTACCTTTTGCTAGTGGCGGTTTATTAGGCGAGTCGGTGGCCAGTGGGGTCACCGAGGCATTTAGTTATCGCGGCGGCACGTTGTTGCTGTTATCGGTATTTCTGTTTGGTTTAACTATATTTACCGATTTATCCTGGTTTAAGTTAATGGATGAACTGGGCCGTTTAGTGCTGCTTTTTTGGGCTCGTGGCAAGTTAGGGTTACAGCAGTTCTTAAGCCACCGACGCGAAAAAATGCAGCTTAAAAGCGTAGCAAAAGAGCGTCAAAAAGAGCGCTCAGTTGCAATTAAGCGGCAAGTCGTTATTGAAGCGAAGCGCTCCCCGCCTAAAATTGCAGCGCCCACCCCTAAACCTAAGGTCAGCGCAAGGATCGAGAAAGAAAAGCAGCAAACGCTGTTTGATGCACCGATTGTAGGTGAGTTACCGCATCTGGAACTACTCGATCCAGCCGATAAACCCAGTGGCAAGGGTTATTCTCAAGAGTCTCTGGAGGCTATGTCACGGCTGCTTGAAATCAAACTGAAAGATTTTAATATTGTCGCCGAAGTAGTGTCGGTGTTGCCGGGTCCGGTGGTTACACGTTTTGAAATGCAGCCTGCGCCGGGTATCAAAGCTAGCCGAATTACTGGCTTGGCCAAAGACTTGGCGCGTTCTCTGGCCGTGGTCAGTGTGCGTGTAGTTGAGGTGATTCCGGGTAAATCGGTTATCGGTATTGAAATACCGAATGCTCATCGTGAAATGGTGCGCATGTCTGAAGTGGTGTCAAGCGAGCTATTTGACAGTTCTAAGTCGCCAGTGACGGTAGTGCTGGGTCATGATATTGGCGGCGAGCCGATGATTGCTGATATAGCCAAAATGCCGCATTTACTAGTAGCGGGCACTACCGGCTCGGGTAAATCGGTGGGTGTGAATGTGATGCTACTGAGCCTGCTGTATAAATCGACGCCGAAAGAAGTGCGCCTGATTTTGGTTGACCCAAAAATGCTGGAATTGTCGGTATATGAAGGTATTCCGCATCTGCTAACCCCAGTGATCACCGATATGAACAATGCCTCCAATGGTTTGCGTTGGAGTGTGGGTGAGATGGAACGCCGCTACAAATTAATGGCAGCCATGGGGGTGAGAAACCTTGCTGGTTTTAACCGCAAAGTCGAAGATGCGATTAAAGCGGGCGAACCTATTAAAGATCCGTTATTTGTACCGGAAGAAAATTTTGAACCCGGCAGTGCGGTAGCGACAGCGCCCGACTTAGAAACTTTGCCCGCTATTGTCATTGTTATCGATGAATTTGCCGACATGATGATGATCGTTGGTAAAAAGGTTGAGCAGCTAATTGCGCGTATTGCGCAAAAAGCACGTGCTGCGGGCATCCACTTGATTCTCGCTACCCAGCGCCCCTCGGTAGATGTTATCACTGGTTTGATTAAGGCCAATGTGCCGACTCGTATTGCCTTTCAGGTATCTTCTAAGATCGATTCACGTACCATTTTAGATCAAGGTGGTGCCGAACAGCTGCTAGGCCACGGCGATATGCTCTATTTGCCACCCGGTACTAGCGTGCCGATACGAGTACATGGTGCTTTTGTAGACGATCATGAAGTACATGCTGTAGTGAGCGATTGGAAAAAACGCGGTAAGCCCAATTATTTAGATGAAATTGTCGACGAAAGCGTTAATTCTATAGAGGTACCAGGTCTTGCCACTGAGGGTGAAGAGGGTAGCGATGACCCTGAAGCCGATGCTCTCTACGACGAAGCGGTCGCTTTTGTACTGAAAACGCGTAAGCCCTCTATCTCGTCCGTGCAGCGTAAGCTGCGCATTGGTTACAATCGTGCTGCGCGGTTAATTGAGGCTATGGAGGCGGCCGGACTGATCAGTGAGATGGGTAATAATGGTCAGCGCGATGTTTTGGTGCCTGGTGGTCCGTCTTGAGCCACCAAACTGCGCCTTGTTAAGTTGAGGTTCAGCTGTTTTTGCAATACTGACTTCGTCACTCGAACTAGAGATAACTATGAAATTAATGAGTAAATTATTGGCGCTTTTAGTTTTAGCGTTGCCAGTTAGCGCGTTAGCCGATGATGCACAATCACTGCAACAACTGTTAAAACCAATACAAAATTTGCAGGGGCAATTTTCACAGCAGCAATTTCATAGCGACGGCGAGTTGTTACTGCAAAGTGATGGTGACTTTGCACTACAACGTCCGGGAAAGTTTGTGTGGAACACCGCAGCGCCTTTCGAACAGGTGTTAGTGTCTAACGGAAAAAAACTGTGGCTGTACGATCCGGACCTAGAACAGGTATCGATTAAAACGGTCGATGCGAATTTACAGCAGACCCCGATGTTAATATTGACGGGCGACAGCGAGGTGTTGGAAAAAAATTTTCAAATTGTTGAAACTCCATCGGAGAATAATAGTCAGCAGCGCCAGTTTTTGTTGCTGCCACGTCAGCTAGAGCCGGTCTTTGAACGTTTAATTATCGTCTTTAACAATAACATCCTGAGCAAAATAACGGTACACGATAGTTTGGGCCAGCTGACTCAGTTTGAATTGTTGAATGCTGCGGTTAATAGCGATTTAGACAGTAATCAATTTGAGTTTGAAATTCCAGATGGCACTGAAGTTATCGCCGATGAATAAAGAGCTTATTCAACAAAAGTGGCCTGCTGTTTACGCAGGCGGCTATATTTTCTTTTCTAGCGCCGGGAAACCTGTCAGTGAGTGATCTGTTTCAACGGGAAATAGAAGAGGTGTATCAGCCTCTGGCCGCGCGCATGCGTCCGCGCACTCTTGATGACTACATTGGTCAAGAGCATTTACTGGGCGAAGGTAAGCCACTGCGTGAGGCGCTGGAACGCGGCCAATTGCACTCCATGATTTTATGGGGGCCGCCGGGTGTTGGCAAAACCTCGTTGGCGCGAATGATTGCCGAACAGGCCGATGCTCGTTTTGAATCCTTGTCGGCGGTATTAGCCGGCGTCAAAGATATTCGTGCCGCCGTGGCTATGGCCGAACAGGAGCGCGCTGCGGTAGGTCGTAAAACGATTTTATTTGTCGATGAGGTACACCGCTTTAATAAGGCGCAGCAGGATGCATTTTTACCCTATGTTGAAGATGGCACGGTTATTTTCATTGGCGCCACCACTGAAAACCCCTCTTTTGAATTGAATAATGCACTCCTGTCACGCTGTCGCGTGTATGTATTAAAAGGCTTGGAATTACCGCAGTTACAAAATGTAGTGCGTCAAGCATTGAGTGACAGCGAACGAGGGTTGGCAAACAGCGGTTTGCAGTTGAATGAGGAAGAGCTAAAAATACTCGCGCTGGCTGCTGATGGCGATGCTCGCAAGGTGTTGAACCTGTTAGAGATTGCCAGTGATTTTGCCCGTGAGACTGACGTAAAGGGTAACACCGTGCGGGTGATTGACCGCGCCGTGATTGATGAAGTGCTAGCCAGTGATGTACGTCGCTTTGACAAGGGGGGCGATCTTTTTTACGAGCAGATATCCGCCATGCATAAGTCTGTTCGCGGCTCTTCTCCCGACGGCGCTCTCTATTGGTTTGCGCGTATGCTCGACGGTGGCTGCGACCCCCTTTATATCGCCCGCAGGGTGGTACGTATGGCCAGTGAGGAGGTGGGCAATGCCGACCCTCGCGCGCTGGAATTAGCCCTTAATGCGTGGGATACACAAGTGCGGCTCGGCAGTCCTGAGGGTGAACTGGCGATTGCTCAGTCACTTGCCTACACCGCCGCAGCACCCAAAAGTAACGCTGTTTATAAGGCGTTTAATCAAATCATGGCTGATGTGCGCGCAGACCCCGCTTATGACGTGCCGCTACATCTGCGCAATGCGCCCACTAGTTTGATGAAGGATTTAGATTACGGTGCCCAGTACCGTTACGCTCATGACGAACCCGATGCCTATGCTGCTGGTGAATGCTACTTGCCGGAGGCTATTGCCGAACGCCGTTATTATCGGCCTGTGCCGCGTGGCCTAGAAATTAAAATTGCCGATAAAATGCGTCGCTTGGAAGAACAAGATCATGTTAGTGCAATTAAGCGTTATGGCAGCAAAGGAAGTTTATGATGCAGTGGTTAGCGATAGCATTCGGCGGCGCTTTGGGCGCAATGGCGAGGTTCGCCGTGACCACATACATGGGGCATGCTCTGGATAATCGCTTTCCGCTGGGCACTGTTGTGGTGAATGTTCTGGGCTCAGCACTTATTGGTATCTGCTACGTGCTAATTATTGAAAAGGGCGCTTGGGCGCCTGAGTGGCGACATGTGTTGATGATCGGTTTTCTCGGCGCCTTCACAACTTTTTCGACTTTTTCACTGGATGCGCTGAATATGTGGCAAAATGGCCATCAAACTTTGGCGCTCAGCTACGCCGCTATAACCTTTGCAGCCAGTTTAGCCGCGGTGGTTGCCTCCGTAGAGGTTACCCAGAGGCTTGTTTAAGGCCTTTACTTCCTAAATTTTGCTTAATATAGATAATAACCATGCTTGATCAAAAAACCGTTCGTACCCAACCTGAAATCATAGCCGAAGCCCTACAAAAACGAGGTTACACTTTAGACGTTGCCGCTTTAAAGCAGCTAGAAGCTGAACGTCGCTCGGTGCAGGGCAGGACCGAAGAATTACAGCAGCAAAGTAATAGTCGCGCTAAGAATATTGGCAAGGCGAAAGCTGCCGGCGAAGACATTGCGCCTTTACTGGCCGAAGTCGGCCAGTTAAAGAAAGATTTGGCCGCTGCCGAACATGAGTTGGCTGCGGTGCAAGCGTCGTTAGAAACGCTGCTAGCCGGTATTCCCAATATCCCTGCCGATTCTGTGCCCGAAGGCCTAAGTGAAGACGATAATGTCGAGCTGCGTACTTGGGGTACTCCACGTCAGTTTGATTTTGATGTGGTTGATCATGTTGACCTTGGCGATGCACTCGGTGGTTTGGATTTTGCCACAGCCACAAAACTAACCGGTTCGCGCTTTGCGGTGATGAGCGGCGGTATCGCGCGCCTGCACCGCGCACTAGCCCAGTTTATGCTCGACACTCATATTAGCGAGCACGGCTACACCGAAGTTAATGTGCCCTTTATTGTGAACTCCGATTCACTCTATGGCACCGGTCAACTACCCAAATTCGAAGAAGATCTGTTCAAGCTCAGTGATGACCGCGATTTGTACCTGATTCCTACCGCCGAAGTGCCGATAACAAATATGCTGCGTGGCGACATTATTGATGACGCCGACCTGCCATTGAAGTTTGTCGCCCATACTCCGTGCTTCCGCTCTGAGGCGGGAAGCCATGGCCGCGACACTCGCGGCATGATCCGTCAGCACCAATTTGAAAAAATTGAGCTGGTACAATTTGTCCGCCCAGATGAGTCCGACGCTGCCTTAGAGGGCTTAACCGCTTGCGCTGAAGCGATCTTGCAAAAGCTGGAATTGCCGTATCGCACCGTGATTCTCTGTGGTGGCGATATCGGTTTCTCTGCGACTAAAACTTTCGATATCGAAGTTTGGGTGCCGTCGCAGGACAAATACCGTGAAATTTCATCTTGCTCAAGTTTTGGCGATTTTCAAGCGCGCCGCATGATGACTCGGTACCGCAACCTTGAATCCGGCAAGCCTGAGCTGGTACATACGGTTAATGGCTCTGGTCTGGCGGTTGGCCGCACCTTGCTGGCGGTATTGGAAAATCATCAAAATGCCGACGGCAGCGTCACTGTTCCCGCTGCTCTACAGCCTTATATGGGAGGGCTAGACGTTATCAAATAATGTCATACTGATCTTTTAGCGGCTGAACTCTTGTCAAACTGTTTAGTCGCTGAGTTTCCTCCAACTTATATCGTTCAACACTTTTGCTATGGAATACTTCCCGATATTTATGGCCTTAAAAGGTCAGACCTGTCTAATTATTGGCGGTGGTCGCATTGCCTATCGCAAAGCGGTATCGCTTAATAAGGCTGGAGCTAAGCTTAAGGTTATCGCCCTTGAAATTGGCGATGAGTTGCGGGAGTTGGTTTCTAGGGCGGGGGGGGAGTGCCTGCAGCGTGAGTTTGTTGACAGTGATCTCGATGGTTGCCGGCTGGTGGTATCGGCAACCGATAATAAGTCACTGAATCAGCGCATCTC
>CAWVSV010000037.1:0-22837 GCA_963933095.1 uncultured Cellvibrionales bacterium
AAAATAAGAGCGAGAGTGTTTGGCGACTAGCAGGGTTAGGCGTTGCGGCTGTCTTACTGGCGACCATTTGGGATTTACTGTGGCCTATTAATAAAAATCTTTGGAGTGGCTCCTACGTTATTGTAACTACTGGTTGGGCGCTCATCGTGCTGGCGGCGTTTGTTTGGTTGATGGATGTTAAAGGTAAGCCGTTTGAGCCTTTGTTGGTTTACGGCATGAATCCGCTGTTTATCTATGTGGTGTCTTGGGTGTGGGTGGTGGTTTATTACCTAATTCCAGTGGGTGGTGGTAATTTATATGATGTGGTCTTTGGCTGGATCTTGGCGGGCGACAGTCCGAATATGGCCGCTTCGTTGTTGTTTGCTATCTCACATGTTTACCTTTTTTGGCTTATTTGCCTGTATTTATACCGACGTAATATCGTCATTAAATTATGATGACTGGCTTCAGTTTATTTATTCAACTTTAGTTTTTGTGCTCGAAAAACTCTTCTTAGTTACAGTTATGAGAGGTTTTTTACGATTGCAGCTTGCTTCGGCTCAAATAATGAGCAAACCGTGTTGATGCGTTGCGGCGCATCTGGGACAATCGCGCGCCCACATGCCACCATGGCGAGTTTAAGTCAGCCCACTCATTAATATCAGGAATATACCGTGTTAACGACCGCCAATATTACTATGCAATTCGGCGCTAAGCCGTTGTTTGAAAATGTTTCTGTCAAGTTCGGTAACGGCAACCGCTATGGTTTGATCGGCGCTAACGGCAGCGGTAAATCGACCTTTATGAAAATTCTTGGCGGCGATCTGGATCAGTCGGGCGGCACTGTCTCTTTAGATCCCGGCGAGCGTATTGGTAAGCTGCGCCAGGATCAGTTCGCCTATGAAGAATATTCGGTCATTGACACGGTGATTATGGGCCATGTTGAATTGTGGGCTGTGAAAGAAGAGCGCGATCGTATCTACTCGCTGCCGGAAATGAGTGAGGAGGACGGTATTAAGGTTGCCGACCTTGAGACTGAGTTTGGTGAAATGGACGGTTATACCGCTGAAAGCCGTGCCGGTGAGCTACTTATCGGCGTGGGTATTCCAGTGGCACAGCATTTTGGCCCGATGAGTGAAATCGCCCCGGGTTTTAAGCTGCGGATATTGTTGGCGCAGGCACTCTTCTCAGACCCCGATATTCTGTTGCTGGATGAACCAACCAACAACCTTGATATTCATACTATTCATTGGCTGGAAGAGATACTGAAGGCGCGCAATAGCACCATGATTATCATCTCTCACGATAGACACTTTTTGAATAGTGTCTGTACCCATATGTCTGATCTCGATTACGGTGAGATCCGCATGTTTCCGGGTAACTACGATGAATATATGACCGCCGCGACTCAAGTGCGCGAACGATTGCAGGCAGACAACGCCAAGAAAAAAGTCCAAATTGCTGAGCTACAGGCTTTTGTCAGCCGCTTTTCTGCCAATGCCTCTAAGGCTAAGCAGGCTACGTCTCGCGCTAAGCGACTCGATAAAATCCAGCTGGATGACGTTAAGCCCTCTAGCCGTGTTAATCCTTATATTCGTTTCGAACAGGACAAAAAACTGCATCGTCAGGCAGTTGAGGTCGAGGGCCTAAGTAAAGGCTTTGCTGAAGGCCTGCTATTTGAAAAGCTGAATATGATGGTCGAGGTGGGCGAGCGCATTGCCATTATTGGTGCAAACGGTGTTGGGAAGACCACCTTACTGCGCACCTTGGGTCAAGATATTCAGGCTGACAGTGGTCGAGTGAAATGGTCCGAGAATGTCAATATTGGTAGCTATGCTCAAGATCACGCTGCGGATTTTGAAAAAGATCAGAATCTGTTCGACTGGATGAGCCAGTGGATGCCGGAGGGCGGCGACGAACAGCTGATTCGCGGTACGCTGGGGCGCTTGCTGTTCTCTAACGACGATATCAAAAAAAGCGTTAAGGTAATTTCCGGTGGTGAGCAGGGGCGTATGCTGTTTGGTCACTTGATTCTGCAAAAACCCAACGTGATGCTGCTCGATGAGCCCACTAACCATTTGGACATGGAATCCATCGAGTCGCTTAACTTAGCACTGGAAAACTATGCCGGTACTCTTATTTTTGTCAGTCACGACCGCGAGTTTGTATCTTCACTGGCCACCCGTGTTATAGAGATTACCGATACTGGCGTTATCGACTTTGCCGGTACCTACGAGGAATATCTTAAAAGTAAGGATATAACAGGCTAATAATCTACTGTGTTAATGCAAAAAGGTCGCTTAGGCGGCCTTTTTTAATGTCTCAATTATAAATAATATTGAGTTGTAATCTTAATTGCACTAATCTTGTGTCTCAAAATATAGAGTAATTGAGATGAGTGCGATAAAGACACCTCCACCGCTAGAGCAAGTTCAGTCCTTGTTTAAAGTGATGAGTCAAACTCAGTCCGAGCAGTTTCCTGAGTATTTTCAGTTTTATCAGGCGGTGGATGCTAAAGGGCGCTATTTGCCTTTCGATAAGTTTCGTTATCGTGTGCCTAAATCCCTTAAGGTTGATGTCGCTTGGTCGGTGCTTAAAACAGCTCGTATGAGTCAGTACCGTTATGCACTACCGTCTGGGCCTGAAGGCACTCCTTGTCCTTTTATTTTGACGCCCACTATTCAAAAAGCTATTTCGCTCACCGACCGCAATGCCACCACGGCAGCGCTGGAGTACATGAGCAACAAAATCGGGGAGCAGAAACACTTTGAATACATGCTCAACGACTTAATCGAAGATGAAGCTATCAGCAGCAGCCAGCTAGAAGGCGCGGCGACCACTACGCTGATGGCCAAAGACATGCTAAAGCGCAAACGCAAACCGCGCACCATGGATGAACGCATGATTCTCGGTAACTTCCAAATGATGAAATTCGCTATCGATAATCGCCACCGACCTTTAAGCCCTGACTTTATTCAAGAGCTGCACGAAGTTGGGGTGCAGGGTATCGACGATGATGAGTACCACCCCGGCGTATTCCGTGACAGCGATGATGTCGCGGTGGTGGACAGAGACGGCGAGGTCGTGCACCAACCACCGAGCTACAAAGACCTACCCAAGCGTTTGCAAGTTTTAAGTGACTGGGCTAATAAATGCCACGACAGCGGCGAGTCTAGTGAGTATTTACATCCGTTACTTAAAGCTATGGCTATACATTTTGCCATAGGTTACGAACATCCATTTCGCGACGGCAATGGGCGTGTAGCGCGAGCACTGTTTTACTGGTTTATGTTTAAAAACGAGTATGCAGCATTTCGCTATATTACTATTAGTGTGTTGCTAAAAGGTGCGGCTACTGAATACGGTAAATCTTACTTATATACCGAATCTGACACCATGGATATGACTTATTTTTTCGAGTTTCAGAGCGCCAAAGTGATCAAAGCAATCACCACATTTAAAGAGTCCTATGAACACTCATCTCGAGAGCTCGAGGACTTTAATCGTTTTTTGCTGGCATCAGGCTTATTTGGAAAAATGAGTGACAATCACCGAGTTGTGTTTCGCGCGGCTCGCGATGGGCTGCATCGAGATTTTACGGCCATTAACGTCCAAGAGAACCTGCACTGCTCCTACAATACCGCCGCTAGCGTGTTAAAGGGACTGGTGCAATTGAAACTGTTTTCAGTGAGAAAAGTGGGTAAAGAATGGCTCTACAATATAAATAAGCTCGATGAAATCAAGAGCAGTTGGAGCCGTTAGTCCATTACACAGCAGAAATAAAAGTGGCAGGATAAGGGACAGGGACGCACTAACAAGAAAAGCACTTGCGCCCTAGTTGCAATGGTTCTCCCCTCGGCCAGTTACGTATGAGTATACGCTCGGCAACTGCTTCTGCATTGTTCTAACTCCTGCATCCATGCAGTCGTGCTTCCATGCGGCGAAAGTCACCTTGCTAGAAAGTAATCCACTGTCGTGGATAGCGCCTATTTACCCGAGTATCAGAGCAGGTGGGGTACTTTTGTATTTAGCGTTCCTCTGGCGGGCTTTTTAATGTTTATCAGGGGAAACCCTATCTGTTATTGGGTCTATATGAGATCTAACGTATTATTAAGAAACAGTACGGGACAGGCATCTGTTGATTGTTAAATCCAAGGAAATGAGACATTGGCTGTCGCGACCATATTCACCCCAAAACAGATCGTTAAATTCTCGAAGAAGCACTCAACTGGGCAGTTTAATCCCAGAGACACTGCGCTTATCGCTATGGCGCGTTTGGCCTGTTTTATGGCCTATGACTTATCACTGACTTAGGTACAAAACTTGGTTAATGAGCGCGGTGGGTTGGTTGAGGATGGCGGCCTTCCCGAAGTGTCCAGTTTTGTTGGTACGGATCGTGGGCCTAGGACCCATCAACTTTCCTCGCTAGCAACTCGACTTTACAATACCAGCAACTCTTCTAGCAACTCCAGTAACACCTATAACTTTACAAGCAGCTCTTCAAACGATTCCAGAGCGAGCCTGCAATAGCAAATCTAGTCGGCACACTGACTATGTGCGAGCAGCTAGATGAGAAGCAAGGGTCGATACACCACGAGTACTAGCACCACCACGCCCCCTAAAAACGCAATAACCGAAGCCTTACGACTTCGGTTATTGCGTATCAGATCACAAGATTAGTTACATGACTTAACTTTACTCCACGCATAATCGCCAGCCCAGCCGGCGCCCGGCGCGTAAGAACCACCGATAGAGCACCAGCCTCCGACATCGCAGCGGTATTCGGCACCGGCATTTTGCACTACAGCTGCGGCGGCATAAGTCGAGCCGTCTACATAAGCGGCCGAGCTGCATTGATTATCACTGCCGCTCGAACTGCTGGATGAAGAACTCGATGATGAACCACTTGAACTGCTCGAAGATGAACTGCTTGAGGAACTGCTGGAAGATGAACTGCTGGAAGAACCGCTATTGCAGTCCATCTTCTTGGTCCAGGAGCTATCGGAACCCGGTATCGCGCGAGTCCACCAACTGGCAGTATAGGCAACACCCTGGTACTGCATCACATCACCACCCTTGGCGTGATCGGGGTTACCGGTCCAATTCTTTCCGGTCCAGTTGGGGTAGGTATTAATATCCGCACAACTGTTACTGCCACCCGAGCTAGAACTTGAACTCGAAGAACTCGAACTGGATGAGCTACTTGAAGAACTTGATGAAGAGCTAGACGAGGACGATGAACTGCTTGAGCTAGAGGATGAAGAATCACCGCTATTAACCATGCTGTCGATGGCATTCAACAACAGATTATTGTGATCATGATCCAATTCCCAGATCATCACCCCAGCGCCCTGCTGCAGTGCCAGCTCGGTTTTTTTCTTGATGGTAGGCACGCCGTTGTAGGTGATATAACTGCAGCCAGCGCAGGCCTGGCCAATCAAATCATTTTGAGCGGCGTCTACACCGTAGCTATTGACGATACCGGCGATTCCCACCCCCTGATTGCTGAAGGAGCCAAAACCGTAACCGTAAAAAGGTACACCTACGACCAGCTTATCTTTGCTCAAACCTCGGCTCTGCCAAGTTTGAATATTGCTAACCGCCATGGAGTAAGGCGAATGCTCGACACCCGCAGTTCCCCAGGTTGGTCCAATCGCATCGTAAATCATAATAGAGACAAAATCGAAGTGCTCTAGCGATTCATTGGGAATGCTGCCGCCACTCCAGGTAGCCGTCGCTACGGTGAGAAGCTTGCCCTTAGCGTGCAAGCGATCGCCCAGTACATCGACAAAGGCAGTGTAGTTATCGGCTTTGCTGGCAATATTATTACCGATGCTGTCGCGACCACTGACCGACATCAAAAGACCGCCTTCGATATCGATATCGAGACCGTCGAGATTAAACTCATCGACAAAGCTCATCAGGTTATCGATAACCATAGCCCGCTTATTGTCCTGTAGTACATCCTCCCAGATCTCATTACTGGAACAGCTGGGCACCACCCCACCTGCCACCGCCGCTAACACCTTAACGCCTGCGGCCTGAGCTTTTTGCACCACATAACTGACATCGGTTCCCAACTGTCCGGACATGCAGATAGGATTATTACTGTTATCCAAAAACACACCGCTGGTATTGGGATTAATAAAAGCCAATGTTAAGTGAGTGAGCTTACTTAGATCGACCTTATCGACCGTCGCTTTCATATCTTTATAAGCGGGAATATAACCGACCACATGAGGGTCGGCCAGCGCCATTGAGGCGGAAAGTGTCAGTAAGCTAGCCGCCAACAATTGAGTCGCCGGTTTTGAGAGTTTTGTTAACATGTTCATCGTTATTGCCTCATCTTATGGTTTTTTATCGAGACCCATAGAGCACTATTTAAGGTGTATTTCCCAAAATGCGTGCAGTGATACCGCAAATACAAAGTAACAGAGATAAGCTAGTCAGCCATCGGCTGAGCCAGAGCTAATACTTAAATACCAAAAGTAGTACCTCCTGTACGCAAAGTCAGTGCACAAACAGATCTAAAAGAGGGCAACAGGGAGAGCTAAAAGAAAAATATAACCAAATAAAAGTGCTAAAAATCAAAAGTTGTACCTTTAAAGGCAATCAGCACTTGCCCACAAGTGAACTTTCGTAGAGGGAGCCGCATAACTCGCAAATTCAGGTTTTGATTCCGAACTTGAGCGCCGACGCTTAGGTCCGGCCGGGATCAAAGCTAATCAAAATATCTGAACCAACATTCAAGCTTCAGTTCGTCGCCGATACTGGCTCGGCGTCATACCGACTGATTTCTTAAAGGCCTGATTAAAAGCCGACTTGCTGTTGAAACCACTGGCCGACATAACCTTGCCGACCGCCAACCCCCGGTGCTCGGGATCGAGCAATAACGCCTTGGCGGCGTCGACTCTATAGCGACAGATAAACTCAAAGAAATTTTGCTGCAACTGCTGATTGATCAACAGGGACAGAGTTTTTGGTGGTAGCTGTAACTGCTGTGCGAGTTTTTCCTGAGTCAGAAGAGGATCAAGATAGGGTTGTTCAGTCGTCATCCACTCCTGAACTCGTTGCAGTTCGTGATCGATAGGCTCTTGCTCTAGCGCCGTAGCTATATCACCTGCTACCTCAGATTCTAACGCCTCAGCTAATGCCTCGGGCCGTTTATCGCTGACTTCAGTGGGGACAATACCAATCCCTTTGATCAAATAAACTAACAGAGCGCAGGCGAGAATAAAACGAAGATGACTATCGGCAACTCCCAGGGGGCTGTCCCAGCGCAAATCAGTCAGCAGCGACAGCAACAGCGCCGAGAGCACCAAGCTATTGATAACAAAAAAACCATAGAAAAACACCTGATGCCAGCGTAGCTCCAGCCGCTTTAGACTCAGGCCATGCCCCCTTAACTCGGCTTGATAGCGCTTAAATCGCAGCACACTCAGCAGCGAATAAATCCATATCGACAAGCGTTGAAACCAAATCAGAGCATAAAATCCAGGGTCGGCCAACACCTGCGACCAGTCGTCAATGAGCAGCAGGCGTGCACCGGCATCGCGATTAAAATATGTTGCGTATAAAAAGATAGGGAAAATAAAAACCGGCAAAAGATGCCATAGTTGACGCCAGCCCCAGCGAAACTTGGGCTTAAAGCAGGCCTGAGCGTAACCGAACAGCAGAGGCCCCTGCAGTAATAGCGCAAAGCCCAGAGTGAAAAATAGAGCGGGTACAAAACCGACCACAATGGTGTGCACGGCCTCATTCCAGTAAATAATGGTATCGACACTGTACAGTGTTATAGCGGCAAAAAATGCAGACAGCAAAATATTGGCCGGACGCCAGAGCGGGCGCTGCGCAACCGTTAGCAAGGCGAGCAGCAGCGTAATAAACAGCGTTATAAATACCAGTATATCGGTAATGTTAAACAGGGGTATTTCAATCACAATCGTTGCACTGTGCCGCAGGGTTATTTGTGTAATTATATACCACTGATGTTAACCGCCTCGCCTAATTTTTATTAAATCACTTTAACTAAATAAGCAGGGACAGCCATCAATGGAAAGGGTGTTTTTCTTTAAAGCTTTCTTTGGAGTTTTGAGTGCCGACGGGTTGATAAATGATTAAGTGTGAGACTGGCTTTATAGCGAATTTTAGGCACAGTAAAATAAACCAATTCTTCGATTTGGTTTATTTGTAAGAATGAGACTTTTTATCCGGGTACGTAAAGTGCATGACAGGCCGAGGTGCTTTTTAGCCAGCGCTGTTTCAAGTGTGTGGTGTACTGCTTTAGTTTAGCGATAGTGCCAATGGCCAAATAAAACTCACGCTCTATGTGTGTAAAGGTGTTTAACCACTACTTAGGATCGATATTTAAGCGTTGAAGGATTGGTGGCGTGTTCGAGGAAATAGTCCCGCGCTTATGGTCATGGACGATGCAACCGGTCCAATCTACTAGCTCTAAATAGTCGCAGAATGTAAAAGGTAGGTGATTGGCTGGCATATCTTTTTTATGCTATCAGGGAGTGGCACTAGTTCGGCTATGTTGGTGGTTACTGTTACTTGCGCAGTCGAGGAATGAACGGGATTTATACCCAGTCGCTCTTGACTAGATATGTAATAAGATTGTTCAGGGTATTGGCCGTAGATGCCCGAATAGGGTTGATATCGACATAGGCCATACAGCTAAATAGAGCGGTATCATCTAGCAAGGCCTGGCCCTTGAAACGGCTTTCCCAGAAGTGGCCAGTGCAATGACTCTCTGCATTGGCTAGACGGGCGATGTACTCATTGAAATCGCGCGCATACCAACTGAGCTCGCAGAGGCGGCTGCACCAGAGCGATACAAGTTTATCGACAACATTAAACTCTGGTTTATCGGTAAGCGGTGTTTGCAAGTGCCGCTGAATTAATGGCGGCGGATTGAACAGCTGTAACCAGTACTCGATAACTTTGCTATTAATCAAGGTTTTGGCCCTGTTGGCATCTATATGAGGTACCAGATGATGGTGATTTTACATAATGGCGTAAGCGGTAATATCGATGGTGAAAACTCCAGAGAGCTGTTTTATGCGCTCAACCATCATGCCCTGCGTTGCTCGTAGCACTTATCGCCATCAGTGCCATATAAGATGCTTTGCGTACACAGCGACCAACGCAGTGGTAATAAGGCGTATCGCCAAGTGAGACAAGCTGACTATGAGGTTGGGTCACTGGGTAAATACTCACGTGCTCGGATGTAAAGCTAACTGAAGTCGCTGGAAGTGCTAAAACCAAAGATCAGTTACTTATAGCAGGAAGGCCTTTAAGTCTTTAGGTTGTGGCTGTTTCAGATTGCTAAGATTACTACCCTTTACGGTGACTGAATTGAAATGAAGCCAGTCGAATACGCTCTGTATATCGTGAAAACCGAGGGGGGTGTTGAATTTTGATTGATTTGTACGAAAAATATCTATGACTCGATTTATAGGCGAGTCTGATTTATCGGATTCAATGGCGGGCAGGGGTAGGATTCCAACAAAGTGCGATGCTCCAGCTGCGGGCACCAAGATAAAAAGTGCTGTCCGAGCATCGGATTGCGCCCTGGCAAGGCGGCTTTTCGCTGCAGGGCAGGAGCGTATCCTTATACCTGACTGACTGAGACGGAAATCAACACAGCTAGGGCACAATAAGCCCATTGGCCTAGATTCCTAACTTTATCCATAAGACTGCGTTTAGACTAAGCCCTCCCAGTCAGGCATAATGCGCCACCAGTTTCAGACCCTCAAAGGTCTCGTCTCTGCAACAATCAAATAAGCCGCCGATTTAGGCACCAATTTAACCCCATTGAACGGTTAAGGCATTTAATATGATCAAGCTCTTCGCGGGCGCTTGCGCGCTACTACTATCTCTTTCACTTTCTTTTTCATTCTCGGCTGTTGCCGCAGATGACTTAAAAACCTTTACCTTCACCGCCATCCCCGACCAAGATGAAACCCAGTTAAAACTGCGCTTCGATCAAGTGGCGGATTATTTGTCAAAAGAACTGGGCGTTGACGTTAACTACGTGCCAGTGAAAAGCTACAGCGCAGCCGTCGCTGCGTTTCGCAACAACCAAGTGCAGTTGGCCTGGTTTGGTGGCCTCTCTGGTGTTCAGGCGCGTCGCCTGGTGCCGGGCAGTCAAGCTATCGCTCAGGGTTTTGAGGATCCGTCGTTCAAGAGTTATATTATAGCTAACAGCAAAACCGGGCTAAAGGCGGCCGATACACTGCCCGCGGCAGTCGCAGATAAAACCTTTACTTTTGGTTCAAAGGGTTCCACTTCTGGTCGCCTAATGCCGGAGTTTTTCCTGCGTGAACATTACGCTAAATTACCAGCAGATACCTTCAAGCGGGTTGGCTTTTCTGGCGACCACAGTCGTACCATCGCTCTGGTGCAGTCTGGAGCCTACGATCTTGGCGCCGTTAACTACAAAGTGTGGGAGCGCGCGCTGGCTGAGGGCAAGGTTGATCCGAGTAAAGTGGCGGTAATTTGGACCACGCCGGGCTACCCGGATTATCAGTGGACTCTGCGCGCTGAGCTGGATGCTGGCTTTGGTGAGGGCTTTTCTGCCAACGTGCAGCAGGCTTTGCTGGGTATGAAGGATGAAAATTTGCTGCAAGCATTCCCGCGTGCCAGCTTTATTCCCGCCACTAATGCTGATTACGACACCATTGAAAAGGTGGGTGAGTCCATCGGTTTACTTGACGCTAAGTAGCGTTTAGATTTTTAGGCGCGCGAGCTTACTATGTTTTCAGTGTCAGACTTATCTCTGTCCTACTGCGATGCCAAGTCTGGCTCTAAAAGTGATCGTGCGCGCGGGCCCGTTTTTAGCGGGCTCAATTTAGAGATTGCCGCGGGCGAGACAGTCGCGCTGATTGGTGAAAGTGGTGTCGGTAAAACGACATTGCTTACTCATTTGCGTTCGCTAAAGCCCAAGCAAGTGGCTTGGTGCCCACAGGACCCAGGTTTGGTTCCTGCGCTCTCTAGCTTTCACAATATCTACGCCGGTACCCTCGACCAGCACAGCTTTTTCTACAGCTTGCGCCAACTTATTAAGCCGAGTTCACTCGAGTGGCAGAAGGTGGCTGCTGTGGCCGAGCCACTGGGAATAGCTGATCAATTGTCACGCTCACTTGATCAGCTATCGGGTGGCCAGCAGCAGCGGGTAAATATTGCCCGTGCACTCATTCAGAAAAAGTCGATTTTTCTAGGGGATGAGCCGGTATCGGCGCTGGATGAATTCCAGCGGCCGCAGGTGTTAAAGCATATTGCCGCGCACGCCCAGACCTGTGTGTTTGTGTTGCACGATCTCGATTTGGCGCTAGAGTGCTGCGATCGAATTATCGGTTTGAGCGACAGTGGTGTGGTGGTGGATAGTGCCGCCGGTGATATTGATGCCCAACACTTGGCGCAGTTGTTTCGGCATCATCAATCGCACGCTGTAAAGTCACAGTGATAGCGCGGTGAGTTTACCTAAGCTCGATCAAGTTCCTGTATTTACTACCACCGCCAAACGCCAGTGGCAGAGTTTTGTACTGCTGGCATTAACGGCGCTGCTGTGTCTGCCGTGGCTGGATATAGAGCTTGCCAATACGGAACCTGGGCATGAGTTGCAGGCAATGTTGGCGGGGCTAATGGCAGCGGATTTTTTGATAGATGGATTATGGTCGGCGCTAGCGCATACCGTCGCGTTTGCGCTGCAGGCGGTGACGATTGCTGCACTGCTGGGGTTTGTGCTGGCGCACTGTTATCGTCTGCCGGGAGTGGCGCCTCTATTGGCGCTGTTGCGTTCGGTACACGAGTTGTTTTGGGCACTAATTATATTACAGATTTGCGGCCTGTCGGCTTTGACTGGGTTGTTGGCCTTGGCGATTCCCTACAGTGCCACCTTTGCGCGCGTGTACGCCGAAATATTTGAAGAGACTTCTACCAGTGCCTATGACTCACTATCGGGTTCTCATTTAAGCCGCTTTATATTCAGCACCTTGGTGCAGGCGTGGCCGCGGCTGTGCAGTTATTTTCGCTACCGTTTGGAATGTGCGCTGCGAGCCAGTGTCGTGCTAGGTTTTGTCGGGTTGCCGACGCTGGGTTTTTTATTAGAAAGCTATGTGAAAATGGGGCAATACCCCGAAGTCATGGCCATACTGATGATGATTGTTGCGCTGGTGCTGACGATCAATTGGTGGGCTAAACCGATGTTATTCTGGCCGCTGTTACTCTTGTCATTTATTTATTTACCACCGGTGCCCGCGATAGATTTTCAAATGACCCTGTTGCTGCAGTTAATGCAGGATACGGTTCCGGCTTCAATCGCGACGGGGCGCTGGGACCAGTTTGGCGCTTGGCTGCTAATGATGTGGCAGCAGCAAATTGCCCAGGGTTTGGCCTACACACTGGTATTGAGTCAGCTAGCGTTACTCTTGTCGATGCTAGTCGCGCTGGCGGCTTTCCCGCTGATCAGTCGGGCCTTTGTGCGCTTCGGACCACTGCGAATACCGGGGCACTTTATTTTAGTAGTGCTGCGCTCTCTGCCCGAAATGCTGTTGGCATTTTTAGGCTTAATTTTTTTTGGCCCGTCTCTGCTGCCGGGCATTTTAGCCATTGGTTTGCACAACGGCGCTATTCTCGGGCACTTATTGGGCCGTTACAGCAACGAAATTTCCCTGCGCGTGGATGTGCAAGATGGCGGGATGCGGGCGTCGCTTGGGCGCTATTATTATGAATTTTTGCCGCGCATTTATGGCCAATTTCTCGCGTTTACTCTCTATCGCTGGGAAGTGATGCTGCGTGAGACTGCGATATTAGGCATGATTGGTATTCCTACGCTAGGTTTTTATATCGACTCTGCTTTCGAAGAGTTCCGCTTCGATCGCGCCATGTTATTGATTGTGGTGTCGGCGCTGTTGAATATACTGGCAGAGTACTTAGCGCGAAGGTTGAGGCAGGGGCTGCGCCAACAAACATCGCCCCGTTTAACCGCTTGCTGTTAGCGCACCTCTTTAGGCACACACACAATGCAAACTGCTAATTTTAAACAAATTATCCTGGTGGGTGGTGGTCATGCCCATGCGCTGTTGATAAAAATGTGGGGCATGAATCCTCTTTTTGGGGTGCAGCTTATTTTAGTCAGTCCCAGTTGGCGCACGCCATATTCTGGCATGTTGCCGGGGCTATTGGCCGGTCACTATTCTCCCGACGATATACATATCGATCTGCGCAAGCTGTGTCGCTGGGCCGGGGTTAGGTTTATAGAAAGCCGGGTAGATTCGATCAATTCGACTGCGAAAACGGTGTCTTTAACTGATCGCGACTTTCTCAGCTACGACTTGCTCTCCCTCGATATAGGTTCGACTCCAGATTTGTCGGTGCCGGGTGTGGCTGAGTTCGCTCAAGCGGTGAAACCGATCAGTCTGTTTTACCCGCGCTACCAAGCGCTGCTAAAACGTTGCCGAGATGCCCAACAACCCTTGGCCATAGCGGTAGTCGGTGGTGGCGCCGGTGGTATTGAGGTGGTGTTAGCACTGGCCGAACGCTTGCGCGCAGAGTCTCTGCCGAGCGAGATTACTTTAGTGTTACGCAACAGCAAATTATTGGCGGGTTATACCGATGCCGTGAGTCGAATGGTGAAAACCGAGTTGGCTGCTGCTGGTGTTCAGTTGTTAGAGAATTTTGATGTTGCGCAGGTGACCTCAGGCTGTATGACTTCTACCACGGGGCAGCAGTGTGAGTTTGACGAGGTGTTTTTCTGCACTCAGGCAATAGCTGCCAGCTGGTTGTTCGATGCCGGTTTGGATTGCGATGAGCGCGGTTTCGTTAAGGTGCGGCGCAGTTTGCAGTCGCTTTCCCACGCTGATATTTTTGCCGTTGGTGACATTGCCGCTATGGTCGATACACCGCGAAGTAAGGCGGGCGTTTATGCGGTGCGTCAGGCACCGGTATTGCTGGCGAACTTAAAACGAGCGCTGTTACAGCAACCGTTAAAACCCTTTAAACCGCAACAGAACTTTCTCAGTCTTCTATCTCTTGGCGGCAAAAAAGCCCTGGCCAATCGTGGCAATTTATCGTTAAGCCAGCAATCATGTCAGAGCGTGTTGTGGCGTTGGAAAGATAAGATCGATCGCCGATTTATGGCGATGCTGTCGGACTTGCCGGTTGCGACTATGGCTAACACCGAGGCAGTCGATCGACGTCTAATTCCCCTTAATGAGCAGGACCAAGAGATCAACCCCGAGATGCGCTGTGCTGGTTGTGGTGGCAAAGTGGGCACTGATATTTTACAGCAGGTATTAACTGAGGTGACCGGGCAGCGTGAATTTGAGCCGGAGGACGCGGCTACAGTGATACTGGGTTCTCGCACCCTAATTCAAAGTGTCGATCAGATTAAAGCGCCCATAGATGATCCTTATCTGTTTGGTCGTATCGCTACGCTACATGCGCTAAGCGATGCCTTCGCTATGAATGCCAACCCTACTAGTAGTCAGTTATTATTGAATATGCCTTATGCTGGAGACCTGCAGCAGGGGCGTGAAATGACTGCGCTGATGCGCGGTGTACTGGAAGAGCTTCAGCGACACGACTGTAAATTAATTGGCGGTCACACTGCCGAAGGCGCAGATTTGTCGGTGGGGTTGGTGGTAAACGCAGAGTACATGACGCAGCAGGCCGCAACGGATAAGGGTGGTTTGAGAGTCGGCGATCAGTTGGTGTTAACCAAGCCTTTGGGTACAGGGGTGATTCTGGCGGCACATATGGCTAGCGCTGTGGTTCAAGCTCAGGGAAATTGGGTAAACGGCGCCATTGATAATATGTTGCAGAGCAATGCCCTAGCTGCGGCCGTATTTAGTGAGCTTGATGTTAGTGCCTGCACTGACGTTACCGGATTCGGTCTAGTTGGCCACCTATGTGAGATGCTGCGCGCTAGCGCAGTAACAGCTGATATTTATCTGGCTGATATACCTTTTTTAGAAGGTGCCCAGCAACTGTCTGAAGCGGGGGTGACAAGTTCGCTCTATAAGCAAAATGCCAAAGCTTTAAAGGCGCTGTCGATTGCGGCAGATGTGGCCGCAGACCCGCGCTTTGCGTTGTTGTTCGATCCGCAAACTAGTGGCGGGCTATTGGTGGGGCTTGAGCCTACAGAATTGACAGCGTTAGAAAAAAAGGGACTGCCATTTTGGCGGATCGGCGAGGTTGTTGACGCGGTTGATGGTGGCGATTGGGATATGAATATTCTCTAAATTGTATATTTGAAAATCTCCAGTGCGGTTAGTTTACTATGACAGCGTAGTAAATTTATTAATGGCACTGGTCTGGCGTTAGAAAAACACTGTATGTTTTGGTGCTGATAGCACTGATGTAAAAATTAGTTTTTAGAAGTGGCCGTTGTACCAAGTGCGGCAATACTAATTTTTACCGCTGTTCTCATTGTATCGACGTTGATTCCACATTTTTATATAGAAATCCATACTTACATAGCGGCCGCCGCCGAGAACGATTAACGCCATTAGCATAATCAGGTAGGTGGCAGCAAACTCTATACCGTTATTAAGAATGACAAACTTGCCTGACGATGACAGCCAGTCATAATTGCCGTGCTCGCGCAAAATGTTGCGGCCTATCTCACGTTTTTCCCGCGACTCTATTACCCGTTCATTGGCAAAGGGCGCCGAGGGATCAGCGATCGCCTGCCAGCCGTTATCCCAGTGAACACTGCCGATGGCAACCAGCATGGTGAAAATCAGTGGGATACTAAGCCAGCGTGTGGCCAAGCCCAGTGTTAGTAAAATGGCGCCGCCGAGTTCCGCGGCGGTGGCTAATAAAGTCATCAGCCAAGGCAGTGGCAGTCCTAGGCCCCAATCAGGATTACCAAACCAAGCGACGGTGTCTTCAAAGCTGTTGAGTTTATTCATGCCTGCCATCCAGAACACCGGAATAAGGTAGAGGCGCAAGGCCAGTGCTGGCAGACCATCAAGGTGTTTGAGCTTTTTAGCTAAGCCAGAATAAAGCTGGCAAGCTTTTGATGTTGCTGTGCTCATAAGGGTCTCGTTTAGTTTTTGAGTTAATAAGTAGAGTGCTTATGTCGTTAATTGTTACGTAATTGATTGTCTAATAGCTTAATCAGAGCTAATAATAATTGTACGTTACTGTTGACTTTGCCTTGAGGTAAGGTTTTATAGTGCCAGAGTAAAGTCATCTAACTGAGGTTCATATTGTGAATATTAGTCAGGCTGCCAAGGCGGTGGGTTTAACCGCAAAAGCGTTGCGCCATTACGAGAGTATTGGGCTGTTGCAGCCGGCGCAGCGCGCCAATAATGGCTACAGAGAATATGGCGAGCTTGAAATTACTCAGCTGCGTTTTGTGCAACGCGCCCGCAGTAATGGTTTTAGTTTGAACGAGTGTCGAGAATTGCTGGCGCACTTTCATGACCCCCAGCGTCAGAGCGCCCATGTGAAAAAGCTAGTGATGCAGAAGGTGAGGACTGTGGATGAAGAGATCACCCGCTTGCAGATGGAACGGAAAAATCTACTGGCGATGGCTCAGCTCTGTGCCGGTGACGAAAGCCCGCACTGCGCCATTATTGACACTTTGGCAGGGACTAATAAGGAAAATAAGCCAGCTGGAGGCCGATTGTGAGTGATTGTTGTTCGCCAAAAGTTAAGCCCGATCCTAAGCCGATGGATTCAAACTCAAGTTGCTGTGGTACGAAGCGGTCGCTGGATAAATTGCTCTGGGGCAGTTTAACGGGTGTTGCGCTGCTCTATGTTTTGTATTTTTTGGCACCTGCGGTGAATTGGGCTCCGCCGAATTGGCTTGCTACTATGTCGCTCGCCGCTGTCGAGCTGTTCAATACTATGTGGTGGAGCGTGGTATTGGCGGCCTTGTTTGTCGGTTTGATTGGACGTATACCGCAACACTTTATTGTCGCCATTCTTGGCCGTGGTGGTAGCTTTAAAGGCATTTTACGAGCTACAGCAGCCGGGGTGCTGATGGACTTGTGCAGTCATGGCATTTTGATGGTGGGTATGAAACTGTACCAAAAGGGGGCCAGTCTCGGCCAGGTAATGGCTTTTTTGATCGCTAGCCCATGGAACTCACTGTCACTGACACTCATTATGTTTGCTTTGATTGGTCTGCCTTGGACGCTGGCGTTCATTGCTCTGTCGATGGGTATTGGTGTTATCTCAGGTTTGATCTTTGATTGTCTGGTGGCGCGAAATATTTTGCCGGGGGGGGTTGAACAACAGGGGCTGCCCGAGGGCTTCAAATTTTGGCCTGAGGCGAAAGCAGCGTGGGCGAAAACTACAGTGAATAAGACCTGGGTCAAAGGCGTGTTGTGGGAAGGTGTGCAAGGCTCGCGCATAGTGGTGCGCTGGTTGCTGTTCGGCATTTTGTTGGCGGCGGCTATTCGCGGGTTTGTTTCGCTGGATAATTTTCAGGATTACTTTGGCCCCACCGTTATAGGTTTGGCACTGACACTGCTTGCGGCGACGATTATCGAAGTCTGTTCCGAGGGTTCGACACCCATAGCGGCCGACTTAATGACTCGAGCTAAAGCGCCTGGCAATAGCTTTGCCTTTTTGATGACCGGAGTTGCCACCGATTACACCGAGGTAATGGTGATAAAAGACACCATGAAAAGCTGGAAAATTGCTTTGTTTTTGCCTCTGGTTACTGTGCCACAGGTTGTAGCCATTGCCTTGATATTAAATACTATGGGCTGAGTGTCTCGGTGGCCGAGGTGGTTGTACTGTTTGAGTTACGAGCACTATGACGAGTTGGAATGTTGCTGTTTTTTCTTTTTGGCGCGGGTGTCTTAGTTGGTTGGGTTTGCACTTATTTTGAATAATTGGGGCTGATGCTGACCCTTGATAGCGTCTAGAACGCAAGCGCTTATTGAGGTAGAATCGCGGCCTGATTTTACCCTGACATTTTTACACAGGCACACCCGCTCCATGGAAATCAATCCGCTACTTAATAGCCTCAAAGATTTGTATGCGCGCACCGATACTTTGCGCAACTACCTCGACTACGATGCCAAGAAAGAGCGTCTTACCGAAGTTGAGTTGGAATTGGCTGAGCCCTCTGTATGGGATGATCCTAATCGTGCGCAGGAGCTGGGTCGAGAGCGCTCAAGCTTAGAGGCGGTTGTTAAGACTATTGATGACTTGGATTCTGGTGTCGCCGATTGTCGCGATCTTCTCGATATGGCGGTTGATGAAGGCGATGAAGATACCGTGGCCGAGGTTGAAACTGAAGTTGTCGAACTCGATGCCCATTTAGCGAAATTAGAATTTCGTCGTATGTTTTCACACGAGATGGACCCCAATAACGCCTTTTTAGAGATTCAGTCGGGTTCCGGCGGCACCGAGGCTCAGGACTGGGCCGAAATGACCTTACGTATGTATTTGCGTTGGGGTGATTCCAAGGGCTTTAAAACAACACTAGAGGAGGCCTCTTCTGGCGATGTGGCCGGTATCAAGAGCGCTACTATTCGTTTTGAAGGTGAATATGCTTTTGGCTGGCTGCGCACCGAAACCGGTGTTCATCGCTTGGTACGAAAGTCCCCGTTTGACTCCGGCGGCCGTCGTCATACCTCATTTAGTTCGGTGTTTGTATCTCCTGAGATCGATGACAATATCGAGATTGATATTAATCCTAGCGATGTTCGTACCGATACCTACCGTGCCTCCGGTGCCGGTGGTCAGCACGTCAACAAAACGGATTCGGCGGTGCGTTTAACGCACGTACCTACCGGTATCGTGGCCGAGTGCCAGAGCCAGCGCTCGCAGCATAAAAACCGTGATCAAGCTTGGAAGATGTTGCGCGCTCGTATTTATGAGCAAGAGATGATGAAGCGCAATGCCGATAAGCAGGAGATGGAAGATAATAAAGCTGACATCGGTTGGGGCAGCCAAATTCGCTCTTACGTATTGGATGATCAGCGTATTAAAGATTTAAGAACGAATGTTCAAACCAGTAACTGTGGTGCCGTACTTGACGGTGATTTGGACCAGTTTATTGTGGCCAGCCTAAAAGCAGGCCTATAAAATTGTGTGGTGCTGCTTGATTAAGCGGCACACGCCAGCAACGATATTTAACATTTAAGCGTGTAGATGATTATGACTAACGACAAGCAGCCGGTACAACAAGACGAAAATAAACTCATCGCGGAGCGCCGAGCCAAACTGGCCGGTCTGCGTGAGAAAGCGCGCGAAGAGCAGGGCACTGCTTTTCCAAACAATTTTCGCCCTGAGCACAAAAGCCAACAACTGAAAGACCTGTATGGTGATAAAGAAAAGCCGGCATTAGAAGAAGAAAATAATATCGTTAGCGTCGCCGGCCGTGTGATTCGCAACCGTGGTGCCTTTCTCGCTATTCAGGATGTCGCCGGTACCATTCAGTTATATGTAACCAAAGCCGCGCGTCCTTTCGCCAAGAGTCTGGATTTGGGTGATATCGTCGGCGTGAAAGGCGAACTGCACAAATCAGGTAAAGGCGACCTGTACGTGCAGCTAGATGAATACGTACTGCTGACTAAGTCGTTGCGTCCGCTGCCGGATAAATTCCACGGCTTAAACGATCAGGAAATGCGTTACCGCCAGCGTTATGTAGATCTGATTACCAATCCAGAAGTACGCGATACTTTTGTGATGCGCACAAAGATCGTGCAGTTTATCCGCAATTACTTAAATGGTAACGACTTTCTCGAAGTTGAAACCCCTATGTTGCAGGCGATTCCCGGTGGCGCCACTGCGCGTCCGTTTGTCACTCACCATAATGCGCTGGACATCGACATGTATTTGCGTATAGCACCAGAGCTGTATTTGAAGCGTTTGGTCGTCGGTGGTTTCGATCGCGTGTACGAGATTAACCGCAATTTTCGTAACGAGGGTTTGTCGACTCGTCACAACCCCGAGTTCACCATGCTTGAGTTCTATCAAGCCTATGCCGATTACAATGACCTGATGAATCTGACCGAAGACATGCTACGCAAGATTTGCGAAGAAGTGCTCGGTACCACTTTGATCAAAGCTACAGAAAAGAACGCCGAAGGTGAGGTGACCAGCGAGGTGACCTACGACTTTACTAAGCCATTTGTGCGTCTGTCTGTGTTCGATTCTATTCTGCAGTATAACCCTGATGTTAAAGCCTCTGACATCGACAATATCGACAGCGCTCGTGCCCTAGCTTCGACGTTGGATGTACGTCTGAAGGATTCCTACGGTCTCGGTAAGATTCAGATAGAAATTTTCGATAAGACCGTCGAGCATCGTTTGATCGATCCGACCTTTATTACCCAGTACCCAACAGAAGTCTCGCCATTGGCACGTCGCAATGATGACAACCCGTTTGTCACCGACCGTTTCGAGTTTTTCGTCGGCGGCCGCGAAATTGCTAATGGTTTCTCTGAACTCAACGATGCCGAAGACCAGGCAGAGCGCTTTTCTGCTCAGGTGGAAGAAAAAGATGCCGGTGATAACGAAGCCATGCATTACGACGCTGACTATATTCGTGCTCTGGAATACGGTATGCCGCCAACAGCGGGGCAGGGTATTGGTATTGATCGCTTAGTGATGATGTTGACTGATCAACCTTCAATACGTGATGTACTCTTATTCCCGGCTATGCGCCCAGAGGTTTAATCTTAAGCCGAGTTTTTTGGCCACTACACTATTTTATTTATGCGGTTGTATGTCACATAAAGGCACCTAAAAAGGTGCCTTTATTGCCTTTATTGGTATATTACAGTCATAAACTGTACCTAGTGATCAAAGCCGTAGAGGCTGTCAGTATTGAGTCTGCTAAGCTGGTTGAGTAGATTGAGTGGCACCAGCAGTTACCGCTGAATGATTACAGTTAGTAATGCGTTTGTGATTAGTGAACTTGGGATTTTTTTGAACGTATAATAGAAAAAAGCGCTTGTCCGTTGATTGTTGTGGCCAGTTTGAATCAGATATTTAATTAGGTAGTATTATGAAATATGTTTTCCAGGCAAATTTACTACTCGTCACACTGTTCTTATCTTCTTCTGTACTGGCTGTTGGTCTAGGCGATGCTCGTTTATTGTCATCTTTAGGGCAGCCACTAGACGCGGAAATTCCGATTATCGATGCTGGGGACCTGACGCCAGATGATATACAGGTGAAACAGTTACGACAGTCGGGCATTGGTAGTATCGAAAGCAATGTTCGCTACCAATTTGAAGTGCAATACAACGTTAAAGGGCAGCTGGTGGTATTGGCGACCACGGACAACAATCTTGCAGAGCCTTATGTAGCGTTTACTTTATCTCTGCAGTTGAGCCAAGGTGAGGTATCTCGGCAGTACACTTTGATGCTAGATTTTTAATCCTGACTGAGGTCAGTACTAGCGTTTATCGGGTCAATTTTCGGTTTGTACCAAAGCTCCGGCCGGTTTATTGGTGTCTTAGGCGGCAGTAGTATGTTTTTAAGTACAATTAACGTTCGTTTGTCTAAATTTGCCGCTTCAATATATCCTTTATGATAGCGCATAAATAACTCGTCGAAACGACCATCATTAATCATAGTTTCCAGACCACTCTCAATTGCACGAGCCAATTCGGGTCGATTTTTATTGACGAAATAATAAAATGCGGTCGGGTAATAGATCAGTATGTTCTCGTCGACTTTGATTTGCATACTTTTATTGGCTTCATACTCACGCCAAACCTCAATAACCGAACGCGGAAAGTAGTCTATACGATCCATAGCCAGCATCTTGAAAAGTCCTGCGTAGCTGCTAGAGCGAAACATAGTTATACCGTTCCATTCCAATATACGGGTGTCTGGCCAGTCGTGCATTTGACCCGCTTTTAAAAGTTGTATGTCTTTTTTTGACTGACTGTTTAAAAACAGATCGCTAGATTTAGAGTTAACCAGTGGTATGCGCCAGCCGATTAAGCCCTTAAAAATTGGTATACGGATAGGCAACAGCATGGATTCACGATCAATGGAGGTCATGCTCCAACTGACATCAAGAAACTTATTCGAAGCCAGGTCTGTCAGCGCGCGCTTTTGTTCATAGTCATTGGCGCTGGGGGTGAGAACATAGGTTTTACCGCTGGCACGCAGGGCCAAGTCTAGTAGCAATATCGGGTAACTTTGGCGCTGTTTATTGGGGTAATTAAGATGTTCAAAATCAAGTTCGACAGCCTGAACGGCT
The DNA here is from genome assembly GCA_963933095.1 of uncultured Cellvibrionales bacterium. Lineage (GTDB taxonomy): Bacteria > Pseudomonadota > Gammaproteobacteria > Pseudomonadales > Cellvibrionaceae > UBA1124. Next base: position 22,175 of record CAWVSV010000037.1, read on the forward strand.
GCGGTTAAAGTACTGAGCAAAATGAATATGAATATGAACAGTACTTTTAACGAATATAGTGACAAAGCATTTTTTAACTTGCCCATTTAAGCTACTCGATAATAAAGATTGGCAGCTTATTATTATAGCATAGACGCAATTAATTCTTTTCAGATGAGCGCTACCTTAAACATTAGGGGTTTTTGGCACTATATTGAACTGCTTACGCCACTCGGCAATAGAGTTACGAGTGCTATCCTGATCTTGTGGAATATTTTTACACAGCAATTCAAATTGATCGTACTGACTACTGCGAGCATAGATATCGAGTAGTGCCAGCATTAAGGCAACACTGTCGGGTGAATCCGAAAGTCCTTGGTCGAGCAATTTTTCCGCTCTGTCGTGCTGCCCGTATGCGGCGTAGATATTAGCCTGCCAAATGGTATCACTATCGGCGTCATTATGGATATTTTCGGAGGCATTGAGCGAGTCCAGTTCCTCTGCTTGGTATGATTCTTCCAACAGTATATGGCCGCTATCGATATCACTGGGAGTGAAAGTAGGGTGATCATTATTGATCTTTAATTTACGCTCTGCCAATTTTTTATGTAATTCTTTATCCTTTAAATATTGTTCTGACTCGGCTGCTTGCCCCAAACTTTGTTGTTTACCCGAGTGTTTACC
>CAWVSV010000038.1:0-22743 GCA_963933095.1 uncultured Cellvibrionales bacterium
TTTGCCGGAGCCAGAGCTGATACTAAACATTTTCATGGCAATGAAGCGCCTTGTAATGGGGGATTAAATGGAGACAAATACTGCCTAGTTAGGCAATTTCTGGAGTCTGAATAATGATGTTGTAAAGCGCATCGTCAGAATCGGATTGCTTTAATCGCTGGCGAAACTCTCGGTCATTAAACGCATTGGCCAATGTTGCCAGTGCTTTGAGATGGTCGTCATGGGCGTCTTCAGGCACTAACAATGCGAATAAAACACTCACCGGTTCGCCGTCTATGGCGTCAAAGTCGATCGGGTGTGCGAGCGTAATCATCGCGCCGATAGGTCCTGTGCAATTGTCGATACGGCAGTGTGGAATGGCGATACCCTTGCCTAAACCGGTCGAACCTAAGCGCTCACGATTGACTAAGCGACGAAATAGATCATCGGCATTAATAGTCGGAATATCCTCGGCAATGGTGTTTGCGAGCAGTTCGAGTGCACGTTTTTTACTGCCTCCCTCAAGGCCGCAGCGAGTGCGACGGGGAGTTAATAGAGTTTCTATTTGCATGAATCAGCGATGATTTCGTAGTTTTTCTTTGTGTTTAATCAGTTGGCGGTCAAGCTTATCCGCGAGTTGATCGATGGCGATGAAAAGGTTTTCTGAAGACTGCGATTCGGCAAATAGGTCTTTGCCGCTTACATGCATAGAGGCTTCGACTTTTTGCAGTAGTTTATCAACGGATAGGGTGACTTGGGTACTAGTGATACGGTCGTTATGCCGATTGAGTTTATCAAACTTGTCGGCTACGTAGTCTTTAATCGCGGGGGTAATGTCCACATGTTGACCGCTAATATTGATTTGCATAAGCACTTCCTCGTCGAGTTAAAATGTTGGCAGTTGCCAATTCTTGGTAAATATATCATCTATTAATTGCCGCAGGCCCTAATTGGAAACCGTGACATCTGTACTGTCCTGGATTTAAAGCAGTCGTTTACGCTCATTTGACGGCGCTATGTTCATGGCCTCGCGATATTTTGCAATGGTTCGGCGCGCCACTTTTATGCCCTGTTCCGCTAATAGTGCGGTGATTTTGTTGTCGCTAAGCGGTTTTTGTTGATTTTCAGCGGCCACTAATTTTTTAATAATGGCGCGTATGGCGGTGGATGAACACTCCCCGCCAGAGTCTGTGGCCACGTGGCTGGAGAAAAAATATTTGAGCTCAAAAATTCCCTGTGGTGTGTGCATGAACTTTTGCGTAGTTACTCGTGAAATAGTGGATTCGTGCATGCCAACAATATCGGCAATATCATGCAGTACCAGTGGTTTCATCGCCTCGTCGCCATACTCGAGAAAACCGCGTTGTTTCTCAACGATACAGGTTGCTACTTTCAGTAAAGTCTCATTGCGGCTGTGTAGGCTTTTTAAAAACCACTGAGCTTCTTGTAAATTCTCGCGTAAGAAGGTGTTGTCAGCGCTGGCATCGGCGCGTTTAACCAGTGATGCGTAGTCGTTATTGATGCGCAGGCGCGGCGCTATGTCGGGGTTTAACTCTACAGCCCAGTGGCCCTCACGCTTGTCGACAAATACATCTGGAACTATATATTGGGTATTGCCAGATGCGACTGAGTCACCAGGGCTTGGGTTGAGGCCTTGAATCAGCTGAACCACTTGGCCCAACTCCGCCTCTTTTAAGCGGCTTTTGCGCATTAGGGTGCGGTAATCTCTGTTGCCCAGCAGGTTTAGATGCTGCTTGACAATAAGCTTGGCGGCGGCAAGATGAGGTGTATCCTTCGGATACTGGTGCAGCTGTACTAACAGGCATTCGCTCAGGTTTTGACTGGCGACGCCAATAGGTTCGAACTGCTGTAGTAAATGCTGCACAGCGACGACTTCATCTTGCTCCAGATCATCTAGCTGCTCGCTTAGACCCTCGTATATATCATCGATAGAGGTCGATAAAAAACCATTACTTTCTACCGCGTCAATTAAGGTGATGGCAATGGCGCGGTCGCGGTCTGACATAGGTGTCAAATTTAGCTGCCACAACAGCTGGTCATTAATGGATTCGTCATTGCTGCGGCGGGATTCAAAATCGTTATTGTCACCGGTCGGAGCTGAACTAGCCGGCGTGGACGGTTGGTAGACATCGTCCCAGCTGGTATCGACGGGCAAATCGGTGGGGATACTTTCACTCCAATCAGCATCAACTTCAGCGCCGACAGAGTCGCTAGATGAATCAGTACTGGATTCGTTGCTAGAGTTCTCGGCTGCTGTGGATACTTTAGACGTGTCGGCTGAATTGTCGGTGTTGATTGGTTCTGGCGCCGCACTATTGACTGGGGTTTCACCATCAGCATCACCACTGGTGTCGTCAGTGACTTCCAGCATGGGGTTAGACTCCAGCGCCTGTTGAATTTCTTGCTGCAAGTCTAGAGTCGATAATTGCAGTAGGCGAATCGCCTGCTGCAATTGTGGGGTCATGGTCAGCTGCTGACCGAGCTTCAGTTGCAGCGATTGCTTCATAGCGTTTGAATTACCCGTTAATTTAGCTCAGTTTTCGAGCGGTAAAATTAGCGCTCGTCAATTCATGAGGCGGTTGTTGTAAATTTCAATACTCTGAGTGTAGTTGTGCATAGAGGGAGAGGCAATAGAATAGAGCTATAAATAAAGCAGTGTTCATTCCTAAATCGCGGTTGTGGGGTTTGGCTGGGGCCAGCAGTGCCGTGTTCAAAAGCTGTGTCTTAGCTTGGCGTCTATGATCTCGCATTTAAAGGGTAAATTGCTGGCCCAAGTACACATCTTTAACTTTTTGATTGTTAAGTACAGCCTTAGCATTACCCTCAGCGATGATATGACCCTCACTTACAATGTAGGCCTTCTCGCAAATATCTAGGGTTTCGCGCACGTTATGATCGGTGATAAGTACGCCAATACCGCGTTCTTTTAAATGTTCGATAATCTGTTTGATGTCGCCTACTGATATCGGATCGACACCGGCAAAGGGTTCGTCGAGTAGAATAAATTTGGGTTCAGTGGCTAAGGCGCGGGCAATTTCCACCCGGCGCCGTTCGCCACCGGACAGCGCCATGCCCATACTGTCTTTAATATGAGTGATGTTGAATTCGCGCAGTAGGCCATCCATTTTGTCGAGCCGCTGCTTGCGCGATAACTCGGAGCGGGTCTCCAGTATGGCCATTATATTATCTTTCACCGTGAGCTTGCGAAAGACAGAGGCTTCCTGCGGCAGGTAACCAATACCCGCGCGCGCGCGACGGTGCATCGGCATTGCGGTTAGGTCGGTGTTATCGATTTCAATTTGGCCTCTATCGGCCGCAACTAGGCCGGCAATCATATAAAAACAGGTGGTTTTACCGGCGCCATTTGGACCCAGTAAACCCACAATCTGGCCGCTGTCGACAGAGATAGAGACATCGATAACAACGGCTCGGCCGTTATAGCTTTTAGCCAAATGGCCTGCACTCAATGTGGCCATTATGGGCTTTCCGGATCTGTCTTCTTTTGCGGCTGAATCACCATTTTAACGCGTTCATTACCCGACGTTTTGGCGGTGGCGTTGGTTACGTCATAGTCGATACGCTTGGCTTTAGTCGTTGAACCGTCCTGCTCGAGAAAAGCGTTATCGATAATGACAATTTGCTCGTCGACGAGTTTATAAGTGATGGTGTTGCCGCGGGCGATAATAATTTCTTTATCCAGACTCGGGCGCTGCTGCAGATCAGCTGGAAGGCCTGTGGCGATAATTCGCTCAACGCCTACATCGCTGCTGTAGACAGTGATAATATCGGCCAAAATACGCAGGGAACCCTGATTCATTTTAACTGCGCCGGTATAGACGGTAGTGCCGAGTTTTTCATTGCGCTCGGCGCTATCAGCGTCGATGTGAATCGGTTGCTCGCGATCACCTGGCAGTGCCGATGCATTAAAACTAATGGCCGCGGTCAGTAGTACGCCGACGCCGATAAGTAAACGCAATTTAATGCAGCTAGGGTTAATTTTTATCATGTTTGTTCCTTGTAGCGTGCTGACCGGTGGCGCGCTGAATAGTGCTTTGTACCTGCGACAACAGCAGCAGACGGTCTTGTTTAAAGAAGGCTTTCATACCTACGGCGGTGGTTGTGCTATCGACAGTTATAAGCCTAACAGCTTTCTCTGTTTGGGCGTATTCGCGGCTGGGTATTACGACCAATTTTTCAGTGGTGAGTTCCGTGCGAGCGTGTTGTGCATTTATTTGCCACACCACCACATTGCCCGTAAAGGTAATTTTGTCACCATTGTCATTGCTATGGCCATGCTCTGAGCGGATGTGCCAAGGTGCACTGCCGTCGCCGAGGATAGTAATAACGGGGTTAAGTGCTTTAGCATAGTTTTGCTCAGACTGATCAAATTCGAAGTAATTAACCCGTTCGGCTTTGAATAAGTACTCCAGCTGACCGTCGAGGGCGTATTTTTTGGTCTCGGTACCCATCATAAAGGCGACAGGAAAGCTATCGTGTTTGGCGCTGGGCGGCGTTTGTAATATTGCCGGTGGCGATTCCCACAGCGCGATGATTGCGCTAACAATAAACAATACTATTAATAGTGGCAGCCGAGGCATAGGTAAGTATCCGGAATTTATTTTGACAACTTGAATAGAGAGCGTTATACAACGCCCGCTTTAAGGATGTCGTGCAAGTGCAAAACGCCAATAACCGTACTGTTGTCACTGATGATTAGCGAGGTTATTTTGCGGTTCTCCATTAAATTGAGTGCCTCTGCCGCTAAGGTGTGGCTATTGATGTTAAGCGGTTCTGTGGTCATAAGATCACCACTAACGGCGCTGTAAATATCAATTTTTTGGTCGAGCCCACGGCGTAAATCGCCATCGGTGAGCACTCCTAAGAGCGCGCCTTGCGGGTCACATACCGTGGTGAAACCGAGGCCTTTCTGACTCATCTCGATCAGCGCATCGGTAATAGGGGTGCTCAGTAATACTCGCGGAATTGCATCGCCCGAGTGCATGATGTCTTCGACTTTAAGTAGAAGTTTTCGTCCTAAAGTTCCGCCAGGGTGTGAAAAGGCAAAATCCTCAGCGGTAAAGCCGCGCGCTTCCAACAGAGCAACGGCTAGGGCGTCGCCCATAACCAATGTAACCGTAGTACTAGATGTTGGCGCGAGTCCCAGCGGGCAGGCTTCGCTGCTAACGCTTATATCCAAATGAGTATCGGACTGCTGCGCCAGAGGGGAGTCGAGATTGCCGGTCATGGCAATAAGTGGTGTGCCTAGGCGTTTTAGCAGTGGCAGCAAAGTGATTACTTCTGTCGAACCGCCGCTGCTTGATATGGCGATAACCACATCTTGTTCGGTAATCATGCCGAGGTCGCCGTGACTGGCTTCGCCTGGGTGGACAAAAAAAGCCGGCGTGCCAGTGCTGGCAAAAGTGGCCGCAATTTTTTTCCCAATATGACCTGACTTGCCCATGCCGGTAACAATTACTCGCCCTTGGCAGGCGATCATTAGCTTGCAGGCGGCCAAAAACTCGCTGCCTATTCGGTGTTGCAGAGCCGCCACTGCATCGGCTTCAATCTCAACAGTACGCAAACCGGCGGCAATCATGGGATTTTCGGAGGTGGAGTCGGTCATAATCCTGACTTAGTAGAGTATAGTGTTTGGTATTATACCAGCCTGTTACGCAGCGGTTGGCGCAAATAGCAAATAGTAGTAGGCGCCATAGGCCAGTAATAATAAGCAGCCTATGCGTCGACCCAGACGAGCGACACCGTGGCTTGTATTGTTAGTCTGGGGTTGAGTTGCGCGGTTGCGGAAGAAATAATCCACAGCAATGGCGGCGACTAGCAGCAGTGTAATACCGGCCATAGATAGGTAATCGCGCCAAAACACGACCTCATCCATCGTTGGCAGGCCAAATAGCCCCGGTATAGACATCACCGCCAAAATGTTGAAGATATTAGAACCGATAATATTGCCCAGCGCCATATCGTGATGGCCCTTCAATGCGCTGGTAATTGTGGCGGCAAGCTCTGGTAAGCTAGTACCTATTGCAATTACGGTAAGGCCTATAATAAGTGGGCTGACACCAAAGCTTAACGCCACTTCTTGAGCGCCCCACACCAGTGCCTTAGAGCTGATGATCAGCAGGGTTAAGCCAACTACAAACCACACCAAAGCAAGCGCCGTGGTCATGTCAGGTATGTCCATATTGTCTTCGGCTGGGTCGGGGTGGTTGCGCTGATTGAGAATCATTAGCCCCATTAGCGGCAGCAGTAGCCCCAGTAGTATAACGCCCTCGGTCGTACTGAGCGTGGCGTCGAATAAGAACCAACCGGCCACGGCGGTAACCAATAACATAACCGGGATCTCGCGCGTAAGCAGATGCTTTTGAATGGGCAGGGGTGATATTAGAGCGGTAATAGCCAGCACCATACCGATATTAGCAAGGTTTGATCCCAGCGCGTTACCAATCGCCAGCTCGCCCAAATCTTCGAGAGAGGCATTTATAGAAACCACCATCTCCGGTGCCGAGGTACCCAAGGCGACAATGGTAAGGCCAATAACCAGTGGTGACAGGCCAAAATTTTTGGCGATGGCAGCACTGCCGCCGACAAATCGATCGGCACTCCAGATTAAACCAGCAAAACCGGCCAAGATTGCTGCCGCGGCTTGCCATAGAACAGGGATGTCAAACATTGATTAAGTCTCTAGTATGGCTGTATTAGTTCGGGCGACGCTGCCTGTCATCGATATAAACCGATCGGCACTCCAAGTGAAACCACCACACCCCGCCAAGATTGCTGCCGCGGCTTGCCATAGTCAAACATGGGCTAAACCTTAATGAGCTATTCAGGTCCAGTGCAGCTGTTTAGAGTATAAATAGACGCATAAACTGTCACTGTAAATCGTACGATAGGAATATTGGGCGAGGATGGTATAGTGCGCAGCCCAATATGTCAGTAAATCAATGGAATGAGGCGTCAGTCGTTTTTATGTCGAATTATTTATCGTTACTATTTTTACCTCATCGTGTGAGTTATATATCTTCTGTGAGCAAATATTTACTAGTAATCTGTGCCGTACTATCTTTGTCGTTAACGGCGCAGGCGGTTGCCGATAAGTCTGTTGCTGTGGCAACCGAAACTAATGCTGATTCTGCCGCAGTACCTGTGTTTAACAGCGAAGCCCACAACCAAGTGCAAAAGATCACCGTGGACTTACTGGCAGCAATAGCTGCGAGCGGCAGTTTGCTGGAGAGTGATCCAGAAACCTACTTTACCGCAGTCGATGATGTGCTCAGCCCTGTAGTAGATTTTAACTTTATATCTAAGGTGGTTATGGGGCGCTATGGCAAAGCGGCGACGGCTGAGCAAAAGACTCAATTTGAACAGACTTTTAGGCGTGGTTTAGTAGTGACTTATGCCCGAGGTATGGCTAATTATGCCGATCAAAATATTATTGTGTTGCCGCCAAAAAATGACGTGGCTGCCCAGCGCCGAGTCAGTGTGCGTCAGCAGGTAAATGACTCTGGCGGCGATACCCATATACTGGCCTATACCATGGCCCGCAACAAAATCAGCGGTGATTGGAAGCTGATTAATGTGGTCATGGATGGCATCAATTTAGGTAAAACTTTTCGCAGTCAGTTTGAACAGGCGGTAAAGAAAAATAATGGTGACATAGACATTGTTATTGATCAGTGGCTATCACCTGACGCTTAAACGCCTGAATTTAGCCCTAAAATGAACAGCACAGAGCGCATCCCGCAGCAATGTCGGATGCGCTTTTTATTGGCATCAGATAAAATGCCCCCTTAGGTTTCGTTAACGATGCGTGTTTAGTCGTTATTGCACCGCCAAGCCACTATCTCTAATTGAGTAAAAATATGCAAACTGAGCAAATCAAAGCACTGCTAGAGGCCGAGTTTGCCGATAGCCAGGTCGATGTCTCCGTCGATGGTAGCCACCTAAACTTGGTGGTAATAAGTCCTGTCTTTGAAGGCTTGCGTGCCGTTAAAAAACAACAGCTTGTCTATGCCGTGTTAGCCGATAAAATTGCTGATGGCACTTTGCACGCGGTTAATATGAAAACTTTTACCCCAGCCGAATGGGATCAACTGTCTAATGGATAAGCTCCTTATCGGTGGCGGTGGCCCACTCGACGGCGAAATTCGCATCTCCGGTGCTAAAAATTCAGCCCTGCCTATTCTCGCTTGCACGCTGTTGGCCGATGGCCCAATGAGTATCGGCAATATGCCGCACCTGAATGATGTCACTACCATGCTGGCACTGCTGCGTTGCATGGGTGTTGGTATCACCATCGGCGAGAAAATGTGTGTAGAGATAGACGCTAACGCGCTAACCGAATTGACCGCGCCCTACGAACTTGTAAGAACCATGCGCGCCTCTATTTTGGTGTTGGGGCCTATGCTGGCTCGCTTTGGCGAGGCCAATGTGTCTTTCCCTGGCGGTTGCGCCATCGGCTCGCGCCCAGTAGATATTCACCTGCGAGGCCTAGAGGCTATGGGTGCGACTATCGAAGTCGATGAGGGCTACATTCGCGCAAAATCAGATGGTCGTCTCAAAGGTGCGCACATCTTTATGGATGTGGTTACCGTCGGCGGCACCGAAAACTTAGTCATGGCAGCGGTGCTGGCAGAAGGTCAAACTATTTTGGAAAACGCCGCGCGCGAGCCGGAAGTAGTCGATTTATGCCTGTGTATGGTAGCTATGGGCGCCAAGATCGAAGGTATTGGTACTTCTACGCTGGTGGTTACCGGCGTAGAGAAGCTGATTGGCTGTCACTATGACGTGATGCCAGATCGTATCGAAACCGGTACATATTTAGTGGCCGCTGCCGCTACTCGTGGCCGTGTGCGTTTAAAAGACACTCGTGCGGATATCCTCGAGGCGGTGCTGCTAAAGCTGGAAGAAGCCGGTGCCGAGCTCACATATGGCGAGGGCTGGATTGAACTGGATATGAAGGGTAAGCGCCCGAAAGCGGTTAATCTACGCACTGCGCCATATCCTGCTTTTCCGACTGATATGCAAGCCCAGTTTACCGCTATGAATGCTGTGGCTAAAGGCACCGCTACCGTGGTCGAAACTATTTTTGAAAATCGTCTGATTCAGATTCACGAGCTCAATCGCATGGGTGCCCAAATAACCCTTGAAGGCAACACTGCCATTATTACCGGTGTCGAGCGTTTAAACGCGGCGCCGGTAATGGCGACTGACTTGCGTGCATCAGCTAGCTTGGTTATAGCTGGCCTGTGTGCCAATGGTGATACCTTGATTGACCGCATTTACCATATCGACCGCGGTTACGAGTGTATCGAAGAAAAAGTACAGCTGCTGGGCGGCACTATCCGTCGCATCGCGGTTTAACGGGCTGTTAATAAGTAGAATCGCCATGACTAAACTATCGACTGAAACACTGACCATTGCCTTAACTAAAGGCCGCATTCTCAAGGAGACGTTACCCTTATTGGCGGCGGCGGGTATCGAGCCATTAGAAGATATTGGCAAGAGCCGCAAATTGATTTTCCCGACTACCGTCGCAGGCGTGCAGCTGTTGGTGCAGCGCGGTGTAGATGTGCCTACTTACGTCAAATTTGGCGCCGCTGATATGGGTATTTCAGGCAAAGACATGCTTATGGAAGATGGCGCCGACAGTTTATATGAGCCGCTCGATTTAGAAATTGCCGGTTGCCAGCTAATGACCGCTGCTGTGGTTGGCAGCACTCGTCCGCCAGGGCGTTTCAAAGTCGCTACTAAATACGTCAATGTAGCCAAGCAGTACTACGCTGCACAGGGCCGCCAAGTCGACATTATTAAGCTTTACGGCGGTATGGAATTGGCGCCGATTATGAATATGGCCGATGAAATAGTCGATATTGTTGACACCGGTAATACGCTCAAAGCAAACGGTTTAGAGCCGCGTGAATTTATTGCCGATATCAGTTCGCGCCTGATTGTAAATAAGGCTTCAATGAAAATGAAGCATGCGAAGATTCAACAGGTAATCGACGCTATCGGCAAGGCCGTAGAAGCTAAGCGTTAAGCTTAAGCTAATAAATAAATGAATGGGGTCAGAGTAGCCCAGCTATTATGGCCCTATTTATGTTTAAATATTAAACAGAGACTATCAATATGACCGCCACCGAGGCTCGCAAAACAGTCATCAAGCGTTTGGACTTCAGCCAGCCCGATTTCGAACAGCAGTTGTCCCATTTGCTGGCCTGGGATGCCGTGTCCGATCATGCTGTAGCGAGCACTGTCGATGATATTCTTAACGACGTTAAAGCCCGCGGTGACGCCGCAGTACTTGACTACAGCAATCGATTTGACCAGCTTGGCGCCACCTCTATGGCTTCGCTAGTTATTCCCGCTGAGCGTCTGCAGCAGGCTTTGCAGGTTATTTCTCAGGAACAGCGGCAGGCTTTAGAGCAAGCGGCTGCGCGAGTGACAAGTTATCATCAGCATCAAAAACAGGACTCTTGGAGTTACACCGAACCCTGCGGCACAGTATTGGGTCAGCAAGTTGTGCCTATGGATCGCGTTGGCCTTTACGTGCCAGGCGGTAAAGCGTCTTATCCATCCTCTGTGTTAATGAATGCGCTGCCTGCAAAAGTCGCAGGTGTGCAGGAGTTAATCATGGTTGTGCCCACGCCAAAGGGCGAGGTCAGCGAATTGGTATTCGCCGCCGCCGCCATTGCAGGGGTCGACAAAGTTATTACCATTGGCGGAGCTCAAGCCATAGCTGCGCTGGCCTATGGCACCGAAACGGTGCCCAAGGTCGATAAAATAGTAGGCCCCGGTAATATCTATGTGGCAACCGCTAAGCGCGCGGTATTTGGTGAGGTCGCCATTGATATGATAGCTGGACCCTCAGAAATTTTAGTGCTCTGTGATGGCAAGACCGATCCGGATTGGATTGCGATGGATCTGTTCAGTCAGGCCGAACACGACGAAAATGCCCAGTCGATTCTGATCTCAACCGACGCTGAATTTTTAGAGCGAGTCCAAGCTAGCATCGACAAGCTACTGCCAACTCTTGCTCGCAAAGCCATTGCTCGGGTCTCTATCGAAGAGCGTGGTGCCTTAATTTTGGTCTCTGACTTAGGTGAAGCTTTGCAGCTAATTAATCGCATAGCACCAGAGCACCTTGAATTGTCGGTCGATAACCCCGAGGCTTTACTGCCAAGTATTCGCCACGCTGGGGCCATTTTTATGGGCCGCTTCACTGCCGAGGCTTTGGGCGACTACTGCGCTGGCCCCAATCATGTGCTGCCTACCTCGGGTACCGCACGTTTCTCATCGCCGCTGGGTGTGTACGACTTTCAGAAGCGCAGCTCTATTATTAACTGCTCCGCTGAGGGTGCCTCCGAATTAGGTAAAATTGCCTCGGTGTTGGCTCGCGGCGAAACTTTGGAAGCTCACGCCCGCTCGGCGGAATACCGCATCAAAAAATCCGATTAAATTATCTACAAAGCAAAAGGCCGGTAACTGATATGCAGTGACCGGCCTTTTTTTGGCTATGAAAATAGTTATGTATTATTTATATTCCAATCATCTTGTTTATTTTCCGAGAGTTATTTCTATTGCTGCTAAGGTCCGCCGCTAAAAGTATTTACCCCGCTGCTAGTTATGCCCACTGTTCCGCTCGGTTGTAACCATAAGGCCGAGCAGGCTGATATGCCTGTAATCAAGCTGGTCGAGAGTGCGGCTGGTAATGCTGGGGCTCTACTTTTTCTGCCAAGGCTTGTCATCGACTCTATTAAGTTCCAATAAAAGTCTATTTGGCCCGACGCAATAAACCCAAGCCTCAGTTAATATGCCAAGTCGAGGTGAAACTCAGGGAGGGCGCAAGTGTTAGTCGCTGACAATAAAAGCAAATCGCTAAAGTTAAATACCGTTGAACACCAAGGTAAGTGCGTGCGAGTTTTTACTCATGGGGCTTTTTTTGTGGCGCTGGCCGCGTTCCTATTACCGCATTTATTTTAATAGGCTTGCCTTGACGCAGCACGGTAAGCGCGACACCGTTGCCAGGTTCTAGCCGAGCTATCTGGTACATGCTAAGCCGGCCATCACCTACAACTTGTTGGTCGATTTTGACGATCACATCGCCCGAGAGCAAGCCTGCCATGTGTGCGGGACCGCGGTTATAAATCTCAGTAATTACCACTCCGTTACTGCTTTTGATGCCGAGTGACTGTGCCAGTTGTGGAGTCATCTGGCGCGCTTCTATACCAAGCCAGCCGCGCACTACGCTGCCATATTGCACGATATCTGCTAAAGCCTTCATGGCTGTATCAGCAGGAATCGCAAAGCCAATCCCGATTGATGCAATGCCGACCTCCTCGAGCACGGCGGTGTTAATGCCGACTAGTCGGCCTCTTGCATCTATTAATGCGCCGCCTGAATTACCGGGGTTAATAGCGGCATCAGTTTGCAAGAAATTTTCATAGGTATTGAGCCCTAAACCGTAGCGACCAGTGGCACTAATGATGCCCTGGGTGACAGTTTGCCCAACGCCAAAAGGATTGCCGATGGCCAGAACCACGTCACCTACTTGGGCGCTGGAAGGGCTGCCTAATTCAATCGCCATGAGGTTGCTTAGCTGAATTTTTAATACTGCGAGATCAGTATCGGTATCTATGCCGATGACTTCCGCGCGAGCTTCTCGACCGTCATGCAATATAACGGTTATTTCATCGGCAGCTTGAATCACATGATTATTGGTGAGTAGGTAGCCTTGGGTACTCACAATTACGCCGGAACCCAGTGCAGATTGCTCCGATTTTCGGTTGTTGGCGCTATTATTACTGCGCTTTTGCTGTTGTGTTAAATGGGAGGTTGTTGGCCGTTGTGGCAGTTGCTTGCGGGTGTATATATTGACGACGGCAGGTGCAGCGCGTTTTACAGCATCGGCATAAGACAGCGGTTGAGCCGCGGTGAAGGGGGTGTCAGTTGTGGCCGAGATTTGCAGCAGTGGTTGGAGTTTGGGTTGCAGAAATAAAAACAATAAAGCAGCGATTGTCCCTATTGCGGCGGGCCAGCCAAGCCAGTTTAAATATGTTGCCAGTATATTACGGGCCACCGGGTAATCTCCTTAGACTACTGCGAGTCAGGGGTGGTTTTACAGCGTTAGAGGACATAAGCTCTGTCTTTAATTAAAAAACCAGAGCAAGGCTCTGGTTTTTTAGCGATAGTTCTTAGTTATTAAGGTGCTACCGTGCTGGCTGCAATGTCCTTGCGTTCTTCTTCCATGCCGTAATCTTCGCTCAATGCACCTTTTTTACCGGGTGATTTTGGCGCCCAGTCGCGGGGTGCCTCTAAATTCTCATCGTGCATGGTAACTTGCTCGCTCGTCGGCAGCTGAGAGTTGGCGCTTTCAATAAAGGAGCGACTGAGTTCGGCGTTGCTTAATTTAAGAGCGCTGTTGGCTAGGTGCTCGTGTACATCTTTGTAGTCTTGGGTCAGATTATTGATTAATTCCGCAGTCTTCGTAAAGTGATCGCTCACTTCTTGTTGGTAACCTTGTAGGTTGCCTTCGGCCTGCTGTAGGCTGTCTTGTAGCTGGCGGTTGTTCTGCTGGTGGCTGCTGTTGCGCATAACAAGAAGGCTGATAACCGCGCCAAGACCGGTGCAGGCCAGTGCAGTAATAATTAAAGTGCTCAGTGAAAACACGCTATTCTCCTTAATATAAATCTTAATTTTGAAGCTATTATACATTTAAGATAAAGTGCCGCACTTTCTTTTGTCGAATATAGGTATCCCTCTATATTTTTGCTATTTACATGATGATATAAAGATGACTGCTAAACCGCCCAATTCACAGTGTTCCGCGCTGTTAAACACCCCTTTGGATCGTTACCAGCGAGACCTTAAGCGCGATGATTTTACTTATGACTCAACGCAGGAAAAGGCGGTTGAGCACTTGCAGGGTTTATATGACCGCCTGCTGGCACGTCATCTCGCAAAACGAGCCGGTATGTTAAAGCGTCTAGCAAATGGCTGGCGTAAGCCGGTTGTCGAGCCTGAGCGAGGTTTGTATTTTTGGGGTGGGGTCGGTAGAGGTAAGACCTATTTAATGGACAATTTCTATGAGAGTCTGCCGTTTGAGCGCAAAATGCGTACGCACTTTCACCGCTTTATGCGACGAGTGCATGCAGAGCTAGGCAGCCTAGACGGCGAAAAGAATCCGCTGGATATTGTGGCCGAGCGGTTGAGTGCCGAGGCGGTGGTGATTTGTTTCGACGAATTCTTTGTATCAGACATCACTGATGCCATGATATTGGCTAATTTACTCGACGGCTTGTTTAAGCGCGGGGTTAGCTTGGTGGCTACCTCTAATATTATTCCCGACGGCTTATATAAAGATGGTCTGCAGCGAGCTCGCTTTTTGCCCGCTATTGCCCTGTTGAATCAATATACTGAGATCGTGAATGTCGACGGTGGTGTGGATTATCGTCTGCGTGCGCTGGCGCAGGCGGAGCTCTATCATTATCCGTTGGATGCTGCTGCCGATAAAAGTTTAAAAGCAAGTTTTGATAGTTTAGTGCCTGACAAGGGCGAGATCCGCGAGGGTGTTAAGCTACAAGTTGAGGGGCGTCCGATAAATGCGCGCTTCGAGGCCGAGGATGTAGTTTGGTTTGATTTTGCTGAGTTGTGCGACGGCCCGCGTTCGCAAAACGATTATATAGAGTTGGCGCGTGAGTATCATGCGGTGCTGGTCAGCGATATACCTGAACTTGGCGGCATAAAAGACGACCAAGCGCGACGCTTCTTGAATTTGGTCGATGAGTTTTATGACCGAAGCGTTAAGTTAATTATTTCTGCGGAGGTACCGCTGCAGCAGATTTATGCCGGTGGCCGGCTGAACTTTGAGTACGACCGCACCGTGAGTCGGCTGTTGGAAATGCAGAGCTATGAATATCTGGCTAGAGCACATAAACCTTAGAGTTGGCTGCCGTTTAAATACAGGCTGAGGTGTTGTTGTGGTCGCGGAGGAGGGGTGGAAATGTATTGATTGTTCGCGCCCTATCTAGGGCGCCTTCTCTGCAGCGCCAAATAATTACTGTTGTTAGCCGGCCGCTAAGTCACAGGCTTATCCGCACAAAATACAATCAGCTGGTGCTTGCTGGCGCTGTAGTTGCTATGTATAATCCGCGCTCATTTTCTGGGCTAGACCCTCCTTTTATTAGGCAGGAATAACATGAAGACTATAAGTACTAAACCAGAATCAGTTCAACGCGACTGGTTTATTGTCGACGCTGATGGCAAAACTTTGGGCCGTATGGCACAAGCTATTGCAACTCGTCTGCGCGGCAAGCATAAGCCCGAGTTTACTCCACACGTCGACACTGGAGACTACATAGTAGTCATCAATGCCGCTAAAGTGCACGTAACCGGCAAGAAAGCTACTGACAAGATGTACTACAGCCACACAGGCTACATCGGTGGTATTAAGTCAATCAGTTTCGAGAAGCTGATCGAGAAAGCTCCTGAGCGTACTATTCAGAATGCCGTTAAAGGTATGCTGCCTAGAGGTCCTTTGGGGCGCGCTATGTTCAAAAAGCTGAAAGTGTATGGTGGTGCCGAGCATCCACATGCGGCTCAGCAACCACAAGAACTGAATATTTAAGGAGCTGATCATGGCTACACAATATTACGGTACTGGTCGTCGTAAGACTTCCACTGCTCGTGTTTTCATCGCCGCCGGTGAAGGCAAAATCGAAATTAACGGTCGTACTCTAGAAGAGTACTTCGGACGTGAAGTTGCCCGCATGATAGTGCAGCAGCCACTAGTATTGACTGATCTGGAAGGCAAATTTGACCTTAAGATCACTGTTAAAGGTGGTGGTAGCTTCGGTCAGGCCGGTGCGATTCGCCACGGTCTGACTCGTGCCCTGATGAACTATGACGAGACTCTACGTCCCGCTCTGCGTGCTGAAGGTTACGTTACTCGCGATGCTCGTGAAGTTGAGCGTAAGAAAGTGGGTCTACGTAAAGCGCGTAAGAAGCCTCAGTTCTCTAAGCGTTAATTTTCTTTTTGAAAATCGCTTAAAAGCTTATTGCAGGCTAACGCCTTATTTAAAGCTTATTTTGAACCCAAGCCGGGCTCCGGTTTGGGTTTTTTTTTGATGAATTTTATTACAACTCTTTATTGCCTTGATGCAGGCTAATCTCCATCCCTTTTAGGGTTTGTCCTTGTAAAAACTAGCTATTTTCTTTAAAATTTCATGATTTAAAAAATTCCAACAATAATATATGAGTCTTTTTAAAGATTTGCTTGCTGGCCGTGATTTAAAGCTATTAATGGGGGAGTGTCGTCATGACTAATGACGGAGTAAATTTGGGGCGCCGTCGTTTTTTGACGACGGCAACATCGGTAATAGGGGCGGTAGGGGCTGTCGGTGTCGCCGTACCTTTTGTTGGATCTTGGAATCCAAGTGCTAAAGCCAAGGCGGCCGGTGCTCCGGTTAAAGCCAGTTTGAGTAAGATTGAGCCAGGTCAGATGATTACCGTTGAATGGCGCGGTAAGCCGGTGTACGTCGTGCGCCGCACCGAGGAAACTTTGGCGCAGCTAAGCGCGCCCAACGATGTGATTAAAGACCCCGATTCTGTGCAGCCACAGCAACCGGAGTATGCACAGAATGTTTATCGTTCTATTAAACCGGAGTTTCTGGTATTGGTGGGTTTGTGCACGCACCTTGGGTGTGCGCCAATGTTTCGCCCGGATGTGGGTGCTATGGATCTCGGCGGTGAATCTTGGCAAGGTGGCTTTTTCTGTCCATGTCATGGCTCCAAGTACGATCTAGCTGGTCGCGTGTACAAAAATGTTCCGGCGCCGACCAACCTCGAAGTACCGCCTTATTTTTACGAAAAAGATACTGTTATTATTATAGGTGAGGAGGCTTAAACTGATGAATAAAATGTTTGGAAGCCTAATGGGTTGGGTTGATCAGCGTCTGCCGGTAACGCGCGCTTGGGAAACTCACATGTCCAAGTACTACGCGCCGAAAAACTTTAACTTTTGGTATTTCTTTGGCGTCTTGTCGATTTTGGTATTAGTAAACCAATTGCTAACCGGTATTTGGTTGGTCATGTTCTATGATCCAACCTCTGCCAATGCCTTTGCCTCTGTTGAAGGCATTATGCGAGACGTCGATTACGGCTGGATTCTGCGTTATATGCACTCCACCGGAGCTTCGGCCTTTTTTGTAGTGGTTTATCTACACATGTTTCGTGGCTTGATGTACGGCTCCTATAAAGCGCCGCGCGAGTTGGTGTGGATCTTTGGTATGACTATCTATTTGGCGCTGATGGCTGAAGCCTTTATGGGCTATGTGCTGCCGTGGGGCCAAATGTCCTACTGGGGTGCACAGGTAATCGTTTCGTTATTTGGTGCTATACCGGTTGTGGGTGCTGACCTAGTTGAGTGGATTCGTGGTGACTTCCTGATTTCAGGTGCGACCCTTTCTCGTTTCTTCTCTCTGCATGTTATAGCGGTGCCAATTGTTATCTTGGCTTTAGTAGTGCTGCATATTTTGGCGCTGCACGAAGTGGGATCTAATAATCCTGATGGCGTTGATATTAAAAAGACTAAAGATGAAAATGGTATTCCTAAAGATGGAGTTCCGTTCCATCCTTTTTATACCGTGCACGACTTGGTCGGTGTGACTGTATTCTTGTTTGCCTTCTCCTTTGTAATGTTTTTTATGCCTGAGATGGGCGGTTTCTTCCTCGAATACGCTAACTTCGAAGAGGCTAACAACCTAAAGACTCCCGCGCATATTGCACCGGTTTGGTACTTCACGCCTTTCTACGCGATTCTGCGAGCGGTTACTTTCGAGCTCAATTCGGTATTAAATGCCAAGTTCCTCGGCCTTATCGCCATGGGCGCGGCTATCGCCATCTTGTTTGTGCTGCCTTGGTTAGATAAGAGTAAGGCTCGCTCTATTCGCTACAAGGGCTATATGCCTCGCGTACTGTTGATGATGTTTGCGGCTATATTTGTAATTCTTGGTTATTTAGGAATTAAGTCGCCTACAGAAGGTCGTACACTGCTGTCCCAGATTGCTACTTTGTTCTACTTTGCTTACTTTGTGACTATGCCAATATGGTCGAACCCGAATGTGGCTCAGTCAAAAAGAATAAGCAGCTGGATTGTCAGTAGTGTTTTTGGTATTTGGTTTGCATGTTTTGCCTACTGGTCTATTACCGCTCCAGAAACTCATGTTTTCTTAGCGATCTTCTCTCTGGTATTGGCTCTAGGCTTTGTATCCCTGCCTTGGTTGACTGATCGCGACAGTGAGCTGGAAGAGCCTACTCGCACCCAGAAGAAAGGCCTACCGGCTGTGCTGGTTTGGGGCGGGTTCTTGATCTTTGTTGCTATGACTATTGTGCCGCTTAAGGCCGTTGGTGCCGGTGGCGGCGCCTGTGGCGCTATTGAATGCGACAGCTTTGAAGCCGATTTGACCGACAAGGCATCTTTGCAGCGCGGTGCTCAGATTTTTACCAACTACTGCATGGGCTGCCATTCGGCAAAGTTTTCTCGCTACGAGCGTGTTGCCTCTGATTTGGATATTTCACCCAAGGAGATGCAAGACAACTTAGTTTTTTCTGGTCAGCGTCTGGGTGATTTGATGACCATCGCTATGCCTGCAGACAAGTCCAAGGGCTGGTTCGGTGCTACGCCGCCGGATTTGACCTTGGTGGCTCGCTCGCGCAACCCCGAGTGGCTTTATACCTATTTACGCAGCTTCTACAAAGATGACTCGCGCTCTACCGGAGTCAACAATTTGGTCTTCGACAAGGTCGCAATGCCACACGTATTGCTCGATCTGCAAGGCTTAGCTGAGTGTGCACCGGGTCCAAAAAAGGACCACGGTAATATCGTGCGCGATGTGCTCGGTGAGCCAGTAATGGATGAAGTATGTGGCAGCTTAAAAATCGGTGCTACTAAGGGTTCACTGAATGAGCAAGAATTTGATCGCGCTGTTTACGATCTAGTTAACTTCCTTGAATACGTGGCCGAGCCAATGGCTGAAGAGCGCAAGCGTATAGGTAAATATGTACTGTTGTTCTTGTCGCTGCTGTTTGTTTTTGTGTATTTACTGAACCGCGACTACTGGAGAGACATTCATTAAATTCGGTTTAGTTCGAGTTTAAGGGGCGGCCCGTGGTTTAAATGCGGGCCGCCCTTTTGTGTCTATAAATTTGTAATTTAGAATTCTTAATTGAGGTGTTTTAATGGGTGTTGTGGCTAAACGTTCGTCAATGACTTACTTTTCCGACTCTCGGGATCATTACAGCCATCGTGTGCGCATTGTGCTTGCTGAGAAAGGCGTATCTGTCGATTTAATCGAGGTAGAGCCCGATGCCAAGCCGCAGGAGCTGGCTGATTTAAACCCGTATAATACATTGCCGACATTGCTCGACCGCGACTTGGTCTTGTATGAATCAAAAGTGATGATGGAGTATCTGGATGAGCGCTTCCCGCATCCGCCGCTACTGCCAGTTTATCCTGTCGCTCGCGCCGAAAGTCGCTTATGGATGCATCGTATCGAGCAAGACTGGGCTCCCCTGGTTAATATCATCATGTTTGGTAAGTCCAAAGATTCAGTCACCAAAGCACAGAAAGAGCTTAAAGACAGCCTGTTGTCTGTAGCGCCAATCTTCTCCGAAAAGCCTTACTTTATGAGTGAAGACTTTACATTAGTCGATTGTTGCTTAGGGCCTATTTTGTGGCGTTTGGAAGAGATGGGTATCTCTCTGCCTAAAACAAAGCAGGCCAAGCCATTGCAAGACTATATGGATCGTTTGTTTGCACGTGAAGCCTTCCAAGAAAGCTTGTCTGAAATGGAAAAAGAAATGCGCTACTAAGCGCATTTCTGACGTCTTATGAAACAGATTGGGAACCCACCAGTGTCATCAACTATGATATCCAGTAGACCTTACATGATTCGTGCACTCAATGAGTGGATCGTGGATAACAACTGCACGCCCTACATTGTTGTCGATGCGCACGGCACTGGTGTCGAGGTGCCGCAGCAGCACGTCAATAAAGATGGTCAGATTATTTTAAATATCGCTCCCACAGCAGTGCGCGAGCTATCCATCAATAATGATTGTATTGCTTTTAATGCTCGCTTTGGTGGTTTGCCAACCGACATCATGGTGCCTTACAGTTCTGTATTGGGTATTTACGCTCGCGAAAATGGCCAAGGTATGATTTTTGATCCAGAGCCTGAGACAGATGTTGAGCCAGATCCGGAGCCGCCTAAGCCGACTTCAGTGAATACCGGCAATATTAAGTCGAAGACCTCCGCCAAGCCGAGCGTTGGCAAGCGTCCATCGTTGAAAGTGGTTAAGTAGCCTCCTCGAACGATTACAAAAAAGGCCGAAGTCGCTCAGCGACTTCGGCCTTTTTTGTTGGTTGGTTGTGAAAATTACTGCTGCAGTTCCTTGTCGCCAAATTCATCGGCAAACAAAATGCTCGATAGGTAGCGTTCTGCTGAATCGGGGAGGATGGCAACAATTACCTTGCCCTCATTTTCCGGCCTGTCGGCCAGTTTTATCGCTGCAGCCACGGCCGCGCCAGAAGATATGCCGGCCAGAATCCCCTCTTCTTTCATCAAGCGATGAGCGTAGGTAATGGCATCTTCATTGCTAACTTGTTCGCTGCCATCGAGCATTGAAAGGTCCAGGTTAGCGGGAATAAACCCAGCACCAATGCCCTGAATTTTATGTGGAGAAGGTGTTAATTCTTCACCCGCCAGCGTCTGGCGTATTATCGGTGACGCCTCAGGCTCAACCGCGATAGACTGAATGGCTTTGCCCTCGATGTTTTTAATATAGCGGCTGATTCCAGAGATAGTGCCGCCAGTACCTACGCCTGCAACTAGAATATCGATAGCGCCACCAGTGTCTTCCCAAATCTCTGGGCCAGTAGTGAGTTCGTGAATTTCGGGGTTGGCAGGATTACTGAACTGCCCCGGCATAAAGCTATTCTCGGGGTCGGCATTGACAAGTTCCTGCGCTTTAGCAATGGCACCAGTCATACCATTTTCACCTTGGGTGAGTTCTAGTTCAGCGCCCAATGCCTTAATTAACATACGTCTTTCAAGACTCATGGTGTTGGGCATAGTCAACACAAGTTTGTAACCACGAGCGGCACACACATAGGCTAAAGCAATACCGGTATTACCGCTGGTAGGCTCAATTACGGTCATACCCGGCTTGAGCAGGCCGCGTTTTTCGGCATCCCATATCATATTGGAACCGATGCGGCATTTTACTGAAGTCGCTGGGTTGCGAGACTCAAGCTTCACTAATATATTCTTATCGGTAATATTGTTCAGCTTGACCAAGGGTGTATTACCTATAGTCAGAGAGTTATCGGCTAAAACATGTGACATTTTTTTATCCTCTAGTTATGAATGATTGGAACGACATAAACGATATGCAACAAGTATTGAGTGGTATATACCAATCGGGCATTACTAGTTACTGGGTTATGTAAAAAACATATTTGTGCTTAGCCCGCATCTCTTTAATAATCTGTGCATCTACTGTTAGAGCAATAAATCAACAATAGCTTGGTAGTTTTCAATAATAATCACTTAGTGGGCATAACATGACCGTATTAAAACATACGCTAGGGCTTTTTCTTCACCCAGATGAAGAGTGGAAAAAAATTCGTAACGAACGCCATTCTTTTATTCAAGTATTCATGAGTCATATACCGATACTGGCTTTAATACCGGTTCTAGCGGCTTATTACGGTGTGACTCAAGTGGGCTGGTCGGTAACCGGTGGTGACGTCGTCAAGTTGACTCCTGAGAGTGCGTTGGTGCTATGTGGTTTTACCTACCTTGCACAGTTGGTTGCAGTATATGTATTGGGAGAATACATCAATTGGATGGCACACAGTTTTGGCGTTAAGGAGGAGGGCGCTCAGCGTCACTACGAAGGCACAGCGCTGTCGGTATATGCGGCAACGCCTCTTATGTTAGCCGGCATAGTCATGCTTTACCCCGAGCCTTGGGTCGTTGTGTCGGTTTATTTTGCCGCTATTGCCTACGCCGTATACTTACTTTATGAAGGTACGCCAATTCTGATGAATATTCCCAAGGGACAGGCGTTTATTTACGCCAGCTCTATCGTTACCATCAGTTTGGTGCTGTCCGTAGTGGTCATGATTTCGACGGTAATCGCCTGGGGAATGGGCTTTGGTCCAGTTTATATTGACTGATCACACAGGCTCAACACACCGTTTTCACTAACAAGGGTTAGAGCTATAAGACTGCACAGAAAGCATGTCTGTTCGTGACTGAGTGGCAGGTCGCTTGTCTCATGGCTCACCGTATTTATAGTAAACGTACACACTATGTGAAATTGTGTGGACGTTTTTTTATACCGCATCCATTGGGCTACGCAATAACATCAGCCAGCGCTTATGGCCGACTGTGGCGTATGAGCCCAGACTTCTGCTAAATGTAGGGCTAGCTTGAATATAACCGCCTAGGTGACTTAGTCGTCGCTGGTGTATTGCTCTCCTAGACGGCGACGGGCTGTAATAGACTGTGAATTCAATCGGTCAGCGCAACACGCTATCTTTATAGTCAAAGATTGGAGTGTTGGGCATGACTTATCGCAAACGACAGTATTATTCAGAAGAAGACAAGTGATCCGTACCAACAAAACTGGACACTGTCTTAAGCGGCTATTCTTTCAAACTCT
>CAWVSV010000039.1:0-22375 GCA_963933095.1 uncultured Cellvibrionales bacterium
GCGGGCTTCCCGTTGAAGAGGCGCGCATTATATGCCGCTGGCGAAACTTGTAAAGGACTATTTATTACAATCTGTCACATTTCTCAATGTCGCCTATATAATCATCAACTTGTAAACTAAAGCGTCTATTAATAGGCATATCTAGCAGATTACGGCTCAGGCGTTGATAACACTTACCTTACTTCCCAGTCGTGAAGACTCTACATCGATGCGCTGCGCCATCTGCTCTTTCAATTCCGTCACATGAGAGATTATACCGATGGTCCGGCCGCTGGCCTGCAAGTCGATGAGTGTGCGTAACGCTAACTCCAGCGATTCCTGATCCAGACTGCCAAAACCTTCATCTATAAATAACGTGTCCAGCTTTATACCGCCAGAATAAGCCTGCACCACATCAGACAACCCCAAAGCCATTGATAGTGCCGCCATAAATGATTCACCACCGGAAAGCGTCGCCACTGGCCGTGCCTTACCGGTGTAAGCATCTTCTACTTCAAGCTCTAAGCCCGATGCTTTATTACCCTTAGCCCGCTCTTCCTTCCTTATAAGCTGATAACGGCCCTGGCTCATCAACTGCAAGCGCTGACTAGCCTGAACTAAAACATCATCTAAAAGCACGCTCAGTACAAATCGTTGCAGACTGATTTTTTTACTGTTTTGGCCGCCGGCAATATCGCTCAGTGTTCCCAGTACTGCATAGCGCTGATCCAACCGCTCGCTTTCGCAGCGACTCGCCTCAAGTTTTTGCTCGAGCTCGCGCAGCTGTTGATTACGCCCCTCACTCTGAGCCAAGGTAGTTTCAAATTGTTGCTTTATTGTATTTGCTTCACTTAGCCCCAACTGCAATGGTTCTATGGCGACAGACACCCGTCCTTCGAGATCTTGCTCTAGCTGGGTGAGACGGCCCTGCAATTGGTCGCTTTGCTGCTGGTATTGCTGCACGCGAATTTCAATATCACGCTTTGAAGGATCATTCAGTAAAGCCTGTAAATAATCCGCGTCATCTGTAAACTCACTCCCTGACAAGGCCTCCGCCCAAGCCGTCGAAATTTCATCCAGAGTCCTACACTGCTGCGCAATCGTTTTTTGTACCGACGCTATGGTTGCCGTGCAAACCGTATGGTTTTGTATAGCCGCCTTATGATTAAGGTCGGCCTGAGTTTGTTCTCGCTGTAATGATTCGATATTAACTGCAAGCTCACCCAATTCTGTCGATAAAACCCCAGCAATTCGATAACGTTCATTCACCTCCAATTTAAGGCCCTGCAGCACTTCACTATCGACCGCCAGTTGCTGGCGTTTGATATGCAAGTTCTGACAAGCCCGTTCTACATTTTGGGTTTGTCGCTCAAGTGCCTGCCGTAAAGACAACAAAGCCGTTTCTTGTGACTCCAAGGTCGCCTGAATTATTAATAGTGATTGGTAACGTTCATTGCATTGAATATAAAGTAATCGAAGTTCTTCAATACTCAGCTCTGCTTGTGGACCAAGCTCAACCATCAAACTTTTTATATGCCCCTCTATTACAGGTGCTTGCTGCTGTAGCCCATAGATCTTTTGCTCTAGTAATTTCAGCTCATCACCAATCAGCTCAGTTTTATTGCGCTCGGCGTCTACTTGCTCTTTGTCGACAGTGCTAACGGCGCCGACACCGCTGTGATTTAAGTCACTCGCAGGGAAGGGATGCTCACAACTACCGCATACAGGGCAAGGAGCACCCAAATCCAATGTCTGAGCTAACACGGCGGCCTGTCCTTGATGCCAGCTAAGCTCACATTTGAGCATTGCTGTTCTCTGCGTCTCAAACTCTGCGTGTTTTTTGTTCAACGAAAACTGCAAGCTGTGCTGCTCAGCCGCATTAGTTTGCCGAGCCAACTTTAATCGCTGCAAATCTTTCAAACTCAAGCCAGCATTCTTCAATTGCTCGAGCTGCGCACTAATGCCTGACAATTCTTGTAGCTGTATACGCCACGCTAAAATTTGAGATTCAAGCGCCACTATGGCTGCCTGATCTGATTCAATACTGACTTGCAGGGCTGCAAAATTTTGCTCAGCTGTGCATTTATTTTTTTCGCTTTCGCGCACACGCACTTGCGCCAATTGGAGTTTTTCAACCTGATGCTGTAAACGTTGTAACTCTTGCTGCTGACGCTGCAAATTCGGCACCGACCCAGCATTTTTTTTAGCTTGCTGAGAAACCTCACTCACACGCGCCAACTCTACCTCTAAAACCGCTAGCGTCTGCTGTTCTTGCAACAATAGGCACTTACTTTGCTGGCAGCGATCATTCGCCTGCTGGCGTTGAACATGTATCGACTTAAGCGTTTCTGCCTGTTCATGACGCTGCAATTTTTTCCGCCAAGCGCCTACATCCTGAACTTGGAGCAATTTTTGATTTTGCTGCAACCGCTCTCGCTCTGCCAATCGCTGCTGTACTTTTTCGGCTCCATCTAACGCTGCCAAACATTGAACATAGTGAGCTGTGGCCGTATCAACGGCAAGGCGCTGCCCATCAATACGCGGTAACAGCTGTTCCAGCTCTAATGCCAGCTCACTGCGCTGAGTAAATTCCGCCGAGGCCAACAATCCCAGTTCTTTATTTTTTAGCTGTTCTCGCTCGCGGCGAATCTGAGCGGACTGCTCTTTGAGCTTGTCTTCGATGCTCTTATAAATATGGGTTTGAAATAGTTGGCTAAAAATTGCCTCGCGCTCACTAGATTCGGCAAGTAATAATTCACGAAACTTTCCCTGTGGCAGCACCATAACCTGACGAAACTGATCAACACTTAAACCCGTTATAGTAATAATATGGGCGTTGGCTTCGGTCGACTTTTTAGGCACTAATAATTCACTTGCCTCACCTTCGAAAACACCCTCTTGGCCACTGCTTATTGGCACCCGCCAAAGCTGAGCCTCTGGCTGCTTAGTCACAGTGCCTTCACCGCGCTTTTTTTTCTGTTCCTGCTTAGGTGTGCGCCTAATACGGTATCGATAGTCACCTAAAGAGAAATCAAAAATCAGCTCAGTCAATAAATTATCTGCGGCATAGTCACAGCGCATGCTACTGCCTTCGCGCGCAGTATCGGTAGTTTGGCCATAAAGCGCAAAACAGATAGCATCAAGTATTGAACTTTTACCTGAACCTGTGACGCCATTAATAAGAAATAATGGGTTCCGGCCCAGCTGACTAAAATCAATAATTTCGCGAGTCGCAAAGGGACCAAACGCTTGTATCACAAGTTTTAGAGGCTTCACTATTTCTGCTCCTGTGCCGACTTTTCCAGCCCAGAAATCGTCGATACCAGTGCGTCAGACTGAGCTTCAGTCAATTGATTGCCCGATACCTGAGTGAAAAAATCTTTAAACATCTCTAATGAACCACGTTTTAATATGTCACGAGCACAATGAACCTGCCCCTCACTCATGAGGCCCGGCCGCTCTAAATGCAGCACATTGGGGTAAACCTGACGCAACTTACCCATAGGGTCGAGGATGGCATGAATATCAGTTAAACGTACCAGTAAATAATCGTCGCAATGCTCATCCGTCGCCCCCAACTTAATCAACTCACTCAACTCACCCTCTAGAATGCGCACATCGCGGCGCGCCTGCAGTGGTAATTGAGTGATCACGGTATCAACTTCAGACGATAACTCCACCTTGGTCACCGACTTGCGCTGATGCTGCTCAGAAAAACTATATTTCAACAGTGAGCCAGAGTAGCGAATGGTTTGTGCACCGCGATACTGCGGGCTGTGCAAATGACCCAAGGCAACATAGTCAAAATCTAACAGCGGCGCACTGGGCACCTGATCGGCACCGCCGATAGAGAGCGGCCGCTCGGAGTCAGACTCCTCGGCGCCAGCGACAAAACAGTGACTAATCAAGATGTTGTTGGTATCGGCAGGCATCACTGCCTTTATTTTATCGACCAGAAAAGTATGTGCACTGTCGTAGCCTTTAATTTTTGGCGCACCTTCTTGCTGCAACTCATCAAAAAAGGTGTCGCGGACAGATTCTGGATCACAGTAAGGTATGCCATAAAAGTGGCTATTAACACCGTTAATAGTCATCACTACAGGCTCAGTTACCCGCTGCAAATCGCCGAGAATATGCAGGCCACTACGCTGTAACTGACGCGCACCAAAACTCAAGCGCTCAGCTGAGTCGTGATTGCCTGAGATAATAATCACCGACACCGCCAGCTCGTCACAGATACGATGCAGGGTTTCATCCAGAAGAGTTACAGCCGATGCCGGCGGCACCGAGCGATCGTAGACATCACCGGCGATAATCAACACATCAGGTGACTGATCAATAATCATCTCGATCAGCTGTGCCAATACATGCCGCTGATCATCGAGCAATGATACATTGTGAAATTGACGGCCTAAGTGCCAGTCGGAAGTATGGAGTAATTTCATGCAGGCGCTGTTCTTAACAATAATGTCTGGCATTGTACCGCTACCAGATACTTAGCTGTACTAGCCTGAGTGCGTAGAGAATTTTAATTAATAAACTCACCACTCTCGCCCGTCCATAACTGCGCTAAAGCTGGTCGCCTGTGTATGATCTCATTCCACGCGAGCAAGCTTACGGCAGACAAGAGCACAGAGTAAAATATGCCCGATCGAAGACCCCGCAGATAACCTGCTAAACCAACCTTCGATGAGACTCTTTAGTGCCTGTTACAAACAAACACCACCCCCAAAAGAGGACCTGCGCTGTTAATGCGATCAATATAACGACGGCAATGACATCAGCTTTCCAAGACATGCTGTTCAAAACGGACACTCAAACACGGCTCGATTATTAACAAAAGAAAGACAGATTCAGAAAACAAGTCAAAACTGGCCGAATGCCGACGAAGATAAACCCAATTCGGTAAACCAGCTGCTCAATGTAAGCAGTGGCAAGCCCTGAATCGCCGAAAAATCGTCACAGGCTATCCCCTCAAATAAACCTATTCCGGCGCATTCCAGCTTGTAACTGCCAGCGCAATCGATGGGATTATCCGCCTCGACATAGGCTTGTAATTGCGCCCGACTAAAATCACGCATGCGCATCTCGGCAATATCTGTATGCCGATAAACCTTGCTCGGCGTCAACAAGCAAACCGAAGTAATCAGCCGATGCGTTTTACCCGACATGGCCAGCAACTGGTCGACTGCTGCGGTTTTAGAACCGGGCTTGCCCAATATAGCTCCGCCAAAGTCCACCAACTGATCGCCACCCAGAATAGCTGCCTGCGGAAAGCTCGCCCGTAAACTCTCAGCCTTGCCCAGCGCCAGCGATACAGCTAAATCCTGAGGCGATAGGGTTAAGTCTTTATTCGCCTCTTCATCATAGTTGGGCGAGACATATTCAAACTGTGTACCGATTTGCTCTAGCTGAGCGCGGCGATAACGCGAACTACTGGCGAGTATTAATTGCATGCTTTTCTCTCTCTGGCATAAACTGGGTCGAGCCTTGAAGCGAACACTACTCGAGCAACGCATGACTGACATATCTATTGAAACACTAATCGCCTGCAGCATCATCACTTTTGCCTCGGCGGTACAGACTGCCATTGGCTTTGGGCTGGCACTTATTGCCGTGCCAATTTTGTTATTGATCAACCCCGATATGGTGCCCGCGCCGATTCTGATGGTGGCATTCGTACAGCTGAGTTTAAATAGCTGGGCGCACCGCAAACATATTAACTGGCGACCACTCCTTTACGCCTTTATTGGCCGCATTCCCGGCACCTTACTGGCCGTTTGGGCCTTAAGTGTTACCGGTCTGGCCGGTATTCAGCTATTTATTGGCTTGGCGGTGTTAATGGCGGTAGCCATCAGTCTTGGCAACTGGAAATTAGAAGCCTCTGGCCGCAATCATTTTTGGGCCGGCAGCGTCGCTGGGTTTACCGGCACAACCAGCGCTATAGGCGGCCCACCCATTGCGCTCTTGTACCAGCACGAACAGGGCGATAAAGTGCGCGCCAATCTCTCTGCATTTTTTGTGCTTGGCAGTGTTATGTCTTTTGCGGGCATGGCCTGGGCAGGCGCAGTCACGCAGCAGAGTTTTCACTATGCCGCCCTGTTTATACCCGCCGCCATGGTAGGTTTCTGGCTCGGTATTAAGACCAAACATTGGCTACAGCCGCGATTTATGCGCCCGGCTATATTGATTCTCTGCGGCAGTTCCGGTCTGGCTGTATTGTGGCAGGCGCTAGCAGCGCTGGAGATTAAATTGTGAGCGGCACCACGCAGTCATTATTGCGCACTAGCCTTAATTTTTACCGACAAGTCCGCCTAAGCGCTTTTGGTCGGGAAAACAATTGGCAACCAGAAACCGGCGAGTATCGCGGCGACTGTTCGGGATTACTGCTAACACTACTCGAGCAGCACAGCTGCACCCACTTTCAGCAACTGTGCGCCCACGCCCAAAGCCCTCGCCCAAAAGCCTATCAAATTTACGATTGGCTCAGCCAACCCCAAACCGGCATAACGTTGAGTAGGCGACTAGATGCGGTGCAGCCCGGAGACATTATCATCTGGCGCAAACTCAATCCGCCCAAATCGGGCGATACCGGTCACCTAGCTTTGGTGCTTGAATTGGGCGAGTTAGATGCTAACCGCGAGCAACAGCTTAGTATAAAAGTGATGGATGTATCCAAGCAGGCGCACGATCTGGATGACCGAGATAGGCCTGGCATCGCCTGCGGCTGGATGCGCCTAACCGCTGATAGCGATGGTTGTGTTAATGGCTATATATGGTCGACTGAATTAAAAAAAGCCAAGCGTACGCAGATATTAGTTGCCCATATCGATTAAAACGTCGTTTAACAAACTGACTTAAGATTCGACCACACTTGCCCACAATTTCAGCAGGTAATCCTGCGCACTGCATGTGACCCGCCTTACATAATTTTATTCAAAGCCATGCAAGCTAAAACGGACAAGTGCATGGTTAATTTTCAAATAGTGTTATTAAATAATCATAGTAGATAGTTCAAGTCACTTTTTACCGGCAGATCGGATAAATACCGGCGCAGCATATCCAGCGCAAAAGTGGCGGCCATCTGCCGAATTTGAGTCCGACTGCGATAGCGGAATTGACAGACCAAGGTGGTTGTATAACCGCCGCGGACGGCGAGGGAAAATACTACCCGGCCCTTGGGCTGGAGTTCCCCCGCTGGTGTTGCATGGTCATTGGGACCAGCCACTCCCGTAATCGATAGGGCAATATCAGCCGCACTGTTGTTCAGTGCCCCCGCTGCCATAGCCGCCGCCACAGTTTCTGACACGGCTCCCGACTGTTCCAATTGACTCAAAACCACACCCAGCAGCTCGCACTTGGCAGCCCAACTGTAGGTGACAAAGCCCCGATCGAAATAAGCAGAACTGCCCGGCTCAGCAATAAGTGTCGACGCAGCCAAACCACCGGTGCAAGACTCCGCCAGAGCTAGGGTTTTACCAGCCGCAATCATCATCCGTTGAATTTCAGCGGCCAGTGATGAGTCGTCACAATAAAGCAGGCGTTCACCCAGCAGCTGCTTTAGCTGAACGCACCTGGCATCCAGTTCAGGCCCCGCCGCCGCGGTCAGTTTAATTTCAATAAACGGCATGGCAGCGCGATAACCGAGAGTAATCGCTGGTGGCAGCTGCAGCGGTTGCAACATTCCCACCAGATCCGATTCGCCGTAACCGTAGGTAAAGAATTTACGCACTATCTGCCGAGGCGGTAAATTAAAGCGTGTCGACAGATCAGACCAAATTTTACCCCGCAACATCGTTTTGAATTCATGCGGCACACCAGGGGTAAAGTAGAACATCGCACGGTGGTGCTGTACCTGAAAACCACAGGCGGTTCCGACTAGGTTATCGATTATATCGATACCTTGCGGCAGCAGCGCCTGCTTTAAATTGGCAGGCGACATAACACGGTTTATGCGCAAATACTTAGCGCGCATCTGCTGGACCCAATCATCAAATATTACCAATGGCTGCCCCAAAGCTGTTGCCAGAGCTGCAGCCGAGAGATCATCCTCAGTAGGCCCCAGACCGCCATTCACGATAACGATATCGGCACGCCGACTGCACTCAGAAAAGACTGCGACTAACTCATCGAGGTTATCGGCTACGGTGTAGCGCCTGGACAACAACAAACCCTGTTCAAGCAAAAACCGCGATATCCAGCTGGCATTGGTGTCGTCTATTTCACCGGTTAACACCTCGTCGCCGGTACTAATAAAATCTATAATTAATTGTTCTGCCACAGTTACTGCCTCACGCCCTTAACTTACACCTTGTGCGCGACCCAAATTAGTATCGCCATGAATATTGATAGGGGCTATGGTGTCACAACTACCACACGCTTTAGCAAGAAACCCATACAACATTAACTTAACCGGCAGTATTATCGCCACTAATAACAACTAGAAGCAACCTCAAATGCAATTGAAAACCCTACTCATTATCGTTCGTAACCTCATGATTTTTAAGGAAATTTAGTTTGCATAGAAAGATTTTCTGCGCTAACCTTAATATATTATTTGAATCGGAGAACACCATGAAGGGCGACCCAGCTGTCATCGAACAACTCAACAAGGTGCTCAGCGCTGAGCTCACATCTATTAACCAGTATTTCTTGCATGCGCGCATGTTTAAGAACTGGGGCTTAAATAAGCTTAATGAGCGTGATTACAAAAAATCTATTAAAGACATGAAGCAGGCTGATAGTTTAATTGAACGAGTATTGTTTATTGAGGGTTTGCCCAATTTGCAGCAATTAGGCCGCTTACGTATCGGTGAGAATACCGTCGAAATGTTTGCTTGCGATTTTGAATTTCAACAGGATCAAATTGCTCTGCTGCGGCAATCAGTGGATCTTTGTGAAGCCCATAAAGACTATGTATCGCGCGAGCTGCTGAAAGACATCCTCGAATACGAAGAAGAACACCTCGACTGGATTGAAACCCAGCAGCATTTGCTGCAAACACTGGGTTCGGAAAACTACCTGCAATCGCAACTGTAAATACTGGGGAATATTATGAAAGGCAACAGCCAAATATTAGAAGCACTAAACAAGCAGTTGGGCTATGAGTTGGCCGCTATGGACCAGTATTTTCTGCACTCGGAAATGTATGCCGACTGGGGTTTAAGCAAACTTTATGAGCGTATATCACACGAATTCGACGATGAAAAAGGCCATGCTAAAGCCATTATCGAGCGCATCTTATTCCTCGAAGGTCGCCCCGATATTGTCACGCGCCCCGCTCTAGAAATAGGTACCAATGTACCCGAAATGCTGGCTAGTGATCTGAGAGTTGAATATGAAGTAGCACAGCGCCTAAAAGACACTATTGCCTTATGTGAAGGCGAAAAAGATTATGTCACTCGCGACATGCTTCTGACCCAGCTGGATGATACCGAGCAAGACCATGCATATTGGTTAGAGCAGCAATTAAGATTGATTAAAATGATTGGTTTGGCAAACTATCAGCAATCGATGATGTAGCTAAAACGCAAAACGCAAAACGCAAAACGCAAAACGCAAAAATTCTGACAGGCCCAATCCCGCGATTGGGCCTTTTTTATCACTTGCTTCCGGCGCCTGTTATTATCATGCGGCCAAATACAGGAACCCATCATGTCCCAAACCGCCGAATCGGCTCGCGACTGGATCAACAGCGCATCCCCAACGCCAGAGCAATTGCAAAATGCTGCCATGGCTATAGAGCGCAAGCTGGAGGCCCACCCCTCGCTAGACGATGATTCTCGCCAAAATTTGACTGGCGCCTTGGCGGTAGTTACAGCCGAGCTGCAAGCGCAGCGATACGCCGAAGAAGATGAAGTCGAGAACCCGTTACTGCCTAGCTCTAACCCCATAGAGACAGAGATAGATGCCAGCGCTCTGGGCAACAACCCTGCCATTGGCAATAATCTCGACACTGCCGAGCTAGGTGAAAATGCCGACCCATGTGTTCGCGCACTGCAAGGCGACGCTAAAAAAGCGGCCTTTGCGGCTCTGAAGAAAAAATTGCAGCAATGATCATACTAGGTTTTTTCTCTTTCACCGCCATGTCTAGGGGATGAATACACCCACACTCAAAAACAGCTTTCTCTTCAGCTTCGGTTTCACTCTCACGCTCTGGCTGATTTTCTGCCTAATCCATTACTGCGGTTGGGAACCCCGACCTTTGGCGGTTTACCCACTCGAACTGCATGGGCTTATTGGAATAATTACGGCTCCCCTGATCCATGGCAGCTGGGAGCATATATCCTCCAATAGCTTGCCGCTGCTGCTGCTCGGCACTATGCTGCTATATGGTTACCCAAGCTCGCGCTGGTACGCACTGCTACTGATCTGGATTCTATCTGGCATCGGCGTATGGCTTTTAGCTCGGCCCAGTTTTCACTTTGGCGCCAGCGGCTTAACCCATGGCTTATTCTTTTATCTATTTGTAATTGGCATATTACGCCATGACAAACGCTCGATCGGCCTACTGCTGATAGCTTTTATGATGTATGGAGGTATGCTTATGACTATATTTCCGCGCGAACCAGGCATCTCATACGAGAGCCATTTTTTTGGTGGCTTAGCAGGGTTATTAGCAGCGTTCGCGTTTCGCCACTGGGATCCAAAACCTGTGGAAAAACACTATAGCTGGGAACTCGAAGAAGCTGTTAACGAGCTGGGAGTGGGACACTGGCAACCACCGCACGATGCGGCAGCTCAGCCAAAGACACTGCAAACAACCTTTGCCCTGCGCAAATAAACACCGACAATATTGGCTGAATACAAGTTTACGTTTACGTATCAGCTGCCCCGTGCTGATATAAATGAACATCGCGCTGCGGAAAAGGAATGCTAATACCCTCCTTATCAAAACGATCTTTTACCGCTCTGGTAATATCCCAATACACATTCCAGTAGTCCCCAGTATTAACCCAAGGCCTTACGATAAAGTCGACCGATGATTCACTTAGGGTATGTAGTTTCACCATACCCTCTGGTTCATTCAATACTAACGGATGCTGGTCGATAATATCGTTAAGAAGGGTATTCACTCGCGCTGTATTTTCAGAGTAACTAACACTGAATTTCATATCGACACGGCGCAACTTTTGCGCGGTAAGATTATTGATCACGTCGCCCCAAATTTTATTATTGGGTATCACCAAAGTCTGGTGGTCAATGGTCAATACCGTGGTCGAAACTAAATTCATACTTCTCACATTACCGGTAACGCTGCCGGTTTTAATCATATCGCCGACATCAAAAGGACGATAAATTAAAATCATCAACCCCGAGGCAAAATTCCCCAAGGTATCTTGCAGAGCAAAACCGACAATAAAACCCGCCACACCCAAGCCGGCAAGCACTGGAGCCAACGACACTCCCATCTGATTCAGCGCAATCAGTATGCCTATAAAAAAAACCATACGTGCCGCCATAGTAACTAGCATTTCTTCCATCAATAGCGATACCGTAACTTTCGATCGATGCAAACCTTTGCGTACTACTTTACCTGTGAACCTAGACAGATAAAAAAAGCCCAATAGCAAACCAAAAAACATAATGATTTTGAACAGTATTTCTGCACTGTATTTTTTCACGAAAATGAGTGCGCGGTCGAACCAATTCCCAATCAGTCCCTGTAATATTTCTGGTTTTAAAATATCAGCGGTAAGTTCTCCGGTTGTGCGTATCAGCAGCTGTCGATAAGACACGCTTTCAATCCCATTATCCGCCATTAAATCAATCGTCGAGCGCAAACTATCGGTTAAAATATTGAGCTTACGCTGGGTAGCTCGGGCCTGTTTTTTTAATTGAGTATCATCAGTAGCATGGCTGGCAGCCGAGTCAGCACGTGATTTTTGGCTGCTGGTTATTTGAATCTGACCAGATAGAGACTCGGCCCGCTCTAAAATTGCACTAGACAAGTAAGCCGCAGTGTCTTTATTGTTAAATTCTAACAGCGCCAAATTGTGACTGTGAGTCGACAGTGCCTGATAAGCGAGATCAGAAAACCGATTGCGTTCCTCCAGTTTATGCAATGATGAATCCGACAATGGATCAGCATTCTCAACCATCGCATCCATTTCTCGCTCACGACTGCCAATGGCTCTGCGAATCTTTGCCCCCAACGGCAACATCTTCTGCCTAAGTTGATCTCGAATAACATCGGTATTAAGACCAGCATTTTGCATTTTTAGCACCTGCTGAGTAATGTTACTGTAATCACTTAACTGTGCAATAGAGCGCTGAGTAGAGCGTAAAATTAAGGACTCTTTCTCCTCACCAACTTCACCTTTTAACTGCTCGTTCAAACGCTTAATTTCAGCATCTCCGTCCGCCAAATTTTGCAGCATTGCGGCGGCTGACATTTCTAACGAGTGCTGCTCTTTTGCCGGCACAGGAACAGCTTTTTCTGAGGCTATCGAGGTGCATGAAAAAACACATAATTCCATGAATAATATAATCAATAAATAACGTGAATATTGCATAAATTACAGACTCGACTTGGTCACATTGAGAATAACAAATTTAGCATCGCTCGCTTTCATCGAGCAGTGGCCAAACAAACGTTCCAACTTCAAGTGATACCCCATATGGCGATTGCCGACAATCCATAGTTGGCCACCTGGGCGCAGCACTCGCTTGGCATCCATAAACATCTGCCAGGCAATAAAGTCACCGACGACATTGCCCTGATGGAATGGAGGATTTATCAGCATTAGATCAGCACTGTTATCGTCAGCCGACGCCAAGCAGTTGTCCGCCCTGTACTCAGCCAGCTGGGTACAATTAAAGGCACGTTCTATATTTTCACGCGCCGAGGCCAGTGCCATATAGGACTCATCATAAAAGTGCAGACGTGCGCCGGGGTTTCTTTCCGCTGCGATTAATCCCAGCAAACCGTTACCACAGCCAACATCGAAGATATCTTTACCTGTAAAACCATCAGGTAAATGCTTAATAAATAAACGTGAGCCAATATCAAGGCTGGCGCGTGAAAATACATTGGCATGGTTAGTCAGCAGATGTGTGGTATTTTCCAGCATGTACTCAGTCGGATAAGGTGACTTTGCAACGTGCTCTTCACTACCTTTTTTAGCACTCCATTTTTCAGACTGCGGCTGGCAAAAAATAAGCCGCGCCTTTTTCTTAGCCTTTGACGTAGTAGTAACACCCAGTATTTTTTCAAACAGCTTTAACGTATTGGTGTGAATATGCTTAACCATACCGGCGGCAATAACTTTAGTACCAGAGCCAACAACAGCCCGCAAACGGTAGAGCTGATCTTCCAGTAGAGCTAGAGTTTTGGGCACCTTAAGCAGTATGTAATCAACGGTTTGAAGGGGTAACTGAAAGCTATCGAGTAAATTCACGCGATCGACGGCCAATTTATTGTCGACCAGATTACGACGGCAACCCTCCTGCGCGAGAAAAGAATCCGAGACGCTATAGGGGCTAAATTGTTGCAGAGCTAGCCCCAGCGCGCCAAAGCTATCGTTGAGCAATAGCAGTTTAGGCGCCACATTGGCATCTGATTCGAGTGACTCATGCAGTGCTTGCAACAGGAATTCATCGGCGGCATCCCAAGCGCGCAAAGACTGCTGCTGACCACGGCCGAGGGGTTCCGGATAACGCTTTAATGTAAAGTCACCAAACGGCGAAGAGAATGCGCAAAGAGACGGCATAGGACTGAACGACATAAGACTGAGTCACCAAAAAAAGCTAATTTTATAGCCTTAAACCAAAGGCCGTCCAGCGCTGCAGACGCAGACTGTAATCTTTTACTGTTTTATGACTGAGTTTTACCTGCGCCACTAAATCATCCAGCACAAACATGATTATTCAAGTTTTGACCGAATCTTTCCCTTTATGCTCAGCTTGTAACCGATGGCTAGTTCACTGCGAATTAAAAGTTTGGACTAAGTTGCTCATTGATATAATAAGAGCCATTAATAAATTCAATGTTACTGAGGCTCAGCATGTTTACTTCAACTACACACATCATTTAGATTTCATACCTAACTATAGAATATACTCGTCAATAAACACTTTTATTGACTGACAAGGCTCTATCTATGCCCGATACGCTTATCAGCCGCTTTTTACTCCGAATTGAACGGTTCGGCAACCGCCTGCCGCATCCCACTCTACTGTTTATTTACCTGTGCGCTTTGGTACTTGTGCTTTCTGCCCTGATGGCGTGGTTTGGTGTCAATGCTCTGCACCCCATCAGCGGCGATACTATCACCGCCATCAATTTGCTCAGTCGCGACGGCCTGCACGCCATACTCGAAAAAGCCGTGACCAACTTCACTCACTTTGCTCCGGTCGGCACCGTTCTGGTGGCTATTCTCGGCATCGGTATTGCCGAGCGCAGCGGTTTACTGAGCACAGTACTGCAGGCCGCTGTACTCAAAGCTTCCCCAAAACTGCTCAGTTTCATCGTGGTGTTATGCGGCATTCTTTCGAGCCTCGCCGCCGACACCGGCTATGTGGTGCTAATTCCACTGGCCGCCATTGTCTTTATTGCCGCCGGTCGTCACCCTATTATCGGCATTGCCGCTGCCTTTGCCGGTGTGTCCGGTGGCTTTAGTGCCAATTTATTAATCGGCCCAATCGATGCCTTACTGGCCGGAATCTCTACCGAAGCCGCGCAATTCATCGATAGTCAGTATCAGGTCAGTGCCGCCGGCAATTATTACTTCCTGCTGATTTCAACCCTAGTAATTGCCTCTGTCGGTACTCTAGTGACCGAAAAAATCGTCGCGCCGCGCTTTGAGTGTTGTCCTTTCGATAAGGACCCGCATGAAGAACCAAACGTGATCGATGTCTGTGAAAAACGCGCGCTAAAAATTGTCGGCCTCTACAGTGTGTTATTTATCGCACTGTTATTGCTGGCACTGGTACCCGAGAATGGCTGGCTGCGCGGTGTCGATGGTAGTGTTTTACGCTCGCCTTTCATGGGCGGCATAGTGGTGATTATTTCTCTCTATGCGGGTTTAGCGGGTATTATTTACGGCAAATTGAGCGGCCGCTTTAACCGCGACAATCATTTTATTAACGCCATGGATGCCAGCATGGGCACTATGGCCTCCTATCTAGTACTGATGTTTTTTGCCGCGCAATTTGTCAGCTACTTCAACTGGAGCCAACTGGGTATTATCAGCGCCGTTAAAGGCTCTGAAATTTTGCAAATGCTGCAGTTAAGCAACGCTGTACTACTGGTATGTTTCGTATTTTTTGCTGCCCTGATCAACCTACTGATTGGCAGCGCCTCTGCCAAATGGGCCCTAATGGCACCGATATTCGTACCCATGTTTATGCTCAGCGGCATCTCCCCCGAGGCGGCGCAGGTGGCCTATCGCATCGGTGACAGCTCCACCAATATCATCACGCCATTAATGCCGTATTTCGGTGTTGTGGTTGCCTTCGTGCAGAAGTATGACAAGGATGCAGGTATGGGAACTATACTGGCGATGATGCTGCCATATTCTATGGCTTTTTTACTGCTCTGGTCTTTACTCTTAGCAGGCTGGATTTTACTAGGCTTGCCATTGGGACCGGGGTCGGCGGTATTGCTGTAAGCAAGACCCAAGTCAGTATAAAATTACATTCTATTTTGAGCCCTACCTTAGCGAATAACACTATGCCCACCGCCCTAGCCCGACACATTTTAGTTAACACACGTGAAGAAGCCGAACGACTCAGACAGCAAATAAAATCAGGAACCGACTTTGCCAAACTGGCCAAAAAACACTCGACTTGTGCCTCTAAAAAACGCGGCGGCGATTTAGGTGAGGTACGCCCGGGACAAATGGTAAAAGCCGTGGATACAGTAATTTTTAAGAAGCCGATCAATACAGTGCAAGGCCCGATAAAAACCCAATTCGGTTACCACTTGATTGAAGTATTGTTTAGAGATTAAACCTTGGGAGATTAACAATTTGAGTTCAAGCACACCGCGAGACTCGAGCTTACTCCTGAATATCAACTCAGAAGGCTATGCTGCCTATTTAAACTTTGGCTACGGCTGTAATAAGTAAGCCACCAAAATTATTAACCTGAAGTCGCGACCGGAACTAACGGCCGAGCCACATTTGATCACAATGACAGCGTGGTTAGCCAGAATCAAGCACAGCATAGACATAAACACCGATTACACTGAAGGGGAACCTTAACGTCATTTATGCTTCTAATGACTATACCTTCACCCCCTACATCGGAGCCCATTATGCCAAACACTCCATTAACCACAACAGCCAAGCCCTTAACTAAACCTATAGTTATTGCAATAGTTTTAGGATTAGCCGCCACAGCGAGTTATTTTTATTATCAGCAGTTCATTGCCGATAATCAGCCTCTGGCCGAGGTAGCTACTAAACCTACTGTCATGAAACCAGTCAAACCGCCTGCCGCTACTCGGGTCATTTCCATCGATGATATTTTTGACGATAGTGATGAGACACTGGCTAACAGCCAACTTTCAGTGACTGCCACACCTGAACCACTACCGCCACTCGATAACAGCGATAGTAATATACAAGCCAAACTCGAGACACTATTAGCCGATGAGGTTTTTCTAGATAAAAGCGCCCTGATGCTCAACAATGAGCTAATACGCAAAATGGTACTCGGTATTGACAACCTCGGCCGCGGAGAAATCTCTTATAAATACCCGCCCGCGACTATCAGTATCGAGTCTTTCGAGCGTTTTGTATCGGCCGCCCCCCCCCAACAAGATGCGCCACGTTACTTTATGGGTGAAGCAACGTTTAGTCGCTACAATCAAGCTATAGCGGTATTTTCCGCCATAGACAAAGTTGCATTGGCTAAATTTTATCGCTGGAGCCAGCCCTTATGGCAGCAAGCCTATAATGAATTGGGTAACGCCGAAGTTTCATTTAACAAGGTCACCATAACCGCGCTTGATCGATTACTCAGCGCCCCCGATATCGAGGGAGACATAGTGTTAACAAGGCCCAGCGTGATGTTTAAATATGCCGATCCCGACCTTGAAAAACGCTCAGACAGTGACAAATTGATGCTGCGACTGGGTTCCGATAACCGTCGAATATTAAAAGCGGCACTGCGCGAATTTAAAAAAGAATTAAACAATAATTAAGGACATTGCCACCGCAGGAGTTAATAACGCGGTATAGCCTTATAGGGCCTTAAAGCCAGAGTTCTGAGGCCTCTATAGGTTCGAATATTTCACACTTAAGCACTTTACGCAGGCGTTCGGCCATCATCGGAATGGTCTGTATCGTCCGGAAGATCGGCATAACAGTAAAAGCCACTCGGTTTAAGTCAGTGTAAAATCAGTTCACCCCTTATTAGCCCGCATCGAGATATTTTTCAGTCGCGGAAAACGCCAACTGACACCAAATTAGCCAAAACAGACTCGAACAACCATGGGGGCATTCCCCCTCATGTACAGTTTTTAATACGGTACATTTCTAACCTAGAACCCTTCAAATTATGGGTTAACGGTTAATTAAGCGTCCATAATGAGACACGACCCAATACTCACAACAATAATCGGTGTTTACACCTTCCATCGCCTTATAGCCTTTTGCTATATAGTTAAATTGCAAAAACGCTCTTAAATTAACAATTTTAGAGTAGAAAGCAGACCTACACGCCCCGAAAATACCGATGATCAGAGCTTTTATGCTTATTAATTCTCAAAATATAAAATTTGAGATCAAATTATTATTAGAACTTTTCGCTATTTAGCAGTATTATTTGAATGTCTTGAAAACTTGCTACTTTTGAGGGATACGCCAAATACCTCTAGGCGTGAGCTAATCCCATTAAGCAAGTGATCTACTCGATGATTTGTTACCGCTTTTCATTGAGCACAATTTTAGAGCTATACCTCAGTTCTTATTTTCAAGATATTTTTCGGGCCGTATGGGAAACCAAACGGCCCTTTTTTATGCCTATAAAAACCGGTCTTGCTTCTCGATCTCCTCGCTGCCAGTGGGCGACGTAACACAATCCCGCAGCGCTACTCCCTCTGGGCATTCGCGGCCACCGTTGCGTCAAATCCGACATCGCTTTTTTTCAGTGGCACAACATCACTGTAAACCTCAAAATAGTGTTGGTTAAGGTCAGTTAACAGTGCACGGCCAATAATACGCTTATCGATTCGACTCACCACAGAACCTACCCCAGCTAAAGGGGTAAAAGTATAGCGCGGCCGCTCGACATCTTTAAGCTCAGCCGGGGCGGGAGCGAGAGCGATAAATAACAAGTGCAGGCCAGCACTGAACACGAGCATTGCCGCCAGTATCGAGCGCGACATTGACGGCGATGCTGATGATTCGAGCGTTACCTGCTCAATAGAATAAGGATAAGAAAAACAGAGCCGGTCCATAGCAATCCCAAAATACTGACTGCTACTCAGACACTATAATGGCACTAGGTTCCCAACATCTTGCGCAGAGAATTATCCTTATCAACAAAGTGATGCTTTAAGGCTGCCGTAATATGCAGCGCAACTAATGCGCTGCACAGGTAGGCCAGCATTCGGTGAAGCCATTTTGCCGTCTCATAATCCTCAGTATTAAAAGTTGCGGTTTCGCCAGCTGCATGGATATTTTTAGGCATTATAGACTGACCAAACAGTTGCCAGTTAAAACTTAGAACAGTAAAAAATCATCACCGATAATGTATGCAAAAAATATAGCGGCTGAGGGTTTTTAACCAACAGAGTGAACAGTGCAGCGCATCCAATTAAAATGTGTAAAGCTATATGAATTAAAGTTTCTGCGCGGCAATTAGAATATTGCGTGGCGTTAGGCTTGGCGGGCAAAACTCAGACAGCTCTACTTTATAGCCTGCCTCCTCCAGTTTTAGCGCGCGGTCGAGTACCAGCCATAACTCCAGCGGTCGGCGAAATGCCATCCGCACCAAATCAAAAGCCGTTACCCACTGCAGGCGCTCGAGGCCCCGCGCCTCCCATAACGCCCAATCAACTGATTCCGGCAAGGCAATACTCTTGAGCTCGGCGATATGCTGGCAAACTTCAATGAAGCTGGTTTTTGCCCAGCGATTAGCGAGTGCCGGCACCGGTAGGTACTGATCTTGGCGACTCAATTCACGCTGTAACAAGTCAAATCCCAGCCGCCACGCCTGTAGTGTTTTTCTAAGTCGCCGATCGTGCTCTGGCGCTGTCACCGTTTGCTGCACGCAGGTGCGCAGGTCGCTCGCTTGAAGTTTTAAATCTAAGCCTTTAGCCAAATTAGACTGAGGTTGATAGCACTCACTCGCTTCATTCCAGCTGTGCTCCCCGAGAAATAAATGATAACAACAGGGCGCAATGGAAAGCCGCTGGGTGCCCATGTTAATTGCCTGCTCAATCAGCTGCAGATGTAAGCCACCACAAGCATGAAGCGCTAACGCATGTTGGTCGGCTGCAACCACCTGCCTGCCACTGGCGGCTAAGGCATCGGCCTGACGATGCTGTAACGGAATAGAAAAACGCTCACTCAGCCGCCGCGCCTTATTCACTAGGTCGGCATTAATGTCGATACTGTCGCCACCTTGCTCCCACTGCCAGCTGGCACAACGGCCTAAGTGTCCTTTGCCGCCACACCACTCCAGTAACGACAGATTAGGCTGGTCGGGCTGGCCGATAGCGCCGACAAAGGCCTGTACCTGCTGCCACTTTCGGCCGGGAATACCACATTCGAAACTGTGCGGATAAGGCTGCAAACTAGGCGATTTTATTGGGCTGGGTAAATGGCAAAGCGTTAGCAACTCGGTCGCAACCGGCAGGTAGGGTTGCAGCCATGTGGCTAAATCGACACTGGACGCCTGTAAGCTTTCGGCCGAGGACATCGACAACTGTTCCAGTGCAAACGATAAACTGAGATGGTCGTGCTGCCAAGGCAGAGAGATGTTCTGAAAAGCCAGTGGCCGCCAGAATTTTTCGTGCTGCGACAACAATTGGCTGAGCGCACGAAACCGCTGACGATAACTCATGCCTGCCGAAACAGAAGGGCTTACCAACATAGCCGTTTATTTTTCCAGATTAAAAAAGTATTTTCGATAGTAGTTACCATACAAATCAGCTGACACCTGCGGGAATAATGCATAGCAAAAGCAGCACTTAATCCAGTGGCAACTCAGTCGTCTTAACCACTTCTCTTAGCACAAAACTAGAGTGCACACCGGTAACACCCTCCAGCTTAGTCAACCGACCCAGTAGAAACTGTTCATAATGCTGCATATCTCGGA
The DNA here is from genome assembly GCA_963933095.1 of uncultured Cellvibrionales bacterium. GTDB lineage: Bacteria > Pseudomonadota > Gammaproteobacteria > Pseudomonadales > Cellvibrionaceae > UBA1124. The sequence continues at coordinate 20,251 of CAWVSV010000039.1, forward strand.
CCACGACTTTTAACAAAAAATCAGCCGCCTGCCCAGTCACAATAAGACACTCTAATACTTCGGGCAATTCGCTTATGGCGCGCTCAAAATTCTCGAAACGGTCCGGTGTATGTCGGTCCATTGAGATGCCGATCATCGCGGTCAAATTTAAACCCAGCGCGGCAGGATTGAGCAGGGTCACATGCTTATTGATTAAACCCGACTCTTCCAACCGCTTAACTCGGCGTGAACAGGGTGTAGGTGACAAGCCGACCTTATCGGCCAGTTCTAAATTGGATATACGTCCGTTTTGCTGCATTGCACGCAATATATGCTTGTCGATTCGGTCAAGTTTGATCAGTTCAGACATATAAAAGCACCAAAAAAGTGAATTTCACTAAAAAAAAGCATATTAATAGTGAATTATTGCACATAAAACTGCTATATGCAGACACTTTGCAATCATTCCCTACGGCGAAAAGCCTATAGTTAACCCATGGAAAGCGGGACGCAGTAACCCACAAGGTGACAGCGTAGCGAACGCCCCACAAAGGCCAATAGACCCCGCAGTTTCCAGCCCACTACCAACCTACAGCGCTACTACAGGATTCAATCGTGAGCCAAGCCACCAACTCTAACGCTTTTAATCACCGTAAGTATCGCCCCTTTGCCCCAATACAAAAGCCCGATCGCCGCTGGCCCAACCGTGTTATTGAGGTAGCGCCGGACTGGTGCAGTGTCGACTTACGCGATGGCAACCAAGCGCTGATAGAACCGATGAACCCCAACCAAAAACTGGAGATGTTCAAGTTGTTGGTGGACGTGGGTTTTAAAGAAATCGAGGTAGGTTTCCCCGCCGCCAGTCAACCCGACTTTGATTTTGTTAGACAATTAATTGAGCAAGATTTAATACCCGAAGACGTTACCATTCAGGTATTAACTCAGGCCCGCGAGTCTTTAATTGCCCGTAGCTTTGAAGCCTTACAAGGCGCTAAAAAAGCCATCGTGCATTTGTACAATTCTACCTCTACCGTGCAGCGTAAACAGGTATTTAACAAAAGCCGCGAGCAGATTAAAGCCATGGCGGTTCAGGGCGCTCATTGGGTACTTAACGGTGCCCAGCAGCAACCCGACACCGATTGGCGGTTTCAGTATTCACCGGAAAGTTTTACTGGCACCGAGATGGAATACGCTCTCGAAGTATGCGATGCGGTAATAGACACTTGGCAACCGACACCCGCACGCCAAGTTATTATCAACCTGCCCGCCACAGTCGAGGTCTCCAGCCCCAATGTCTATGCCGACCAAATCGAATGGATAAGCGACAATATCAGTCGCCGCGACAGCGTCCGTATTAGCTTGCACACTCACAACGACCGCGGCTGTGGAGTTGCAGCGGCCGAACTCGGCGTAATGGCCGGTGCCGATCGTATCGAGGGCACTTTACTCGGCAATGGCGAGCGCACCGGCAATATGGATGTGGTCACTATGGCTATGAACCTCTACAGCCAAGGCATAGACCCCAAGCTCAACTTTGCCGATATGGACCGCGTAATAAAGGTGGTAGAAAGCTGCACTCAAATATCTGTGCACCCGCGCCATGCCTATGCCGGCGAGTTAGTATTTGCAGCCTTCTCTGGCAGCCATCAAGACGCGATCAATAAATGTATGGCGATCGATGCCGAACAGCGCTGCGATGACCCGCACGCCCACTGGCAAGTGGCCTACTTACCCATCGACCCACGTGATTTAGGCCGTAGCTACCAACAGGTCATCCGTATCAACAGCCAGTCTGGCAAAGGCGGTATCGCCTATATATTAGAGCAGGACTTCGGCCTGCAGATTCCACGCTGGCTGCAAGTCGACTTCAGCCCGCATGTCCAGCAGCGAGCAGAACACAGTGCAGGCGAAGTGGCACCGGCCGATATTCTTGATACTTTTGCGCGGGTCTACTTACAACCAGACAATAGCGGCAGTATTAATAGTTACACACTAAAACGCAGTGATCAGAGCGACAATATTAACGCCGAGATTACCACGGCTAAGGGTTCGATCAATATTAACGGCCACGGCAAAGGCGCTCTCGATGCCTTTATCAAAGGCTTAGCGCCCGTACTTGGCAGTGAAATTGTCTTACTCGACTATA
>CAWVSV010000040.1:0-22275 GCA_963933095.1 uncultured Cellvibrionales bacterium
CAATGCTTTGGGAGTAGAGGTGAATGGTTTAACGGCACATGACGCCTATCAAGCCCTCGGTAACTCTCCTGAAATTCGGCAGAAGGCCTATCGAAAGTTATTTGCGTAGCCCTTGATGAGCGGTCAGGTGAACGATCTAAGAGAGTGCCTTAACCACAACTACCCGCTGCGAAGTGAGCGCTTCAGGTCAGAGATTGAAGCGGCTCTGAAGGTCAAAATAGGTCGCTTAAAACAGGGCAGGCCAAAGTCAGAGGGTACGGATACCAGTTAATGTACCCCGACCCCTTATTCGACCCCTTTTTCTGCCAGTCCAATACCGGTGTGATCTTCGGCGACTCCCGAAACTGCTCCTGCGTTTTCGAGATAGATTACATCCCTGTAAATAAAAAGCCCGACCAGAAAAATTTCCATCGGGCTCAATCGAAACTAAGCAACTAAGCAACTAAGCAACTAAGGCCTTACTTAACATCCTCCCCGCGCCACCGATAAACCCATTGATACAAAGCAGGCAAGATCACTAAGGTAAGCAGCGTAGAAGAAACAATCCCGCCAATAACAACCGTCGCCAAAGGCCGTTGCACCTCAGCCCCTGTACCCGCATTAAACGCCATAGGCACAAACCCAAGGCTGGCAACTAAAGCCGTCATCAAAACAGGTCGCAACCGAGAGCTCGCCCCCTCAGATATAGCCGCCACCAACGGTTTGCCGCTCTCCCGCAATTCCCGAATAAACGACAGCATCACCACGCCGTTTAAAACTGCCACCCCAGACAAAGCAATAAAGCCAATACCCGCCGAAATGGACAATGGCATACCGCGCAAGGTCAAGGCAATCACACCACCGGTCAACGCCAGCGGCACGCCACTGAAAATAATAAGCGAGTCGCGCAGCGATTTAAAGGCACTGTACAGCAAGCTCAAAATCAGTAATAAGGTCAGCGGCACCACTATAGACAGACGTTTTGTAGCCGACTGTAACTGCTCAAAAGTTCCGGCGTATTCTAGCCAGTAGCCCGGTGGCAGGTCTAACTTGTCGTTCATTAAGCTTTGCACATCGCTAATGTAGGAGCCTAAATCGCGGCCCTCGACATTGGCGCTGACCACGACATTGCGCTTGCCGCTTTCGCGGTTGATCTGATTCGGGCCCTGTACCTCGATGACATTGGCGATTTCGCCAAGCGGCACATATTGAAGTTCTGGATCGCCGCCCTTGGGCAGAGATATCGGCAGTTGTGCCAGTGCGCGGGTGTCTAGGCGGTATTCATCGTCCATGCGCACCAGCAGTTTAAAGCGCCGGTCGCCCTCGTAGATGATGCCAGTTTGTACGCCGCTGACGGCGATTTGTAGGGCTTGTTGGACATCGGCCACGCTTAAGCCGAGCAGGGCCAGATGGTCGCGCTGCGGCTCCACCGATATCATCGGCAAGCCTTCGATCTGTTCCATGCGTACATCAGTGCCGCCGTCGACTTGGGCTAGCAAGTTCTGCGCCTTGGCACCGATAGCGGCCAGTGTATCGAGGTCGTCGCCGTAGATTCGTAGCGCCACGTCGGCGCGCACACCGGAGATCAGCTCATTAAAACGCATCTCGATGGGCTGAGTGATCTCGTAGTTGTTGCCTGGCACTGTGCCAATTTTGGCGCGCAACTCGGCAACCAAATGCGCTTTGGATTTACTGGGATCGGGCCATTTGGCGCGCGGTTTTAAGATGGCAAAGGTATCGGCGACATTGGGCGGCATAGGGTCGGTGGCCACTTCCGGGGTGCCGATTTTAGCGAATGTGTGCTTTACCTCGGGCAACTGGGCAATGGCTTTTTCTAGTTGCATTTGCATAGCGACGGATTGATCCATGCCGGTGCCAACGATGCGCATGGCGTGTAGGGCGATGTCGTGTTCGTCCAGTTGCGGCAAGAACTCACTGCCCAGCCGTGTGGCTTGCCATCCGCTTGCCAGCACTAAAAGGGCGGCACTGATGATTAAGGCGCGCGGGCGTTTGAGCGCCAGACTTAGCAGTGGCTGATAGCACTGACGCGCTTTGCTCATCAGGCGATTTTCCTTGTCGTTAATTACACCGGTCATAAACACGGCGATGGCGGCCGGAATAAAGGTGATGGACAAGATGAGCGCACCGGCGAGTGCGGCTATAACGGTGAAAGCCATAGGGTGGAACATTTTGCCCTCTACGCCTGACAGCGCAAAAATCGGCAGGTACACCAGCATAATAATAAGCACGCCAAATACCGCCGGTTGAATCACTTCTCGGGTACTGTAAGTAACCACTTGCATACGTTCTTGCAGCGTGAGTAGGCGGCCATGTTTGCGTTGGGCGAGACCTAGGCGACGCAGGGCGTTTTCCACCACGATCACCGCGCCATCGACTATGAGGCCGAAGTCGATGGCCCCTAAACTCATAAGATTACCCGAGACACGACCCGCGGCCATGCCCGTGAGGGCGAACAACATACTCAGTGGGATGACGGCGGCGGCGATAAGGGCGGCGCGGATATTGCCGAGCAGGGCGAAGAGCACGACGATCACGAGGACCGCGCCCTCGAACAGGTTCTTCTCGACTGTGGCGATGGTTTTATCTACCAGCGTGGTGCGGTCATAAAGAGGTATGGCTTGAATGCCATCGGGGAGGTTGCGGTTAACCTCGATAAGTTTGGCAGCCACGCCCTGCGCTACGGTGCGGCTGTTTTCGCCCAGCAGCATAAAGGCGGTGCCGAGCACGGTCTCTTCGCCCTGCAAAGTGGCGGCACCGGTGCGCAGCTGTTTACCATATTTTACGGTGGCTAAGTCGCTAACGCGCACCGGGGCATCGTCGCGGCGGGTGACTACTACATTGCTAATATCGGCGAGGTTTTTGAGCTGACCCGGCGAGCGCACCAGCCACTGCTCGCCACTGCGCTCGATAAAGCCGGCGCCGGCGTTTTGGTTGTTGCGTTCTAGTGCGGTAATAATGTCGTTAATACTGACTTTGTAGGCCAGTAGTTTGCCGGGAATGGGCGCCACTTGGTATTCGCGCTCGAAGCCACCGATACTGTTGATCTCGGTGATGCCAGGCACCTTTACCAACTGTGGCCGCACTATCCAGTCTTGAATGGTGCGTAGGTCTTCAGCGTTGTAGCGGTTGCCGTCGGCATTGAGTGCGCCGGGCTCGGCTTGAATGGCGTAGGTGAAGATTTCGCCAAGGCCCGAGGCGATAGGGCCGAGTGCAGGTTCGATACCGTTGGGTAATTCGCCTTGAATACTTTGCAGGCGCTCGCTGATTTGCTGGCGCGCCCAGTAGATGTTGGTGCCTTCCTCGAATACGACCGTGACTTGGGATAAGCCATAGCGCGACAGCGAGCGGGTGTAGTCGAGTTTGGGTAGACCCGCCATGGCGTTTTCGACGATATAGGTAATGCGCTGCTCCGACTCGAGCGGCGAATAGCCGTCGGCCTCGGAGTTGATTTGCACCTGTACATTGGTAATGTCTGGCACTGCATCGATGGGTAATTTGAGCGCACTATAGACGCCAAGCGCGGCGATTAGCAGTGCGGCAATTAACACCATAATACGCCGCTGTACGGCGGCGGCGATTAAATTATTTAACATCTGGTAGCTCCGGCAGTCTAAATAGACTGCGGTTGTCGCCGTTTATAGGCGAAAAAGTCTGTTTAGTGGACATGGGCTGCGCCGCTTTTAAGTATGTCGGCTTTGATTAAAAAGCTGTTCGCGGTGACATATTCTGTGCCCGCCTCTAAGCCGCTGAGGACTTCGATGTATTGATCATCGCGCTCGCCCAATTGCAGTGGGCGCGCCTCGAAGGTGTTGCCTTGGCGAGAAAACACCACTTTTTGATTGCGGAAATTTTGCAGGGCCGTGCTGCTAACGGCCAGTGGCACTTGACGGGTGGCGGTGGTGACCGCCGCTTTGACGTGCATGCCAGGGCGCCAGTGACCATCGCTGTTGTCAATCACTGCGCGAGCGCGGGCGATATGGCCGCCGGTCATTTTGGGGGCAATGTAGGTGAGTAGCGCGGTGGCAGAATCGTGCTGGTGCAAGTCATTTACTTGCACGCTCTGGCCCACTTGCAGTTTTTCGATGGCCTCGGGGAAGGCCGACATTTCTACCCATACGGTGTTGAGGTCGGTAATTGTGAGTAGCGGGGTCATGTCGACGCGCTCGCCGGCATTAATGGGGCGATGGGTGACTTCACCGGCGTTGGGGCTTTTCAGTGAGTAGCTTTGCAGGGTTGCGACATTGCGCAGGGTGGCCAGTACTTGCCCTTTTTTGATTTGGTCGCCGACATTGACGTGTATTTTTTCGACCAAGCTTGGGTAGGGCGCATTAAGGCGATAGATTTGTGCGTCTATGGCGGCAATAACGCCGAATAGTTTTTCGCGTTGCTGCAATATTTGTGGGCCTGCTGTTGCGGTTTTTACTCCGGCCAGAGCCAGTTGGTGCGGATCGATCGTAGTTTGGTTTTCGTCGGCGTGGTCATCGTGGCTGCCATGGCCATGATTATCGCCATGTTCTTGATGGTCATCGTGGTCGTCTTTGTTATGGCCATGTTCGTGACGGTCATCGTCATCGTGGTCGTCTTTGTTATGGCCATGTTCGTGATGGTCATCGTCATCGTCATCGTGGTCGTCTTTGTCATGACCATGTTCGCCGTGATCATTGGGGCTGTCTTTATTGTCGCCATGTTCGTGATGGTTATCGCCATCGCCGTGTTCATCATGTCCGCTGTGATCGTCGTGATTGTTTCCGTGGGCGTGACCGACGCTTGCCTCTACGGTGGCAGAATTGCCTGACAAGTAGGCCTTGGGAGTGTCTGAGTGTGCTGCATTGGCATGCTGGTGATCGCCGCTGGCAAAAGTCGCCGAGCTGCCGATTAGGCACAGTAATAGGGTGGCGAGCAGGGTGTGCTTGTTGGCTAGGCGGTGTTTGTTGGATAGAGCGCGCGTCATTTTTTTATTCATCTGGGTATGCCTCGCTGTTGTTTGTGGTGGCGGTGGTAACGGTTGCATTCATAGCGCTGCCAGTGATTCTTTCCAGTTCTAACAGCTGCTCAAAAGCCTGCTGCTGAATCTCAATTAATTGTGCCTTTACCGAGAATAGTTCGGCTTGGGCGTCGACCCATTGCAGTACAGAATAGCGGCCCTGACGGTAGCCGATACGGGTTTCACTGAGTAGAGTTTGCGCCAGTGGCAGCAGTGTTTTTTGCAAGCGCTGAGCCTGTTCGGTGGCGCCTACCAATTGCTGGCGCACCTCAAGCAGTGACAATTGCAGTTGGCGGCGCAGTAACAGTTGTTGGCTGCTATTGAAATCGGCTTTCGCTTGAGCGGCTTTAATGCGACCTATATTGGGGTTGCTAAAGGCCAGCGGCATAGAAAAATCGAGCAGCAGTGCTTGGTCGTTGGTGGCTTCAAACTGTCGCACGCCTAGACCTATGCTGATATCGCTGCGTCCCTCGGCTTGGGCCAAACTAAGCGCCACATCATTTAAGCGCTGCAGTGCCAGTTGGTTCAGCAAGTTGGGGGATTGCTCTACCGCAGCGGCTACCTGGGCGCGATTGGGAATACTGGGCAACTGGTTTAAATTACCGTGCGCCTTAGTGAAATTACCATCGCCCTGCCACATGGCGGCGAGTCGCAACTTAGCCAAGATTTGTGCGTTTTGCAGCCGGCGGCCCTGATCTTGAGTGCGGGCTTGGCGCAGGGCCATTTTGGCGACATCGGCCTGACCTATGGCCCCGGCGCGAGCGCGTTGTTGAATGCTTTTTAGGGCACCGGCTTCTTCGATCTGACGCTGATTGTTGACGCTAATCTTGGCCTGGAGCGCCAGCAGCTGATAGTAGCGGCGGCTGGTTTCGGCCAGTACATCTAAACGTGTCAGTTGGTATTCGGCCTCTTGCTGTAGCATCTCGGCACCGGCGTATTGCAGGCGCTGTTGGCGCTTGCCGCCGAGCTCGATGGTTTGACTTAGGGTGAGTGAAATTTCAGCCGTATCTAAGTGTGAATACTCGCCACTGCCAAAGGCATTTTCGACACTTAAGCCCAGTTCTGGACTGGGACGCACACCGGCCTGCTCTACTAAGGCCTCTGCTTGGCGCAGGCGATAGGGGTAGGTGGCGAGTGTGGCATTGTGGGCTTGGGTTTGTTGCAGCGCCCAGTTAAGAGTGATGCTGCCTTGTGCCTGAGTGTGACCTGACAGCAGCGCAGTGATTAACAGTGCGCAGGCATTGAATCGTTTGGTAAGCATAACTAACTCCAAATACGACGCGCACAAGAGCGCACCGATTAAGCAACGGGTGAACAGTTGGATGGAGTTATACGGTTGGGGGTGGTGTTGGTGGTGACTGCTGATGTGAGATGTGGGCGTATTCGAAAAACAATGGCGCGCTGTGAATCATCTGCGGCAGCTGTTTGCGTTCGCTAAAGTTCAGGGCGCAAAAGCACAGATGCGAATGGGAACCGTGGTCATCGGACCCGCAGCTTTCTGAATGATCGTGTTCGCCATTATCGAACAGTGATTCGACGTGTAGGTGGACTGATTCGTAGGCTTGATGAGGTTCTGCAGACATGTGCGCATTCGCCCAAACGCTGATTAATAGCATTTGGCTTACGATCACTAATATCAACAGTTTCTGTATCATTGGCTCGGCAATGTTAAATGTAAGACTACAGAGTAATTCATTCGCTCTGCTGTGGCAATTTGACAAATGTTAAGAAAAATCAATGTCGGTATCGATTGCATCTATCTATTTATTCATAGCGCTTTTCGTGGCTTCTAGTTAATAAGCCTTGTTCACCCTGGGGTTGGTGCCTAGGGGAACTTGATTTCAGTATTCATGGCATCTATGGCGTTTTTTTTATGGCTTCTGGTTAATAAGCCTTGTTCACCCTGGGGTTGGTGCCTAGGGGAACTTGATTTCAGTATTCATGGCATCTATGGCGTTTTTTATAGTTTCAAGTTGACCCTGTTCACGACTGCCGCTGTGAATAATATTCAGTACGCCTTCTAGACCCAAAGGGTTGTTGTGCAAATGTTCGAGAATAACTTCTCGGGCGACGGCTTTAACTGCTGACAAATCATTTTTAACGATTTGCGTGCGCTTTACCGCGCCGTTGTCACACTCGCTGGTGGAGACGATATTAAACACGACGCCAAGCCATGAATAGTCGATTTCAACCACCTTGATATGGCTGCGCTCTACTTTGCCGCACACGCCAAAGCCAAAGCGAATCTCATCATCTTCACCGAAGCGGCTAATGGTGAATGACATTTTGTGGCCAGAGTGGATAAAAACTTTGCGAGGCTTCATATGCTGATAGGGATGAATATTTTTCATGTAAAGGTCTGTCAGTAAATACGATTGAATGGTGACAATATTGCCGCTGGAGTTATTCTAGCGGGGTTATTACTTCGAGGCAGGAATATTTGCTAAAATGTTCGGAAATATTGTGTATTTATTACAAAAGGCCGATTAAATGAAATTATTAATACGTAACCTCGCTCGTAACACCACCGAAGAAACCGTGCAGGCGCTGTTTGCTGAGCACGGCGCGGTTCAGTCTTGCACCTTGGTGATGGATAAAGTTAGCGGCGGGTCCAAGGGCTTCGGTTTTGTTGAAATGCCCAACTCCGGTGAAGCTAAAGCGGCTGTGAAGGTTCTTAATGCCAGCAATGTTGATGGCAACGTGATACGCGTTAAAAAAGCCGACTAGGTATCTTCGCATGGAAGCTATTTTACTCTCATGCATCCTCTCTAGCGGGGGCTATACTTGGCCGTAAGGTCCTTGTGTTCAGGATGAACGGTATGCCGCAATGGCTAGGAAGCACAATAATCTTCTGTGTAAAAACCTTAGGTTATGTAATAGGTTAAACCACCAATAAGCTTAAAACTACATTTTTCAAATGGAAAGCCTCTATGAAATCTCGTGCCGCTGTGGCCTTTGCCGCTGGAAAACCCCTAGAAATTGTCGAAGTTGATGTCGCCGGACCTAAGGCTGGTGAAGTGCTGGTACGCCTGGTAGCCACGGGTGTTTGTCATACCGATGCCTTTACCCTTAGCGGCGATGATCCCGAGGGGATCTTCCCTGCTATTCTCGGTCATGAGGGCGCCGGTGTCGTTGAAGCTATCGGCGCAGGCGTCACCTCGGTGGTGGTCGGTGACCATGTGATCCCTTTGTATACACCTGAATGCGGACAGTGCCGATTTTGTTTGAGTGACAAGACCAACCTCTGTCAGGCTATTCGCGCCACTCAGGGCAAGGGGCTGATGCCGGATGGTACTTCAAGATTCTCCCTCGATGGCAAGCCGATATTCCATTACATGGGTACCTCGACCTTTTCTGAATACACGGTGCTACCGGAAATTGCCCTGGCAAAAATCAATAAAGTGGCGCCCCTGGACAAGGTCTGTCTGCTTGGCTGTGGCGTTACTACTGGCATCGGTGCGGTGCGCAATACCGCTAAAGTTGAGCCGGGTTCAACCGTGGCCATTTTTGGTTTAGGCGGTATCGGCTTGTCGGCCATTCAAGGTGCCGTATTAGCAGAGGCTGGGCGAATTATTGCTGTCGATATTAATGAAGATAAATTCGAGATGGCGAAACAGTTGGGAGCTACTGACTGCATAAACCCGAAAAATTACAGTGATGCGATTCAAGATGTGATCGTTGAACTGACTGATGGCGGTGTCGATTACTCGTTTGAGTGTATAGGCAATACCGACATTATGCGTTCGGCACTGGAGTGTTGCCACAAAGGCTGGGGTGAGTCGATTATTATTGGCGTGGCGGGCGCGGGGCAAGAGATTAGCACCCGACCGTTTCAACTGGTGACCGGACGCTCTTGGCGGGGCAGTGCCTTTGGTGGCGTTAAAGGGCGCAGCCAGTTACCGAGTTATGTTGATGAATATATGGCTGGCAAAATCGAGATAGACCAAATGGTGACCTACACTATGGGTTTAGAAGATATTAATCGGGCGTTTGAGCTGATGCATCAGGGTAAGGCGATTCGCTCTGTTATTAAGTTTTAACTAATCGATTAAAACTAGGCGGTATGTTTTATCACGGATAACACATCGGCAGTTGGGGGAAGGTCAAAAGCCAGTAATTACTGACTTTAAGTCTCTTCCCAGTGTCTTCCCAGCTGTCTAATATGTGCTCTGTGGTGAAAATATTTTTTATCATCACAAGAAACATTCTTAATGCTTAAAAAACTCTCAGATAATAAAATCTTCGGCGGCCGTCAGTTGCGCTATCAGCATCGTTCAGCGAGCTGTCAATGCGATATGACTTTCTCATTATATTTGCCTCCGCAAGCAGAGCTGGCGCCAGTACCGGTTTTATACTGGCTGTCGGGCCTGACCTGCAGCGATGAAAACTTTGTGCACAAGGCCGGGGCCCAGCGCTATGCCGCCGAGCTTGGCATTGCCATTATCTGCCCCGATACCAGCCCGCGCGGTGAAGGCGTGCCTGATGCTGTTGATGGGAATTGGGATTTTGGCTTGGGAGCCGGATTTTATGTCAATGCTACCCAATCACCGTGGGCTAATAACTATCGGATGTATGATTATATCGTGGATGAATTGCCCGAATTAATCGGCCGAGAGTTTCCACAGTTGTCCACTAAAAAGTCAATTAGTGGACACAGTATGGGTGGCCATGGGGCTATGGTCGCTGCGCTTAGAAACCCCGCTAGTTACTGCTCGGTTTCGGCTTTTGCACCCATAGTCGCGCCGAGTGAATGTGCGTGGGGTGACAAAGCTTTGGGCCTTTATCTGGGAGTAAAAAAAGAAGATTGGCAGCTTTATGACAGTTGTGCTCTGGTGGCAAATATTCATGCCAACGGAGATAGTAAAATCCCACTTATGGTCGATCAGGGTAGCGCCGATGATTTTCTGCTTGAGCAGCTTCAGCCCGAGCGGCTACGACAAATTTGCTTAGCTAATGAACATCCGCTCGATTACCGTTTTCGCAATGGCTATGATCACAGCTATTATTATATTGCCTCATTCATTGGTGAACACATGGCTTATCATGCTGAGCATTTAACAAAAAATGCTGGTTAGCCTATAATTTTGCATCAACCAAAAAAACAGTTCTTATGTCTATTCATATCACAATAATGTTTGTTGAGTTGTTTCTACGCTCTGGAACTTACTTAGAATATACGCAAAAATATTTGTCGCCGGATCAAATTGATGCGGTGGATATCGCTCAATATTTAAAGCCTTAATCGGCAGACGCAGGCCAAAAAAGTTTGTTTTTTGGCCTGCGTTTTTCGTGTTAACTAATTTTTTGAAGTAGCGCTTCTGCTGTGGCTTTAGAGGACGCGGGGTTTTGCCCAGTAATAATATTCTCATCGACCACTACATAGCTTTCCCAGTCGTTACCTTTTTCATACTTGCCACCGAGTAGTTTTAACTCGTCTTCGAGTAGAAACGGTACGATGGAGGTAAGGCCAACGGCGTCTTCTTCGCTATTTGAAAAACCGGTTACTTGGCGCTGGCTGACCACTGGAGAGCCGGTAGGGTTCATGGCATGGCGAAAGACAGCTGGTGCATGACAAACTGCAGCGATAGGTTTTTGTACTACATTGAAGGCCTCGATTAGGGCAATCGACAATGGCTCTTCTGCTAGGTCCCACAGCGGTCCGTGACCGCCTGGGTAGAATATGGCGTCGAAATCGCGCGCACTGATTTTATCGATAGTACTGGTGTTATTTAGCTGCTGCTGCGCATCTATATCTTTGCTAAAACGCTCGGTATCGGCGGTTTGAAAATCAGCTAACTCGCTCTTGGGGTCTAGCGGTGGCTGGCCGCCCTTAGGGCTGGCTAGGGTAATCTCGACGCCAGCGTCTTTAAAGACATAGTAGGGTGCGGCAAACTCTTCCAGCCAAAAGCCGGTTTTTTCAGCGCCCTCAGTGCCGATGGCACCAAGAATGTCGTGGGAGGTTAATACCATTAAAACTTTCATAATTGGGTTCCGGTTATACTTAAGTGAGGTCATCAGTTGAATAGTTAACAGAGCATCATATTCATCGTTACGCGTTATTCGCATAACCGGTGTATGTGCGCTCCTGTTGGTCAAGCAGTGGTTCAGTCAGTGGCCAAGTATTGGTTGTTGCAAGTTTGCAGTGAGAAATCAGTAGATCTGTTAATCTTGCCCCGTGATTGAGTCTCGTTATTTTTGCTAACTTTCCTTTATATTAAAGCAGTAAATCATTGGTAATCGGATGATAGGCACTGGCTGAATCAATCAGTGACTTGGCCGTCAATGCACGTACGCCATAAGCCTCGGCATTAACACCATAGTCTGTTTTTATTTTCTCCAGCAGTAGGTCAAAGTCGCCGTCGCCGGAAAGTAGCACAACGGTGTCGACCTTCGCGGCGATATCCATAATATCGATGGTAATACCCACGTCCCAATCGCCTTTGGCGGAGCCGTCGGCGCGCTGAATAAACGGTTTTAATTTAACATTAAAGCCTATGTGTTTAAGAGCGGTCTGAAACTTTAGTTGGCTGTCGTCACCGCGATGAGTTGCGTAGGCGTTGGCCGTGACGATAACACCTTGGCTGGCGATAATCTTCCATAGTTTACGGTAGTTGAACTGTCGGCCATAAGTCTGACGCGTGGTGTAGTAGATATTTTGTACATCGGCAAAAATAGCGATTTTATTCATATAAATCTATTTTCTAAATTTAACGGTAAAGTATCGGTAATCATAGCTCTAGCCTTTGACGTTCTCTTAGCTACTTCGTTGGCCTGACAGAGATGACACTGATATCGGCAGACTTTCTGAGCTACCAGTGTACCTTCTCTTGAAGCCAATACGGTCTAAAATTACAGTTGGGACCAAAGGCCTGTAACGGGTTATAGCTCTTTTAAGTTTACAAGATCAGTGTCGATATCTTATCTTTACCTGTGATTTTAATGATGTCGCAGCTGTTACGGTGTTGTCTTGGTGCCATGGGGTTATGGCTATTAGGGTAAAATGCAGCCCTTATATCTATAGGGCTTAATTTTGACTCTTGTTCGACGTCGCTCGCAGCGAAAAACTCAAGGTGCGCCGGTGCGCAGTAGCACGCCAGTAAAGGCACAGGGCGAACTGGGTTTTGACTATACCCTTAAATGTTCATCCAAACGTCGCAGTGTCGCCATTGCTGTACGTGCCGGTGAGGTCAGTGTCAGTGTGCCCATGGGTGTGTGTGAACTAGAATTGCAACAGTGGCTTATGAGTAAGTGCGGCTGGGTGCTGGAAAAACTGCAGCAGCAGAACCTTCATGCCCTAGAAATACCCAACCGACATTACGGCAATGGTGACAGCCTTTTCTATTTGGGCGCTGAATATCCATTGCGAGTAACGGCTGCAGCTCGCTCAAGCGTTAGCTTTAGCCATGATGGTGGTTTTGTTGTGGCGCTCGCCAATAGCGGTACACGGCCAGTGTCTGCGCGTGTGCACACGCTGTTACAAACTTGGTTCAAACGCCGTGCTCTGGAGTTGCTGCGGGCCAAGACCCAGCTTTTGTGCGCGCGTATGAACTTAACGGTGAACGATGTCTGTGTGCGCCGCACAAAGAGTAAGTGGGGGCACTGCACTTCGAAGGGCGTTATCCAGTACAATTGGCTAATTTTATGCGCCCCTGAATCGGTGGTCGATTATTTGATCGCTCACGAGGTCTGCCATTTGCGCCACCACAATCACAGTCGCGCTTTTTGGAGGCTGGTTAAGTGTGTGTGCCAAGACTATACCGAGCACAAAGTCTGGTTACAGCGCTACGGTCACACATTGATCGTGTGAGTTAAAAGGTACCGCGAGAAATAAAAAACGATAGCTGAAAAATGATTGCGATGTATGGACACATCGCCGTGAGTGTAACTACCGATAGTCGCCTAAAACCAGTAAAGTCATATTTTGTCTGTGTTTTAAGGGACGTGACTTCACTTTGATCAGGATGATAAACGGTGAATGTTGTAGGAAAATTGAAGGATGTCCCATATGTGGATTGAAGCCGAGTGCCGAATTAGCGCCGATTTAGTGCGAACTTACCGCGGCCAAGTTACCGAGGCGGCCTTTGCGCAATTGATTTCAGATCAGCCTGGCCGATTTTTAAAACTGGAAAAGTGCTACTGGTACAACCTGCAGGAAGGTATAGACCCGCGTCGCCTGGGGACTTTCGAACGTCTGGGCGAGGGAGCCTATTTGAATTTTATTGGCGATATGTATCTGCGTACAGATACCGTTATTAACTTTGCCCCCCTGCGCGGCGGCTATCAAAATGAGCCCTCTAAAGGGAATGTCGAACTGTTGGGCACCAAGCGCTAATTGGGTTCTCAAAGTGCCTATATAAGCGTAACGGTAGGTTGTTATATGCCTATCGATATACTGCAAGGCGTTATTGTGCGGGCCTGTGTAAGGGATCGATGCGCTCTATTTACATTCGCGATCACGACGCTAATCTGATGGAATTATGTAATTACATCAACGGGTTTTAAGGTTATTGAAAACCAGTAGAAGCTAAAAATAGTGAATTTTACGTAAGTGCGCCAATCCGAGACACTTTAGGCGATAAAGCACTTATCTGAAATCGCGTACAAATCGCATTTTCAAAGAGAGACAAAATGACTGAACCACTGGGTAGTAATAGCGAAGAAAACTACGATCGCTTTCTGGTTGAATCCCTCGATCAAGGTTGTGTCTGGGGTCTGGAAGGCACGGATGGCTGGGCCTTATGCCCGTCGGAAAAATATGGCGAAACCGACGTGATGCCTTTTTGGTCGCAGCAAGAATTTGCCGAGGCGCATGTTCAAGATGAGTGGGCCGACTATAAAGTGGTGCCGGTTTCTACCGAGGAATTTATTGAGGAGTGGTTACCGGGTATGCACGAAGATGTCTTCTTAGTCGGCGTCAATTGGGACGTGGACATGGAGGGAGTTGAGTGCGAGCCTTTGGACTTGCTTGATGATTTGGAAAAAGAGCTAAGCTAGTGATTTTGCACCATGTTCGCCGCTACTGCAGTAGCCCGCAATAAGGTCGGGAAGCATCGAGGAATAGGCGAGTATCGATTCATTAGCAGTGAGTTCAATATCTAAATACTGTGCGTGGCTGTTACCGTTAAGGTTTCAGCGCTTGGGTAAAACAGCGCTGCCGAGCCCACCGCACAATAACAGCAGACGCTTTTTAGATGAAGTGCTCGTCCAAAAAGCGTAGAACAAAAATGTGGCTAAAAGCCAAGGGCCTTTAAGCGGGCATGGTTAGTTGTTGGTATGGCGCAGAATCAGGTTGTGTAGTCAGGCGTTCGAACAGGTAGCCATCTAATATTTCGGTCATATGGATGTCTGTGTGCTGCTCAAGTGCAGCCAAACTGACAAAACTCGGGGTGAGAGCGGTTTGCTCTAGTTGCTGATGGCGGGGGCTGACGAGTGCAAAGCTTTTACATGCTGACTCTTGGGGCATAGTCTCGAAGACACACAGGCTAAAGTCTTCATTTAGCCGAGCCAGCTGAGGGAAGCGGGTTTCTCGTTGATCGAGTAAATCAATCTCGCGACCGCCTATTACTTTTTCTAGATCCATAACAGCTTCTCCGTGGGGGTAATGCTTTCTGGCGTCTATCTAACTTTATTAGATCATAGCCTTAGCCTGCCAGTATGTGATGGGAGTCACAAATGAGGTGACGGCGTTTATTTTTAGAGCAGTATTAGTTGGGCAGTGAATTGAGATTATTGCGCTGTAATTATGTTTTTTAACTTTTTTTTCAAGGACGATAGCGGCATTACATAACAAAGAAGGGTTATATGTGGTGCGCAAAATCAGACAAAGCAGACGCCTCAGGGGTTTTTCACCAAGAGCATGTCTAATATAGCTATCGTTTATTTCCCTCGTTAAGGATGAGTTGCTACAGTGCCCGTAACGCAAAGGAATCCCGTTATGAGACCTATTTTACAACATATCCACTGTTTGCTATTGCTGTTCTTGCTGACATTGGCATCATCAGCGAATGCCGAGCAAGCACAGGCAGTTGAACGAGTAGATGCTGAAATTAATTATCTGCTGCGACAAGTCAAAACTACTGAGTGCGCCTTTAACCGCAATGGCAGCCGGCATAAAGGGGCAGCAGCGGTCGCGCATATTCAGCGCAAATACGACTACTATGAAGATGACATTGAAACCGCGGAGGACTTTATTCGTTTAAGTGCAAGTAAAAGCACCATGACGCGCCGCGCTTATACTATTGAGTGCCCTGAACAGTCGCCGGTAACCTCTGCAAGTTGGTTGCTGGAACAACTGGCTAAATACCGTCAGGGACTGTAATTGTGTGTTTATGTTCTCAATAATCACTTAGCGCTGATACCCATGATATTCATTTTTTACTGAATACAGTCGGGCCTAGTTCTATGCATAGTCTCCTTATTCGTGTGCTGATTTCGGACTAACGCCTGTGGTCAGTGCCTGTAGTAGAGCCAGATCGCCATACTGTATTTCGTATCCGGTCAGCTCAGTGTTGTGACCACTATTAAAAAACGCATACAGATAGCAGCATAACGGATGATGGAGTTACCAGTGGTGGCGGATTAAATAATCACTAAGTAGGTCAACTATCATTATGGCTTCTGTGCTGTCCTATACATGGGTTGCCACTAGTGATCACAGCACCAAGTATGAATACTCTACGCCGAGATGTTTGTCATCTAGGTTAGTGTTGTCTGCGAGATAATTAACATTATCGAGGGGTTGTTAATAGCATTGATGAAACCTTATATATTGATAATGGTTTGATTGGTAGCAATACGATTTTTAGACTCTTATAAAAAGTAATATTTTATAACTACCACTTCGATATGCATTAACTAATATCATTAAAATACGTTCTTTGCCTAGCCATCATGTTTTTTCTAATAGTTACAGTACTCCTAATAAATCCAGCTATGCTGAATAGGCATACTTTGAGATTTACGCTCATAGTATGAAAAATATCTAAGCCGGCCATTTATTGCTGCAGCCATATTGGCTCGGTGATGGCTAGCGTCAACGCTCTATGGTGCGAATAGGTTTTGATATTTCGTCCTTTATAAAAGAATCTTAATGGTTTAAAAGAAAATTTCATGCAAAGGAAATGTCTATGAAAAATACATTGATTAATACGACCATGCTAAGCGTTTTTGTGAGTATTCTATTGGCATCGGTAACCTTTGCTGAAGACATTACACCAGGCTTTACTCAAAAAATTCCCAAGCAGATTATGACGCCAGACAAAGTCGAAACCCGTATTGGCGAGCTGAAATTTTATGATGGTATTCCGACCCAAGAAACGCTCGATAAAGTCTATGATAACCTCGACTTTATGCGCGGTGTAGACGTTTTTATGAACTTCATACCCGCCAATTCAGTTGAGGCTTTTCGTCTGGGTATGAAAAGTTTGGGGGTGGATCAAGCCCATGAAGTGCTGATCTTCGACGACCTGATGGACTCTACGCCGTTATTTTTAACGGGTAATACCGATACCGTCTATGCCCTTGCGGTGCTCGATCTCGAGCGCGATGGCGTTACCGTAGTGGAGATTCCTGCCGGTGCTGGTCCGGGTACGGTGAACGATGCATTTTTCCGATTTGTTGTGGATATGGGCCCACCGGGTCCGGATGCTCAAAAGGGTGGCACTTATCTGTTATTACCACCGGACTACAAAGGCGACTTAAAACCGACTAAAAATGGCATGCAAGATCGAGGTAGCGACACTCGCGTTAGTGTAAATATTGGCGGTAAGGAGCAAAAAGTCTGGATCGCCGAGTCGCGTAGTTACAATAACTTACTAATTTTGCGCGGTTTCTTAAAAGACGGAAAGCCCGATCATGGTTCGAATATGTGGCGTACAGGCCTTAAAATTTATCCGCTGGCGAGCGCCAACAATCAAATGCCGATGGTATTTATTAATGGTTCTGGTCAGTATTTTAATACTGTGCACGCCAACGATTACTCTTTCTATGAAGAATTGTGGCATGTTCTGCAAAAAGAGCCGATTGCCTTTATTGATCCAGAGTTACGGGGGCAGGCTGCAGCTATTGGTATTCAAAAAGGCAAAAATTTTGCACCAGATGCTCGCCTAGAAGCTATTTTAAAAGATGCCGTAGCAGTGGGAAATGCCACCGCTCGGAGTATTGCTTTTAAAACTCGAGATAAAAATGCTTACTTTTTTGAAGGCAAGCAATGGTATACCGGTTTTATTGGTAACGACTATCAGTGGCTCATAGATGGTGGCGAAGGTGGACGCAATATCGACGCGCGCACGCTTTTCTTTTATCTTGCGACAGTGAACACACCGGCTATGGCGCTGCAGATTCCTGGTATGGGCTCAAACTATGCACTGAGTACTGGCGATAGTAATGGCGACATTTTATATGGTGAAAAAACCTATGAAGTGACATTGCCAGCCAATGTCCCCGCCAAAGACTTCTGGTCAATGGTGGCCTATGATCCACAAACACGCTCTGAATTACAGGTGCCGGGTGGTTCAGCTTATCCGAGTAAGAACAACGAACGCGATGAATTGATCTACAACAAAGACGGTTCGGTTACCCTCTACTTTGGCCCCAAATCCCCCGAGGGAAAACCATTAGCCAACTGGACACAAACCACACCTGATAAAGCTTGGTTTGCTATCTTGCGCTTGTATGGTCCATTACAGCCATGGTTCGATAAAACCTGGATACCGAGTGACTTTGAAGAAATTAAGTAATCACTATTAAAAATATAAGCCCCCATTTGGGGGTTTTTATATTGCAGGCAGGTTAGTTATAAATTGACCCAGAAAAACCAAATTAGCAATCAGTATTCGGTAAGGCGCTGCGGGCTTTGGCATTGTACGAAAACGCCATAAGACCTCTGCACATTATCATTAAGGTGAGGCCTTCACCTTCGCATAAATGCTGAGTTAAAATACGGGTATTCGCCTTATTTTTTAGCAATTACAAAAAAGGGCTCCAATAGCAAAATAGTCGCCCCTTTTTCAATGACAAAATTATTTTTTTAGCGCTCGATCGAAACCCGTTCTAACCATGTCAGCCCACAACTGAAATAGCTGTTTAACATCAGTACTGCTGCGCATTATGTGCTGCTGTTGCATTGCTGTGTTGTTGCCTGCTTCTCGGCGGTCTTGCATGGTAGCTAAAAGATTGCCGTTGAAATCCAATACTTCGTACTGGATTTCCATAATGCCGGGGCTGCTACCATAAGAGTAGTTAGGTGAGCTATCGTCAGCTAAATTGCGTTTGTCTTGGTACGGAACCAGCTCAATTAACTTACCCTTAACAATAGCTGAGCTGGCTGTAATATGGCTAGCTAAGTGGTATTCGCCTTGATTGCTTAATTTATCAACCATCGCGTCGCGGTAAGTGGCGGCGAAATATGTACGATCTTTGTCGGTTAGCTCCCAGTTCATTCGACGGCCATGGTAACGCTGCAGAGTTACCTCTAAATCAGCTAAATTTAATGGTTCAACAATAATATTGTCGAATTTTTTGAAGTCTATACCGGTCCTTACATAGACGTTGTCGAAGCGCGCGTGGCTGACTTTGATCAAACCGTTATCTAAAACTTCGGCATTGTCTTTAATTTGCGGAGTCTGGCTGCAAGATACCAGCACTAAAACCGCAATCATAACAGCTGACAATAAGCACAATTTATTCATAGTGAATCCCTTTCACTGTGGTTATTAGAAATATTAACGTAATCGCGCCGTAAAAGGTAATGCTTTACAGGAATGGCGGCTGTGCGGTACTTGAATAATAGTGTCGCAGCAGTGTGGCAATATCAGACTCAATAAAAATTAATGAGCGACCTAGCTGCGCCTGCTTCGGCAAGAGCAATATTGATGTTAAGTTAATATAGATGAGGTATCTCAAGTTAAAAATTTTTTCGTTTTGAAAGTATCGCTGTTGCTCTTTAACTGACGGGTTAGAAACCGCCTTTGAGGTAAAAAAGTGGCCCGCTAAAATTTAGATCGAATCTTTCACTATGCAAAAGTTGGTCTCGCGTTACGTCTAATTCGCTGAAGTTATAACCAATACCGAGACCGAGATTTTTTATCGGGCGAAACTCTAGGGAGGTGTTGGCGCGCAATAGGTCACCACTGTATTCATTGTAGTTCATTGACAGCCAGCCGATGCGAGCATTCACCGCCCACTGCTTATTAAAAGCATAGGCTCCGTAGATCATGATGTTCGGCAGTGGCGCCAGCAGAGTTTCGCTCTCGGTAGTGGCTTCATCGGCGAGTACAGCGTCATTGGCATAGACATCGGCGCGGCCGCTTAGGCTAAGGTTAATATCCATGGCATGGAGCCCAACGCCGATATCGACGGCTGCTTTTTGACTGTCGAAGACTCTGTAGGCGGCGGATAAGCTGTATATGTCGACATCAAATTGAGAGTTCAGTGTAGTATTAATACCAGCTTCACCCTTGAACACTTTATTTCTAAAGGTGAACTCATAGCTGTCATTCAATTGGCTGTTGCGGCTGGCATTTTCGCTATAGCTAAAATATTCAAGCAAAAATGACCAGCGCTCGAAGGGTTTCCATTTAGCATCGATCCAGTAGGTACTCACGTCGGTTTCCAGACCGAGATCATCCAAATCGATTTTGAACTTACGCTGATTAAACACCGAGGATTGAGTCGCCACGGTGGCATCTACATCCAAGTCGTATCCGCCGACCGTTAAGGACCAAGTTTCATCTAAAATCGGATTACGGTTTTCGGCCAAGACGGCGCCAGAAGCGAGTAGTGCAAAAAATGAGAGAGTTGGGCGTAACATTGCTGCGACCTGTATCCATAATGAGTAATTATTGCCATCGAAAGTGTAATTCTAGCTAAGTGATAGTGCTATCTGTTTTCTTTGGCGACGGTTTGCCAGCAGCCATTGGGTAAATTATCCATCCATAAGTTTGCTGTTGGCCTAACTAAGATAGCTCGGAGTGCATTCTCATTGATCGAATTAACGGCTAAAGTTTTCATACGGGCAATTCAAGCATGCCTTTGGCATATACAGAGTTATATAGTTGCGCCGTACAGCGGTTGTAAAGTCGCGATCGTCGGTGCACAGAAGCCGATGGCCTTTGTTGATAAAGTCGTCTTAGGTATAGCTGAGTATAGTCAACTATGGGTACAGGGGGTGATCAATAGAATTCAGAGTACGAGGATGTTGGGATAACTCATATTTAGTCTCTTATTTTTAGCACGGCCAAAGTACGTTAAAGTGTAACGACTATGATTAGGCTTGGCAGAGGTGCCTGTTTGAAAATTATACACTTAATTGTTTTGCTGGGATTGCTGGCTAGTTGCGGTATTACTCAGCCACGCACGCCTTTGGTCGAGCGCTTGCAAGCGCTTGAAATCCACTCGAACAGTGCAATTCTGACAGCGCCGAGCAATACACTGCGTCTGGTCAGCCTTAATCTAGCCCATGGCCGCCTAGACAGTTTGCATCAGCTGTTTGTTTCTAGGGAGCAGATTAAAACCAATCTCAACACCGTGGCTAATTTTCTGCTCGACGCCGATGCCGATATTGTTGCCTTGCAGGAGGCCGATGGCCCATCGCGCTGGAGTGGAAATTTTGATCATGTGGATTATTTGGCGACGCAGGCAAACTTCAATTACTATGTTCGCGCTGAAAATGTAAATAATTATTTTGGCGATTACGGCAGCGGGATTTTGTCACAGCGGCCGATAACCGCAGCGCAGGGGTTTGTTTTTCAGCCGTCGCCACCCACCAGTAATAAGGGCTTTAGTATGGCGCAGGTTCAATGGCAGCGCCTGGGTCATGCCCAACCCTTGTTGATTGATGTGGTCTCGGTACACTTAGATTTTAGCCGCGACTCTGTGCGTCAGTCACAAATCGAAGAGATTAAACAGGTGTTAGCGTTACGCACTAACAACCGTAGCACTATTATTATGGGCGATTTTAACAGTGAGTGGCTAGCGCGAGAATATATGCTTGAACGTTTTGCGGAACATTCGCCACTGCATGTGTTTCAGCCTGCCAGCAAGACATTAAATACTTATGGCACCAAGCGTATCGACTGGATATTGCTGAGTAACAATTTAGAGTTTGTCAGCTATACGGTTAGCGACGCGGTTTTGTCCGATCATCGCGCTTTGCTGGCAGAGATAAAATTTAAAGACTAATCGCTATTATTAATACCAAGAATTAATGCAGATAAACATTGGTCAATTTGTGCTGAACTTAAGATAGAAGTTAGTGGTATTGGCTCTGGCTATTAAATCACTAAAAACAATCTCAGCGTTTTATTTATTCAACCTAAAAAATTAACTACATAAGGAATACAACATGGCTGGAGCCAGCTTACTTACCCTACTTGATGATATTGCATTGGTGCTCGATGATGTCGCATTGATGACCAAGGTCGCTGCTAAAAAAACCGCTGGTGTGCTGGGCGATGATTTGGCCTTGAATGCTCAACAGGTTTCTGGCGTGAATGCCGCACGTGAGTTGCCCGTAGTGTGGGCCGTGGCAAAGGGCTCTTTTCGAAATAAACTCATACTCGTACCGGCAGCACTGGCGATTAGTGCTTTTATACCATGGCTGATTACACCGCTGTTGATGTTGGGCGGTGCTTATTTATGTTTTGAGGGCTTTGAAAAGTTAGCGCATAAATATTTTCACAAACAAGAATTAGACATTGATCACGACAGTAAAATGGCCGCACTTGCCGATCATAAAGTGGATATGGTGGCCTTTGAAGAGGGTAAAATTAAAGGCGCGATTCGTACCGATTTTATTTTGTCAGCGGAAATTATTGTTATTGCTCTAGGTACTGTCGAAGCAGCCAGTTTTGTTCTTCAGGCGGCGGTAGTCAGTACCATTGCTCTGGTGATGACAGTGGGTGTTTATACCTTAGTCGCCGGTATAGTAAAGCTTGACGATGCAGGGTTTTATCTGCTCAAAAAACCGGGAAAAATCGCGCAAAATATCGGTAAAACTTTAGTCGCAGCAGCGCCAAAGCTAATGAAAACGTTAACCATTGTGGGTACCGCCGCTATGTTTATGGTCGGTGGTGGAATTCTTATACATGGAATTCCCGGCAGTCATGCACTAATTCATCACTGTGCCGAGTGGGTGACAGCGGTGCCATTTATTGGCGCTGCCATAGCATGGTCTACCCCGAGTTTAATTGGCGCGCTTACCGGTTTAATCGCCGGAGCGCTATTGTTGGCAGTAGCCCAGCTATACAAAAAATTGAGCAGTAAAGTGGCCACAAGTGAGTAGCGACTAATGT
>CAWVSV010000041.1:0-22160 GCA_963933095.1 uncultured Cellvibrionales bacterium
CGCAGGTTTAGGTGACTTTAATGGCGACGGTGGCGATGACATTCTGTGGCGTAGAGCCGCCGATGGCACGGTGAAAGTTGCCATTACTAGCGCAACAGGTGCTCAGCTGCGTGTTGAAAACTTAGCGGCTAAATTTTCGGCATGGACTTATCGGCTAGCTGACTACAACGGCGATGGACGTATTGATATTCTTTGGCATAAAGCCACTGATGGCGATCTGAAATTGGCTATTAGCGATATCCAAGGTAATCAGCAAAGCGTTCGGTCGCTGGATTCTTCCAGTTGGATTGACGGTTCATCGTCTAGTTCAAGCAGTTCATCAAGTAGCGCCTCTTCCAGCTCTAGCAGCTCATCGAGTAGTTCGAGTTCAAGCAGTTCATCTTCTTCAAGTTCCTCTTCTTCAAGTTCCTCCGGCGGTGGTGTGATTGTTGTCTGCAGCCAACCCGCCTGGGACAGTGGTGCGGTTTACACCGGTGGCAACAAGGTTTCCTACAATGGCAGTGAGTATTCCGCTAATTGGTGGACTCAAAACGAACACCCCGATAAAAGTGGATCTTGGTCGCTCATTGCTGCCTGTCCAGTTATTAACAATCCCAGCTTGGACATAGGTTTTAACTTAATCGACGACAATGCCTGGGACACTAAGGCCGTTCGACGAGTGCTTTATACCTTTGCCTACGGCGGACAAGTGAGTGAAGCCCAAATAGAAACGCTGGCAGCACTTCCTCCTAAAGATGCAATCCAAAAGATGCTCACCTTTGCCCAGTCTAACCACGAGATATCCCAGCCCCACCCAGACGATGAGGCAAAGTTATGGGAGCTTACCGACGGCAGTATGCGCGACAATGCCGAACTTTGGTCATCTAACCGGTCGGATAACCCAGTGGTTGCGGATTATCGATCTCGCTACGAAATTAATCTTGGTGAATATCAACGCCTCGAAGCGATCTGGTCTCGGCTGGGTATGAGTCGAGGGTTAAACCCATTCAGGCAGAAGATAGGCCTATGG
Source organism: uncultured Cellvibrionales bacterium (assembly GCA_963933095.1). Classification (GTDB taxonomy): domain Bacteria; phylum Pseudomonadota; class Gammaproteobacteria; order Pseudomonadales; family Cellvibrionaceae; genus UBA1124. The sequence goes on from CAWVSV010000041.1 coordinate 1,010, forward strand.
GAGACCAATTATCATATGGCTGCGAATGTGGACTCAAATGTTAATTACGGTCAGATTATCACTTACTACGATGATATTTTGGCAAGCTTGGCGGATATCACCACACCCTATACCGATACGCTAACTACGGCGGCGGCATCCGCCGCTATCGCCACACAGTACGGACACCGTACCAATAGAATGAAGGATGGTGAGTGTTTGTGTAATGAAGATTTTGCGCGCGAATATCATCAGCTGTTTTTTGGTATACACGGCGATGATGATATGGCGTATCACGAAGAGGTAAGTATTAAAAACACCGCTAAAGCCTTAACTGATTTTACTGATTTCGATTTTAGAAAAGGAATAGGGTTTCCAGAAATTATTGGCTATGGCAGCTCGTCCGAACATTATGAGGGTGCGCTAGAAATACTCGGCCCTCTAAATTTTGGTAACAATGCTTACGAGCGTATTAGTGACTTGACCAAGGTGGCAATTGAGCATCCAGAGAGTTTGTCGCGTTTGCCGGTCAAGATTATTAAGGGTTTGGCTGACGATAGCCCATCCGCTGACGATATCGCTGAAATTCGTGGCGCTTGGAATAATATGGCCGATAAAAACTTGCTAACATTCTTGCAAGCCTATGCCATATCAGAGCAATTTCACGATGGTTCGGTGATCAAATTCCTCACCAGCGTTGATAGAAAGATGCAAATTAATAGTCAGTTTTTGGTTAGCAATACAGACGTTGATGCGTATTTTCCGGCTCTAACGAATGATCTTCAGTCAGAGCAGGCGCTGCCCTTTCGTTTAAAACACAATGTGTTTGGTGCCCAAAAGGGTAGCGAAGCAGCAGCCAGTACTGACGTCTTTCGTCACAACTACAATGATGTAACTGAGGGAAGTAATTATCTTCATAGGGTGACCGATTCTAAGCAGCCGACTTGGGAAAAAGATTGGGGCAGTATTATTCCTCTGTCTGAGACAGATAATTACCGGGCGGATAAGATTGGCGAATGGCTTTGGAGGCGTTTTATCGGCAGTGATTTGACTCACTATGGCAGTTTGGAGCGCACCTATGTGAACGCATTATTGGCCACGGGCTATTCTTTGCAAAAGGCCGCGTCACCAGATGATTTGGCGGTATTTTATTCTACCCAAGAACTTGAAAATGACAGTGTATTACTGAATATTCAACAAGAACACGCTAATGCAGTGTTAAATCTTGATAGCGACAATGTTGGGTGGCAAAGAACTGCCAATCGTCGAGTGGGCCAGGCTATTGGGTTTATTGTCGGTACGCCTTATATCTTTGCTCGTGGAGGAGAATAATTATGAAAAGACGAGACTTTTTAAGAGCCGCAGTGTCGAGTAGTTTAGTGTATGGCTTAGGCAGTATGCCGGGCATTGCATCCAGTGTACTGGCGCAAAGCTCAGCAATGAGTTTAACGCGCAATACCTTTGTTAATGTGATGTTAGAGGGCGCTCCAGATTTGCGCCATCTAATGCCACCCGCGTATTCTAGTGACCAAAACAGCTACGGTTATCAATTCTGGCAAGCCAAAGCAGCAGCACACAGTTTGTCAGCAACAGACTCAAATGCCTGGGCCAATCGCTGGGACAACGATTATTTTCACTTGTCTTCTACTTACGACAATAAAACGGTTGAATTTGGTTTAAGTAAAGAGGCTGTTTGGTTAAAGAAAATGTGGGACAAAGGTAACTTGGCGGTGATCAATAATGTAGCGGGTGGTATTGACCGAAATCACGCGCACTGCCAAATGCAGTTGAACCAAGGTAATACTCATTCTCACAACAGCGACAGGCCTGGCTGGGGCGGCAGGCTTGTGCGTGCATCTAGTGGCAATGTTGTTTCGCTGACAACGTCCCCCGCTGACTTCTGTTTTAGTCCTGATGGCGATAACTGGCAGAAGCGTGGCAATGACAATATTATTGCCGCCTCGAACACTCGTGAAATGGGCTTGTATAAGCCCCAGAGCGATGATAATTCTCGCGAAGCGGGTATTGCCCGCAGCTTAGAAGGCTACTATCAAGCCAAGCAAGGCGAAATGTCTACCGACTCGCTGTATCGACGTTTTGTCGAGCAGGAAGCGGAAGCTCGGTTCTATGGTGATTTAATTGATGAGCGTTTGGCAGGACATCCTGTGCCCATGGCTATTGAGGCACTGTATACCGAGGGTGCCCCCACCGAATTGGTAGATTTTAAATTGGCACCACAAATCCGCAATTTATATGACAGTATTCTATGTAATGACATCATGGATATGAGAGTGGCTTCTATGCTCGTGGGCGGCTGGGATACGCATAAAGACCAAAAAATGAAGTTGGAGAGCCTGTTTACTGATTTGTTCGGTGAAGGCCGTGCGTTTGATGCCTTGCAGGCCTCGGTTCCCACTGAAGTCTCGGATAAGATGGTGTTTATGTTTGCCGGCGAATTTGGTCGTCAGTTAAAGTCGAACGGCGATGCCGGTACCGACCATGGCCGAGGGACGTCATATTTACTGGTGGGTGAAAATGTGCGCGGCGGTATTTATGGCGATATGTACCCAGAAGAAGAGTTAAGCCGATTGGGTGATAAAAGCCCAGATATTAATGGTTTGACCAGTTTGGAACATGTACTGGCTGAAGTCAGTAACTGGGTGCAGCCCGGTAGCAGTAGTGTGGTTTTTCCTATGCTGGCTGAAAAAGATAAAGAGCCGGGTTTGGATCTAACGCTTTTCTCTTAACTCTAACGGTTAAGGGAACCCTTTCTTGCCATTAAAAAGGCCTAATCAAAATTGATTAGGCCTTTTTTGGTTTTAACAAATTGCGTTACCGCTTATTATCTGCAGTTACCTTCCGTTGCAGTATCAGCCCTTCTATTCCCATTTAGTGTATTTAGCGGCTGGCGGCCGAGTTATGTGGCCGATAGTGAACACATCAGGAGAATTTATTGACTACATCGGCTATTAATTTTCAGTAACAACTGGCTCTTTTTTTATGTTTTGTACGCCAAAAACTGCAGTTTCATGCTTTATTAAATAGGCATGAAACCACAAAACTTACTTTAACTGATTGCAGTCCGACATAGGACACGACGCTGCAGGGGGTATTAGCGAGGCTGTAGCTTCGGCTTTTAGCTTAGCTTTAGCATCAAGCACAGGGCAACGAGTTAGCACGGTAGTGGGTAGCCAATATAGGTAAAGGCTGACGCTGGCGGCAATGCTTAGTAGTAATAGTTGCAACCACAGAGCGTTGATGAACAGTATTGTGGTGCTACCGATGCTGGTCCATATCATGCTGATGGCAATAAATTTGCACTTTTTCGGTATGCCTCGCCCCGCGTGAAAGTCGCGCAGATAAACCCCAAAGCGGGGGTGGTTTAGCAGCCACTCTTTATATTGCGGCGAGCCACGGCTAAAGCAGACGGATGCCAATATTAAAAAAATGGTGGTGGGCATCAGCGGCACAATAGTGCCGATAATTCCCAGCGCGACGAATACCCAGCCAAGTATGTTGTAAACCGATCGCATGATGTGCCTTTGGTTGTTTGCGTACCTCTATCATAGATCGGCATTTACATAGCATCCATAAAATGACCAATATAAATTGTGAATTCACGCAGGCATTGCAGGCCTAAGATAATATACTTAAGGCCTTAATTACTTTTTAGTGGCATGTTATGGCTATTCTGTCTGTATTCTCTCGTTTGGTTGCGTTATTTGGCGCGTTGATGTTGTTCACCAGCTGTTCTAACCAGCCGCAGGCACCCATCGATTGGACTCGTGGTGACTATGCCCCTGTTATTAGCTATTTAGAAGATAGCTTGCAAGCTGAGCTGGATATTGGCGATATAGTCGGCCTTAGTGTGGCCCTGATCGACGATCAACAGCTAGTGTGGCAGCAGGGCTTTGGTTATAGCAATCTCGACTTGGACATAGTCACTGATATTAATAGCCGCTATCGCGCCGGTATCCTTACGCAGATGTTAACGGCCACTGCCATTATGCAACTGGTTGAACAGGGAAAGGTGACGCTCGACCAGCCGCTGGTTGAGTTATTACCTGAATTTACCATCAACAGCCGTTTTGTTAGTAATAAGCCCATTACCCTGCGCAACTTACTGAGTCATCACTCTGGTTTGCCGGCCAATGTGTTGGGAGATCGCCAACTGGCTTTTAATCAAATGTTGCCGGCGCTGCAATCCATGTACACCTCGTTTCCGCCTAATTTGTTGCAAGCCAATTCTAATATTGGTTATAGCTTACTGGGGCAGATTATTGAAAAAGTTAGTGGGCAGAGTTATCAAGATTATATGGCTGCTCATATATTTGCCCCTTTGCAGATGAACAACTCTAGCCTAGAGGTTAACTTCAGTGGTGGCGCTTATAAGCGAGGGGAATTAGTGACGGAACCGCCGTTGCGCTATATTCCTGCGGCGGGTTTAGTCACTAACGTTGGCGATATAGCGGAATTTGCAAAATTTATTCATCGGCGCGGCGATGGATTGTTGCAACATAACAGCGTTGAAGAGTTGTTGCGGGTGCAAAATAGCGATCGTGCCATGGACTTGGGTAATAAAACCGGTCTCGGTTGGCGGAACTTTGAGCGAATTTTGTCAAGGTCTATACCGGTATTGGGAAAGGCGGGAGCCACTTATGCTCATCGCGCGATTATATTGACCAGCCCCACACATAAATTTAGCGTGGTTCTTATGGCCAATACCGCCGAGGCCAGTGATTCACTAAAACTGATGGCGACTGATGCCATGCGCTACGGTTTGGCCGCACAAAATGGCACTTATCCTGACTACTATCGGCCCCACCATACCCAACGCGCCAATCCTCTGCCGCTTACCCCGCAGCAACTGGTCGATCAACTACCCGGTGATTACGCGTCTATCGCCGGTTTAATTCAAATTGAAAAAAGCCAGACCGGTGACTTGTCGATGCGTACGCTTGGGCAAAACTTAAATCTGAGCCAAAATGGTAGCAGCAGCGTTCGACCTGAACTCAGTTATTTTGGCTTGTCGGTGAATTTAGGTGATTATTCCATTATGGATATCTATCCGCAAACACTCGCGGGGCACGAACTATTAATCGGTGATGTCGAAGGCGAAAAAACACTGCTGGGTGAAAAGATCACAGTTAAAGACTACCCCTCCTCACTGCAAAAGTTTTTTGGCCGTTGGGTGCCGACTGAGCCTGCAGCGACAGTGTGGGTGCAGATCAAGGGAATCGAAATTCATGAAAAATCGGGCTATTTAACCTCGTCACTATCTACCGGTTCCGGAACTGAATTGCACTATCCGTTACAGGCGTTAGATGCCAATACGGCGGTGACCTTGGGAGTGGGGCAAAAACTCGGTGAGTACTTTCAGTTTTATTATCAACAGGGTCAGCCACGCTTAAACTATTCGGGGCTGGTGTTTAGACCGGACAGTGAGCTGCTGGTAAAGCTTGATTAATGGCGTCAATTTTCGATAAAAATGGCATTATTACAGCATAATCGACATCACTAATGCCCTGTGGTTTACCGTCACTTTAGATAAGCGGCTCTTAAATTGGGCGCGCCCCGATGGTGGCGGCATAATTGTTTTATTCACTAGGCAAATTTAAGCTAACTCGCCTAAAGCGTTTAGTAAGTCAGCAATGGAGGACTGTTTCTACTTACTGACGGTGAGAATAAAGTGTGAAACAACTGCCAGAGGCCGCAAGTGGGGGGTGTTTTGCCTCTTTTTAATGTTAATGAAATTTCTCGATGATGTTAAATGCTCTGTTAGAACGCGAGAGTGTTTTAATGAGTTGCATTGTTAGTTAGCGGATTCTATTTAAAGATTAGAGTTGTATGTTTTTTTAACCACTTGGCGATGGCTAGCTATTGTCTAAATCCTGCACTTTATCCACAGAGTTACTCACTCTTTCAGTTGATAGCATTTCTCATTTAGGTTTTTGAGTTAAATCCTAGCCGAAATATCTGGCGAAAAGGGGTGGGGTGGCTGCAATTGCTTCAACTACAGCCAGCCGCTAGAAAATGTCGGGTCTAGGTTTGAGGTTGAAGTGCTACTGAAGATCAAAGTCGGTTTTTTGAATTAGGGTAGGCTTATTACGTTAAAAATGAGTGTGCCTACTCGATTAAGATCTGTGTAGTGAATAATCTGTGCTGGTTGAGATAGATATGACTTTAGCTGGATCGAAACCGGTTGTAGTTGATCCTTCGGTATCGTAGCCAAACTGGTTACTCACAATGCGTGTTCCACTTTGGATTACGTCTATGGAGTGATGAGTGTGGCCGAAGAGCCAAGCGTCTATGTCGTATTGTTTGATCAGCGCCGATTGATCGGTGATGAAATAGGCCGCTAATTCACTGCCGGTAAATCGTTGCGGTATCGCCTTTAGAGTAGGGGCAAAATGAGTGATAACGATTGTTTTGTCACTTGTGGTTGGTTTTGACAGTTCTTTATTTAGAAAGTTAACTGATTGGCGATAGAACTTAGATATGACTTCAGGAGAAAGTTTGTGCTGATTTTGACCATAGCGAATAACGCGGAAATCATTAATTTTATTGCTGGCTATGTCTGCTGAATTGAGTCGCCGTGCGTCACCATAGAGCGAAAAATCACTCCATAGTGTTGCCCCCAATATTCTAATGGTCTTATTGTTAACGGTGAGTTGAATGCAGTCGTTTTCAAGGAAATATACATTATATGCTTGAGCGGCTGATTCACGTATATCAGGTAATGTTTCAAGGTAGTCATTACCATAATACTCATGGTTGCCAGCAATAGTGATCACTGGAACTGCATACTTATCAGCAATGGATTTTGCATAGCTAATAATTTCTGTGCCAGCCCCAATATCACCGGCGAGAACCACTATATCGGCATCAGCTAGGCAGGGGTAACAGAGACTATTGGCGCCATGGGTGTCGCTGAGCAGTGCTATGCGTATAGACATACTTTCTACTATAAACTCCTCTTGTATAGACAAAGTGTATTCGCTATTTATTTTCTGACAAATTATTGTTGTTAGTGAATTACTGCCGCACCGTGACGAAGAGCGGGTTAACCTTATCGGCCGGCTAAAACGGCAATGGTATTTGAGATGGTTATTCGCGACACCCATCAATAAAAAAGGGCGCATGTTTAACGGTTGGGTTGTTTGGCAAATGTTGATGTTCAGTTTTCCGGTTGCAGTGAATATTAACACAAGGCATTTGAACTAGGGGGGCGGCTTAGGCCAGCGGTGAGGATAGCCGTTAATCTACCCATCCCGCTTTTTCGGGCCGATACAATCTTCGAGAAAAAATCTGAATTAAAAGAACCAAGTTATGAAAACTATCACCCTTACTACTGCACAACAGGCGACCCTATATAAGGTACTGCGGCAATACTTACACGCTGGCTTTAGTTTGGCACAGGCATTTACTATGCTGGCTGAACAAGAGCATGGCGACAGAGCATTGGCGCAATCCTGGCAGGCCATGGCGCGGCGTTTAAACAATGGGCAATCGTTAGTTCAGGCAGCTAAGGCGGTAAAACTTACTGTGCCTGAACCATGGTTATTGATTGCCAGTGAGAGTGGTTTTTATGAAGCCGTTTTTGCATTTTTAGCTGACCGTTCTGACGAGTTATATAGCGCTATTGCCACCATAAAAACTCGCACAGTGATGCCCATAGCATTATTTTGTGTACTGTGTTTTATTCGCCATGCCCAGTCATTAGTATTGGGTGAACTGTCGTTGTGGCAGTACTTCTGGTTGGCTATACAACCGATAATTTATGCCGCTGCATCCATTGCTGTCATCATCGCAGTGTTTAAGTATTGTTATGCTAGCGGACATGGCCTGGTATGGAAAATACCGGTGGTGTTTGCCTGGCAGAAACTGCAGTTCAGCCAAGCCTTGGTCTTGGCACTGAATAGCCGTGAAGATTTAAGCACAAGCCTTAGCCATTTAATTGCCTTGCTCAGTGCTAGCCAAAAGTCAGCATATGCCGCACAGCTGCAATTAATGAAACGCGGCAAGTGTCGAGTTCAAGAGGTCATATTTAAGGCCGGTTATTTTAATAGTGGCGAGCACCAATTATTAACCACTGGCGAGCAAGTTGGGGCTATGGGTAGCCAAGTAGAAAGCTTACTTATTCAACACACTCACCAATGCAACCAAAGCTGCGAGCAGACCTTGAAATTTTTGCCCTGGATTTTATATGGGTATCTGCTGTTACTGCTGCTTTACATATAAGGCTTGGGCGCGCTCAGGTTTTGTATCGCTACATGGATGTAGCTTATTAAAATTAAGCAGGAGTGGTTCTCTGTCCGTTCATCCTGAAAATAAGCATCCTTTATATTTATTCATTCGATCTAACTAAAATCAAACCAAAATCAAACCTCTTCATAATCAATAGCAATAATATAATAGAGCTCATTGGACTCGGGTTTTACCACAGTAACTTCGGCATCTAATTTTTTACCCAATAGAGCTTTTGCTAAAGGCGAATCCATAGAAATCCAATCTTTAGCAGCGTCAAACTCGTCCGGCCCGACTATTCTATAGCGCGATGTACTTTCATCTAAGTCGGCTTCAATTGTCACCCAAGCGCCAAAAAAAACTTTATCTCTTTCGGCCGGTAACCGATCAACCACAGTTACTTCATCCAGCCTTTTGGAAAGAAATCTAACCCGAGCATCAATTTGCCTGAGCCGCATTTTGCCATAAATGTAATCGCCGTTTTCACTGCGGTCGCCATTTTTAGCCGCAGCGCTGACAGTCGCCGTGACAACAGGGCGCTCAACCTTCCAAAGCTCTTTTAATTCGGCCTGCATTGCATCCGCTCCTTGCGGCGTAATATAGGCCGAGCGTTTTTCACGCGGTGGGCGCCAGCGGCCCATTAATGGGCTTCCTTTTGCGTTAATGAATCGGCATTTTTAATCTCTACAGGTTTAATGTCGTCGGCAGGAATAAAGCCAAACACCTTGCCGTAAAAATCTAACTCGCCCTCCAGTGCACGTTCAATGTTGGCCGCTTGACGGAAGCCGTGGCCTTCGCCTTTGAAGGGCACATAGGCGGTAGCGATGCCTTTTTTCATTAATGCCTCAAACATATCTTCGGCTTGGTTTGGCGGCACAACTTTATCGTCTAAGCCCTGGAAGAAAATTACTGGACAATTAAGTTTGTCGATGTGATTAATGGGCGAACGCTCGCGGTAAATATCTTTAGTCTCGGGCCATGGGCCGATCAAGGCGTCGAGGTAGCGCGATTCAAACTTGTGTGTGTCGGTGGCGAGAGTTTGTAAATCACCGATGCCGTAAAGGGAGCAGCCGGCCTTAAAAGTGTCGCTAAATGTAAGCGCGGCCAGCACTGTGTAGCCGCCGGCACTTGAGCCTTTAATGGCAACTCGGTCTTTATCGGCTAAGCCCTTTTGAATTAAATACTCGGCACCCGCGCAAGCATCTTCAACGTCAGTGATACCCCAGTTGTTTTTTAGCTTATCGCGGTAAACTCTGCCATAACCGGTGCTGCCGCGATAGTTCACATCGAGTACCGCAAAGCCGCGGCTGCTCCAATATTGGATTTTTAAATTCAGCGAGGATTCGGTAGCGCCGGTGGGCCCGCCATGGGCGAGAACGATTAGCGGTGGTTGCTCGTTGGCCATCGGCTGGTAGTCGTTATTGCAGGGGGGGTAGTAAAAAGCATGAGCTTGTTCGTTGTTATCTGTGTTGTTACTGCCGTTGCCCGTCGGGTAGGTGATTGCCTGTGGGGCAGCGAGATAACCGCTGTCGAGTGTTGATGCGCTGGAGCGAGCCACAATAGTATTATGGCCACCATCGATCAACAGTAGTTCCTGTGCGGTGGTGGCCGAGGCACAGAGAAAAGCGGCGCGGCCATTGCTTGCGATTAGCGCGGATAAATCGCTGTAGGGGGTGTCCAATTGGTTAAGGGTGTGCTGTTCAAAATCGATGCAGGCCAGCTGCCATTGGCCATCTTGGCTGTAGCAACAGAGCAGATTGTCGGCGTCGATAAAGCCGTAACAGCTCATGCCAAATACCCACTGCGGGGTGGCAAATTCGGCCGCCATTTCAAATACACATTCTGTATCGCTGTCAGTGCCATCGCCGTTACTGTTGAGGCGATAAAGATTCCACCAGTTGTTTTTATCCGATACCCAGTAGAGCTGTCCGTCGGGCGACCAAGATGGTTGAAAGCAGCTCTCTGGCGCTTGGCTGTTGCCGCCTGCGATCTTGCGGATATTGCTTAGTTGCGTGTCGGTATTTATGTTGGCACACCAAACTTGGCTGTTGTCCCAAGGCATGTGCGGGTGGTTCCAACTCAACCAGCTGAGTTGGTCGCCCGAAGGGCTAAGACATGGGTTTGAGTAAAAGTCACAGCCCTGTTGCAATATTTGAGTGGTGCCGTCTTTGATTGAGATGGCAACAATTTGATGCCCCTCTTCTTGGTGTTCGTCGCCGGGCTTCGTTGCGTGGTCTTCACGAATAGCGAGCAATTGCCCTCGTATGCTATCAAAGCTCAAGTCGGCGTAGCGATAAGGCCCGTCTGCTGTGATGGCTATAGGGCTGGCGGATTTAGCGGCGCTATTAGTAGAGGTATCAATTGAATAGATTCGTTGGTCGCTGGCAAGCACAAAGTAGATGATGCCCGCATTGACACAATAGTGGCCACCGCCGTATTCATGCGCTTTGGAGCGCACATTGATGGGCGCAGGAGTGATATCAACCGTCTTGCCGCTGCCATCGCGCTTTACTATGCAGTTACGGCCTTTCTCTTGCGGTCGAGATTCGAGCCAGTAGCAGCTTTTGTTATCGGCAGGGTCAAACCTAGGCTCGGCTAAACGCACTGATTTTGCAGTGAGCATTTGCGCACTGATGGGCGATTTCCAGCTGCCGCAGGCGGCTTGATTGGGCGTGATGGTGGACATGAAATTTCTCTATTAATAATGTTGAGTGTAGCTGGCGTTATTTTGCCATGTTTTTGGTTCTGTTTTTGTTCGCTTGTCTATATTTAAGAGGCTGCAGGCTATAATGCGCTTTTTATTTAACCTTAAGGTTTTCTTGGTGTCAGTGCTTCTTTCCCATTTACAGCAACAACTCGACAACTTGAGTGCCCAGCAAACCGTGTCGCGGTGGCTGCTGGCATTTAGCGGCGGGCTCGATTCTACCGTGCTGCTGCATGCCTTGGCGCAGCTGCAAGCTTCAGTACCAATAGCTGCGCTGCACATTAACCACCAGTTGTCCGATCAAGCGGATCACTGGCAAAAAAGTGCGCAGCAGTTTGCCCAGTCACAGGCTATGGAGTTTATGGCCGAGCGAGTGGATGTGGTTGAATCGGGTCGAGGCCTAGAGGATGCCGCGCGACAGGCGCGCTATAGGGTGTTTGAAGGCCATCTCAAAAACGATGATGTGCTGTTAATGGCGCATCATGCGGATGATCAGGCTGAGACCATGCTGTTGCGTTTATTACGTGGTGCCGGCCCCGAGGGCTTGGCAGGTATTCGTGCTTCACGGACTGTGGGTGCGGGTTGTTTGTTTCGGCCGTTGCTGGGGTTAACCCGCGCTCAGTTGCAAGATTACGCCTGTGAACATCGTCTCAGCTGGGTTGAAGATGACAGTAATAGCGACACGCGCTTTGATCGCAATTTTTTGCGGCATGAAGTGTTGCCGCAGTTAAAACAGCGCTGGCCGGGGTTTCAGTCGCGCTGGCAGCAGGCGGCCGAGCACTGTAGTACTGCAGCGCAGCAGTTGCAGAAAATGGCGGCAATTCGCTTACAGGACTGCGACCCCAGAGCTGAGCGATGGGGGCAAAGTGTGTCGCTGGGGTCGCTGTCGGTGCTGAGTCAAGAGGACCGTTTCAGCGTTTTGCGGCTGTGGTTACAGCGGCTAGGAGCGAATCCTGAATGGGCACAATTGCAGCAGGTTGAGTGCCAAATGATTGTCGGGCGCGCCGATGCGGTGGCCGAGGTGCGTATCGGCCCGAATAGTCTGCGACGTTTTAACGAGCGTCTATACGCTACCGATGTGTTGCCACTAGAGACAAATCCTGCAGCGGCTTTGCCTTTGAGTGAGGTGTGTAATCCCTTGAATTTGCCGTTGGGGACATTAACGCTAGAGGCGGGTGGTGTATTTAGTCAAGAGCGGCTGCAAGGGCGTCAACTGAGTGTGCGCTTTCGTTCTGGTGGCGAACGCTGCAAGCCCGCAGGGCGTGCTCACTCGCAATCGTTAAAAAAATTGCTGCAGGAATACCGATTAGAGCCCTGGCTTAGGCCCTATGTCCCGCTAATTTATGTCGATGAGCAATTGGCAGCGGTGCCGGGGCTGTGGCTATGCGCTGAATTTGCTGACATAAATGTCGATGATAGCGGGTGGCGTTGGCAGCTGCCCGAGAGTCGCGCAGGCGCTCTTTTGGTCCCCGTTGAGTAGGGCGGGGGATTCCTCTATAATAACGCGCCTTCTTGGGGGTGGTATTGAGGCGGGTCAACAGAGCCTTTTAATCGCCACACTCAAATTCGATCACAACATATTCCGCAGGTGCTCCAGCTTTTAGGCCAGAGTCTTGCAGCTTTACAGCGAACATTATTTAACAGCGGACATTATTAATGACACGATTTATTTTCGTAACTGGCGGTGTTGTTTCTTCATTGGGTAAAGGTATTGCATCGGCATCTCTCGCCGCGATCCTAGAAGCCCGTGGCTTAAAAGTCACTATTATGAAACTCGACCCTTACATCAATGTTGACCCGGGCACTATGAGCCCGCATCAACACGGTGAAGTGTTTGTCACCGAAGATGGCGCCGAGACGGATTTGGACCTTGGTCATTACGAGCGTTTTATTCGCTCGAAAATGACCCGTCGTAACAACTTCACCACCGGTCGCGTGTATGAAACTGTGCTGCGCAAAGAGCGCCGCGGTGACTATTTGGGCGGTACAGTGCAGGTGATCCCGCATATTACCGATGAAATTAAGCGCCGTGTCATAGAAGGTGGTCGCGATGTGGACGTGGCACTGGTTGAGATCGGTGGCACTGTTGGCGATATTGAATCGCAGCCGTTCTTGGAAGCGGTACGCCAGTTAATTTTTGAACTGGGTCCAGAGCGCACTCAATTAATGCACTTGACCTTGGTACCCTACATTGCCACTGCCGGTGAAACTAAAACCAAGCCGACTCAGCACTCGGTGAAAGAGCTGCGTTCGATCGGTATTCAGCCCGATATTCTACTGTGCCGTTCGGAAGTTGAAATCGACGAGGGCTCCCGCAACAAGATAGCCCAGTTTACCAATGTGGCTAAAAATGCGGTTATCCCATTGCCAGATGCTAAGACTATTTACTCCATACCAAGTCTGTTGCAAAACTTTGGCCTCGATCAAATCGTGCTGGACAAATTCAAACTCGATTGCCCTGCGGCCGACTTGTCTGAGTGGGACGAGGTTATCGATGGCAAGTTGAACCCAGAGAAAACCGTCACTATTGCGATGGTCGGTAAATACATGGATTTACTCGACGCTTATAAGTCACTGAACGAATCACTTGATCATGCGGGTATTCACACCAAAACTAAAGTTAAAGTGAATTACATCGATTCTGAGTTGCTTGAAACACAGGGCACGTCTATTTTAGACGATGCTGATGCTATTTTGGTGCCGGGCGGTTTCGGCAAGCGCGGTGTGGAAGGCAAATTGGAAGCGGTGCGTTATGCCCGTGAAAATAAAATTCCCTATCTCGGTATCTGCCTTGGTATGCAATCGGTAGTTATCGAATTTGCCCGTAATGTATTGGGCTTAAAAGACGCGCATTCTACTGAATTTAATAACACCACCAACAGCCCTGTGATCGGTTTGATCACCGAGTGGACAACGGCTGAGGGCGGTCTTGAGACACGCGATGAAGCCTCGGATCTTGGCGGCACTATGCGCTTGGGCGCACAGGCATGTCGTCTGGTTGCGGGTTCTAAATCGCGCGATATCTATGGCGACGATATGATTACCGAGCGCCATCGCCATCGCTATGAGGTCAACAATAACTATGTTGATCAGCTGCAAAAGGCCGGTCTGAAAATTGGTGGCTGGTCTGCTGATGACACCTTGGTAGAAATGGTTGAACTGGAAGACCACCCTTGGTTTGTGGCTTGTCAGTTCCACCCTGAATTTACTTCAAGTCCGCGCGACGGTCACCCCTTGTTCGAAAGTTTTGTGTCAGCGGCGATCACACAGTCACAATTAGTGAAATCTAGTACATGAGTACGAATACTCAGGACAAGCTCATCAATGTGGGTGGCCCAGGTGTTGCTAGTGTAGCCATCGCCAACAATAAGCCGTTTGTATTATTCGGTGGCGTCAATGTTCTCGAAAGTAAAGACTTTGCCTTGGAGGTTGCCGCCCACTATGTCGAAGTGACCCAAAAGCTGGGTATTCCCTACGTTTTCAAAGCGTCTTTTGATAAGGCTAATCGCTCTTCTATCCATTCATACCGCGGTCCTGGTATGGATAAAGGTCTGGAAATTTTCCAGGCTATTAAAGATGAATTTAATGTGCCGGTGATTACCGATGTGCATGAAATTGACCAGTGCCAACCGGTTGCCGAGGTGGTTGATATTATTCAGCTGCCCGCATTTCTCGCCCGTCAAACCGATCTGGTCCAGGCTATGGCCGAGACCGGTGCGATCATTAACATTAAAAAACCGCAGTTTTTAAGTCCCAGTCAAATGGGCAATATTGTCGATAAATTTCGCGAATGCGGCAACGACAAGGTGATTTTGTGCGACCGTGGCAGCAACTTTGGCTACGACAACTTAGTCGTCGATATGCTCGGTTTTAGCACGATGAAGCAAGTCTCTGGCGGTGCGCCGGTAATATTTGACGTGACTCACGCACTGCAGTGCCGCGATACCGGAGGTTCCGCCTCGGGTGGTCGACGCCAGCAAGTGGCGGAGCTTGGCCGCGCGGGTATGGCTCTGGGTTTGGCGGGACTCTTTTTAGAGTCGCATCCCAACCCCGATGAGGCTAAGTGCGACGGCCCGAGCGCTTTGCCGCTGGATAAATTGGAACCATTTTTGGCACAGATGAAAGCCGTCGATGA
Organism: uncultured Cellvibrionales bacterium; assembly: GCA_963933095.1. Taxonomy (GTDB): domain Bacteria; phylum Pseudomonadota; class Gammaproteobacteria; order Pseudomonadales; family Cellvibrionaceae; genus UBA1124. The sequence continues at coordinate 16,075 of CAWVSV010000041.1, forward strand.
TTTGGTTAAGGGGTTTGCACCCCTCGATATTAAATAAAAAAATACATACCAAGTTAGCGGCCAAGCTTGGCTAGGCTGCTGCTTAAACAGATATTAATCCCTACGTTTTTTAACGTATAAATTGGAGCTAAATACCCATCATGAGCAACATTGCAGATATCAAAGCGTTTGAAGTACTGGACAGCCGCGGCAACCCAACGGTTATGGCTGAAGTTATTTTAGAATCTGGCGTTGTCGGTTCTGCCTGCGCACCGTCAGGTGCCTCTACCGGTTCTCGCGAAGCTCTGGAATTGCGCGATGGCGATAAGTCTCGCTATTTAGGCAAAGGCGTATTAAAAGCCGTTGCCAACATTAATGGCGACATCAAAAACTTGCTAGTTGGCAAAGACGTTACTGCGCAGCGCGAGCTCGATAACATCATGATTGACGCCGACGGTACTGAGAACAAAGCAAAGTATGGCGCCAACGCTATCTTGGCCGTATCTTTGGCCGCGGCTAAAGCTGCCGCTATCTCCAAGAATATTCCTTTGTACCAGCACATTGCCGACATCAATGGCACTCCAGGTCAGTATTCTATGCCTGTGCCAATGATGAACATTATCAATGGTGGTGAGCATGCCGACAATAACGTCGACATTCAGGAGTTTATGATACAGCCTGTTGCCGCCAAGACGTTCGCCGAGGCCTTGCAAGTGGGCGCCGAAGTTTTTCACGCCCTGAAAAAAGTACTGAGTAGTAAAGGCTTGAATACTGCCGTGGGTGATGAAGGCGGTTTTGCTCCAGATTTGAGCTCTAATGCCGATGCTCTGGCAGTTATTAAAGAAGCCGTTGCTAGTGCTGGCTACAAGCTGGGTGAAGAAGTCACTTTGGCGCTTGATTGTGCCGCGTCTGAATTTTACAAAGACGGCCAATACGACCTGTCTGGCGAAGGTAAGGTTTACAGTGCTGAAGGCTTTAGTGACTTCTTGGCCGAGTTGTGTGAACAGTATCCTATTATTTCTATTGAAGATGGTCTGGACGAGTCTGATTGGGCCGGCTGGAAGTACCAAACGGATATTCTGGGCGACAAGATTCAGCTGGTCGGCGACGACCTGTTTGTTACCAACACTAAAATCTTAAAGCGCGGTATCGATGAGAAGATCGGCAATGCGATTCTGATCAAATTCAACCAGATCGGTTCTCTGTCGGAAACTTTGGACGCCATTAAGATGGCCCAAGACGCAGGCTTCGGTGTGGTTATATCGCACCGTTCTGGCGAAACAGAAGACACCACCATCGCTGATTTGGCGGTAGCTACCGCTGCCGGTCAAATTAAGACTGGTTCTTTGAGCCGCTCTGACCGTGTTGCCAAGTACAACCGCCTACTGCGTATTGAAGCAGAGCTTAACGGTACTGCGCCTTACCGAGGCCTTGCCGAATTTAATCGTTAATAGCGGTTAATTTTAAACATAGAAAGAGGTCGGCCTATGCCGGCCTTTTTTTATGTACAGGATGTACGGTATGTCGCGGTTGCAGGGATGCAATGGAGCGTCCCTTTGCTGCAACTGCAGAAGGATGTCATTGACGTGATGTAAGGCGTGCTGCGTAGAACTGATTTTTAGTGCCGTATGTGCTAATTTGCCTTTCATTATTTACCGATATGTAATCTGCTATGAAATGGATTGTTGTCATCATGTCGGTTTTTCTGGTCGGTTTGCAATATCGCCTGTGGGTGGGTGAGGGCAGTCTGGCGGAAAAATCGCGGCTCGCGCGCGACATCGCTTTGCAGGAATCTGAAAATGTGGCCCTGCGCGAGCGCAATAGGCAGTTGGCGGTTGATGTGTTGGAGTTAAAAACCGGGCTCGACGGGATCGAGGAGCGTGCTCGCTATGACTTGGGCATGGTTAAAAAAGGCGAAACCTTTTTTATGATCGTTGACGACAAGCCTGAGGCAACTCAGTGACTCATGCAGAAGGGGGCAATGCTGCCAAAGTTTGGGCAATTGTGCCCGCCGCGGGTGTTGGTTCTCGTATGGGCGCCGAGTGCCCCAAGCAATATTTGCCGCTAGCGGGGCAAACCATTATCGAGAAGACCTTCGAGCGTTTGTTGGCCCTGCCGATTATTGAGCGTTTAGTGGTGGCGGTAAATCCGTTGGATGATCGCTGGCAAGATATGGCGCTGGCTCAACATCAGAAAGTGGTTGCGGTTGCCGGCGGCAAAGAACGCGCCGATTCTGTGCTCAATGGGCTGTTATCACTGCAACCGTTTGCCGCCGCCACCGACTGGGTGTTAGTGCACGATGCGGCGCGACCCTGTGTCGATATTGGCGCTGTAAAAAATCTTTTACGCGAATGTCACGGCAGTAATGTCGGCGGTATTTTAGGCGTTCCAGTGAGCGATACTATTAAGCGTGTTAACGCCGATAGCGTTATAGCGCAAACGATTGATCGCAGCAGTCTTTGGCAGGCGCAAACACCACAGTTATTTCGCTATGGTGTATTACTTCAAGCGCTCCAGCGATCTCTGGCGGCAGGTTATGTCGTTACCGATGAGGCTTCGGCGGTAGAATTTATGGGCTTGGCTGCAATCATGGTTGCCGGTAGTTCAGACAATATTAAGATTACTCGACCCGAGGATTTACCTTTGGCTGAGATGATCATCAAAAGACAAGAAATGGATGGTTGAGTGTTTAAAATAGGTCAGGGTTACGATGTACACGCGTTTGGTAAAGGTGAAAAAATAGTTATCGGCGGGGTAGTGATTCCTTACGAGCGCGGTTTGGTCGCGCACTCCGATGGCGATGTACTTTTACATGCGCTGTGTGATGCGCTACTGGGGGCGTTGGCATTGGGTGATATTGGCCGCCACTTTCCCGATACCGATGCTCAATATAAAGGCATCGACAGTCGCACTTTATTGCGCTTAGTGTATGCCCATGTGAAAAAATCCGGTTATCGTCTCGGCAATGCCGATATGACTATTATTGCTCAAGCGCCCAAAATGGCGCCGCACATTGGCGCTATGGTAGAAAAAATTGCCGCCGATTTAGAGGTCGGTATCGACTGTGTCAACGTGAAAGCCACCACCACCGAGACGCTCGGCTTTACCGGTCGTAAAGAGGGCATAGCCGCTGAGGCAGTGGTTCTGCTGCACAAGAGCGATCTGTTGCAAAAGGTGGAAGTATGATCGTGCCCATTGGCTATAGCCTCGATTTTCCCTTCGCTCATGTTAATCCCGATGATCGCCCTGAGGCCGGTTTTCGGGTCGAATTTGAAGACTTTTGTGTCGATGAAGAGCTAGGCTTTGAGCTGACAGGTGCCGGCGAACATGTCTGTTTACAGTTGCATAAACGCGGCGACAACACCGCTTGGGTGGCAAAGCAGATTGCCCAGTTAGCGGGCGTCAGTACCATGGATGTCGGCTACTGCGGTCTAAAAGACCGGCGCGCGGTTACCAGTCAGTGGTTTAGTGTCTATTTGCCAAAAGGGCCCGAGCCCGATTGGCTGCAGCTCAATAACGAGTCTGTGCGAGTGGCGCAAATCACTCGACACACGCATAAGCTGCGCCGCGGCCAGCACGCCCATAATCGCTTTTGTATTCGCCTGCGGGATTTAAGTTCAGATTTAGCGGACAGCACCATTGATAAGGTGCTTAAAGAAGGCGTGCCCAACTACTTTGGCGAGCAGCGTTTTGGTCATGGCGGCGAGAACTTGAACCTAGCTGATGAGCTTTTAGGTGGCCAGCGCAAGATTCGAAATCGTCAGCGTCGTGGTTTGGTGTTGTCAGCGGCGCGTTCTTACCTGTTTAATCTGGTGTTGGCCGAGCGGGTGCGCGAGGGCACTTGGGCGCAGCAGATTAGTGGCGATACTGTTCTTGAAGGGGCGGGCGAAGGCATAGCTGAAGGTCCCTTATGGGGGCGCGGTCGCTCCCCGGCACAGGCCGATGCGCTTGAGCTTGAAAGCCGCATTTTAGAGCCTTGGTCAATGTGGCGCGAGGCTATGGAACATATGGGGTTGTCGCAAGACCGGCGTGCTCTGCGTTTGCAACCTCAGGCCGCTAGTTGGCGCCGTGAGGGCAGCGATATCATTTTGAACTTCTCACTCGAACCCGGCCGTTACGCCACCTCACTGCTGCGCGAACTGGCGGTTTTAAATAGCCCCGCACCAGAATATGTGGTGTTAGATAAGCCTGCAGATTCGCCGTGATGTTGCGAGACATTTACACGATTGTTCTTTTCTCCTATGGCAGCGTTGAAAGCCTACTCACGCGGTCTTTTTATTTTTTATAGACTCTCTCGTCGGGTGGTTTTTCCCCTCGTCAGAGAAGCAAATCTCAGCTCATGCAAAGATCTCATGTGCTATAGTCGCACCGATTTAGTCGGGCCAGAGCGACCGTGGATATTGATTGTTCTGCAGGAGCGGAACCTTAGAGAGGTTAAGGAAGCAGTGAGTAAAGTATCAATGCAAGGCGTGGGCATGACGTCCCAGCGCACCCGCGAGCGAATGGTTCAGCGTCTTATGGATCAAGGCGTTAGTAATTTAGAGGTACTTGACGTTATTCGTAATACCCCGCGACATATTTTTCTCGATGAAGCTCTGTCTCATCGTGCCTACGAAGACTCTTCCCTGCCGATCGGTTTTGGGCAAACCCTGTCGCAGCCTTATATTGTCGGTCGTATGACTGAAATAGTGCTGAGTGCTTCTGGTTCTTTAGATCGAGTGTTAGAGGTGGGTACCGGTTCCGGCTATCAAACGTCTATATTGGCGCAGTTGGTTGGACAGCTATTCAGTGTCGAGCGCATTAAACCGCTGCAGGATAAAGCGCGCAAGCGCTTGCGTGACATGGGCCTACGCAATGTTGAATTTAGCCATGCCGACGGCGGTTTTGGCTGGCCCAGTAAAGGCCCTTTTAATGCGATTTTAAGTGCCGCTGCCCCACGCATCGTGCCGCAAGATCTGCTCAATCAACTTGCGCCTAATGGCGTACTGGTTATTCCTGTCGGTGCAGAAAAGCAAGAATTACACATGGTGATTCGCGATGGCGATAGCGACAAGTTTATTACCCAGATTTTAGAACCGGTAAAGTTTGTGCCATTACTGTCGGGCACTACGCGATAGAAACTATGATTAGCATTAATAGTGATTACTTGTTAACGAGCCAAATATGAGCAATAAAAATTGGAAGCACTACTTGATGGTGCTTGTTAAAGGGATGGCGATGGGGGCGGCCGATGTCGTTCCGGGTGTTTCCGGTGGTACCGTGGCTTTTATCACTGGCATATATGAAGAGCTGTTAAACAGCTTAAAACGCCTGACCCCGATGACGCTGCCGATGCTTTGGCAGCAGGGACTGGCGGCATTTTGGTCGCACATAAATGGCTCTTTCTTACTGGCTTTGGGCACGGGTATTCTGGTTAGCTTACTGTCGCTGGCGCGTCTCATTAGTTATTTAATGGCTGACTTCCCCGTCTTGTTATGGGCATTTTTCTTCGGTTTGGTAATCGCCTCTGTAGTTTATATTGCCCGTAAAATAGTCCATTGGACGTGGCGTGAATGGATGGCAGTCATTATCGGTACGGCAATAGCCTTGGCTATATCGATGGCAACGCCGGCGCAATTACCCGCTGAACCCTGGATGGTGTTTAGCGCTGGCGCTATCGCGATTTGTGCGATGATTCTTCCCGGGGTATCGGGCAGTTTTATTTTGTTACTAATGGGCATGTATAGTGTGTTTTTAACCGCCTTAAAAGAGTTAGATCTAATACTGTTAGGTAGCTTTTTTGGTGGCTGTATTGTAGGTCTGTTGTTGTTTTCACACTTTTTATCGTGGTTACTGAATCGCTTTCACAATACTACTCTAGCGCTGTTAGTGGGTTTTCTATTGGGCTCTTTAAACGTAATTTGGCCCTGGAAACACACCTTAGAAACCTTTACTAATCGCCATGGCGAGCAAGTTGCATTGGTGCAAGAGAATTTATTACCCCAGGCTTATGCTCAGGTCACGGGCCTAGAGGCCTATCCGATACTTGCTGTAGCGCTGGCGACAGCAGGCGCTTTTTTAGTCTTGGGGCTTGAGTATGTAGCTAAATATGACATCGATAAATAATA
>CAWVSV010000042.1:0-22037 GCA_963933095.1 uncultured Cellvibrionales bacterium
TAGTGTATTCTTTCTAGCATCTAGCATCTAGCATCTAGCATCTAGCATCTAGCATGGCCTAGATGGATGTAGGTCCTTAGGTCGTGTCGCCTAAATGGACTTAGGTAACGTCTGGAGCAAGTAACCTGCGGAAACAGGCGACCTGCTAGTTGCTCAGGCATGACCTGCGCCCGAGGGAATTAAATCTAAATTTACGCCGAGTTTTTGTGCGGCCCCTGCCCAGCGCAGTTCACAGGGCGTGTGGAAGAGTAAATTACTATCGGCGGGTACGGTAAGCCAAGCGTTGTCAGCGATCTCTGCTTCTAGCTGGCCTGGTCCCCAGCCGGCATAGCCAAGTGCGACAATATTGTGTTCGGGGCCATCGCCGGCCGCCATATCTTCAAGAATGTCGCGCGATGAGGAGATGCTAATCTCGTTGGATACTTGCAGGGTAGATTCCCAACTGGGGCCTTGGGGGTGTATTACAAAGCCCCGCTCTACTTGTACTGGGCCGCCAGATAGCACTTGTTGTTGGCTACAATCTGCATCTTGCGACAGCTTGAACTGCTCGAAAATATCGCTAACCGTCAATTCCAGCGGGTGGTTGATGGTAATCCCCATGGCACCCTCTTCATTGTGCTCGCAGATGTAGGTCACCGTGCGGGCGAAGTTGGGATCTTTAAGATCTGGCATGGCGATTAGGAAGTGATCGCAGAGGCTACCGGCGGTAAGCTCTTCACGATCGACATGGATGGGATTGTTTGAAGTGACAGTTTTTTTATTAGGCATGGCTTCAGTATTGGTGCTGCTCGGTGAAAATGCTAGTTGCTGGTGGTTAAACCTGTAATTTCAAAATGCCACGTTCTGATAATTTCCAGCTGATCGGTCTCGCGGCGAGTCTCTTCAGAGAAAGGTGGGAAAGGCGCGGCCAGATAGACAATTTGTAGAGCGGCATCGTCGAGCAGGCGGTGGCCGGAGGAATGCAGTATTTCGACGTCGGCAATAGTGCCGTTTGCGTTGACCACGGTCACCATGCGAAGGTCGCCAATGATACGATTTATAATGGCCTCTGGCGGGTAGTTATTGTTGCCAACACGCTCTACTTTCTGCTGAAAGCGCGCGTAGTATTCGGCATCTTTAGAGCTCATGGTGGATACTGAAGTCAGAAAACGCTTGCGCGGGCGCTTGGCATACTCCTGCTTTTGCCGTGCTAATTTTGCCTGCAGGCTGGCAATTTCTTGATTGATCGGCGGCTGTTCGGCAGTTTCACCGACCTGATCCTTGTTCGTTTTCTGGTTTTCTTTTTGCTCCTGTGTAGACGCTTGATATTGGCTGGTGCCACGCGTACTAATTAGTTGGCTGTTAAGCTGCTGTTGATGTTTTGATGCTTTAATTTTAGGTGCTGGGGTTATGTCGTTAATGCGACTGTCGTCAAGTGGGGCCTCGCGCTCTGCAGCTAGTTCGCGTTTGTCTTTTTCGGTACCGCTTGCCTCTTGGTTAAACTGAGCTAAGTAGTCAGCTTCGTCGGGTTTTTTTTTGGATTGATGCGAAGCCAGAGTGATTTGTAAAGTGGGAGCTAGCTTAGGTTTTGCTTCATAGCTAAAGCTGACGCCAAGTATTAGTAGCGCATGCAGCGCCACCGCTAGAAATACGGTAAAGCTGAGTCGGTCTGCGGTGTCTACGGCGCCGCTATTTAGGGGCATGGTGTCGCTGCTGGCCATATTATAGTGCTACTTTAAATTTGCAGAGTTGAGTTTCTCGGCGGCTAATGTTTCAGCGATGGCGTCCATTAATAGAGCGGCGATATCGATGTTATAGGCCGTGTCGATTTCACGCACGCAGGTAGGGCTGGTGACATTAATTTCGGTGAGATAGTCACCAATCACATCGAGTCCGACAAATAGCAGGCCCTTTTCGATTAGCGTGGGGGTAACCTGGTCGACTATCCACTGGTCGCGGGCGCTAATTGGGCGAGCCTCGCCGGTGCCTCCTGCGGCCAAATTGCCGCGGGTTTCGCCCTTGGCCGGTATGCGTGCTAAGCAGTAAGGTACGGCCTTGCCGTTAACAACCAATATGCGTTTGTCGCCATTGCTGATGTCGGGGATGAATTTCTGCGCCATAGTAGACTGCTGATCGTGCTGGGTCAGGGTTTCTAGGATAACGCCGACATTGGGATCGTCAGCGCGACAGCGGAAGATGCTGGCGCCACCCATGCCGTCGAGAGGCTTAAAGATAACGTCGCCGTGTTGGCGGTGGAAATTGCGCAGGCGCTGACTATCGCGACTGACCAGCACTGGCGGGCAGCAAGCGGGAAATTGTGTGGCGAAAATTTTCTCATTGCAGTCGCGCAGACTCTGCGGGCGATTGACCACCAGTGCCCCTTGGGTCTCGGCAGCTTCGAGAATATAAGTACTGTAGACAAACTCGCTGTCAAATGGCGGGTCTTTGCGCATCAAAATCACATCCAGATCGCCAAGATCTTGATCTTCACTTTTGCCAAGACTGAACCAGCGGTCGGTGTTATCGCTAACAGTTAAAGTTCGGGTGCGAGCGCGAGCCTGACCCTGACACAAATATAGGTCGCTCTGTTCCATGTATACAAGCGTCCAACCACGTTTTTGTGCGGCAAGTAACATGGCCAATGAAGTGTCTTTATTGGGGTTGATTGTGGCTATTGGATCCATTACCACGCCTAAAACAATACTCATTATTACACCTGAACGTTAGAAAATGTCATCACTGTAGAGCAAGGCGCTAACTTAAGGCAGCTGCGGAGTCAGTGCAACTGCAATCGACTAAACAATCGGCCGCGGTTGACGGTTTTATGTGGGGTTTGTTCTATTATTGGTCAGTTGGGTGGCTGTAAGCAAAGTGCAGCTATTAAATAGTGGCAACCAGAGTGTGAACTGTGTTAAAAAAACGGCTTAATGTCTCTTTGTGCACGGATGACCTATATTACACTCGGCACTAGTTAGTAGAGTCAACAATTAAGGCAAGGTCATTATGGATGTAAATCTAGAAAGTCTGAAGGTCATGGTTATCGACGATAGTAAGACCATTCGCAGGACCGCAGAAACTTTATTAAAAAAAGCAGGTTGTACTGTTGTCACCGCCACTGACGGTTTTGACGCCTTGGCTAAGATCGCCGATACGCGCCCCGATATCATCTTTGTCGACATTATGATGCCTCGTCTGGATGGTTATCAAACCTGTGCGCTGATTAAAAATAATAGCGAGTTTAAATCCACTCCGGTGATTATGCTCTCAAGTAAAGATGGTTTGTTTGACAAGGCCAAGGGGCGTATTGTCGGTTCTGATCAGTATTTGACCAAGCCCTTTAGTAAAAGCGAATTACTTGGCGCTATTGAAAATCATGTTAAGCAAGCGCCTTAATTTAAGGCGTCTGCTAGTAATATCTTCATCTACGCGATGATTCATTTTATATCGGGGTAAATACATGGCTAGAGTACTCATCGTTGATGACTCTCCTACCGAGACATACAAACTTACGCAAATTCTGGAAAAACATGGTCACGTGGTGTTAACTGCCGAAAACGGTGAAGACGGCGTTGCTAAAGCTAAGAAAGAACTGCCAGATTTAGTATTAATGGATATTGTTATGCCGGGCTTAAATGGCTTTCAGGCCACTCGTCAGCTGACCAAAGCGGGCGAAACAGCAAGTATTCCAGTGATTATCGTTACCACCAAAGATCAGCAGACCGATCGTGTTTGGGCTATGCGTCAAGGCGCCAAGGCTTATCTCACCAAACCCATTGAAGAGCCAAAGCTGATTGCTGCCATGCAAGATGCAATGGCTTAATGCAGGCGCTTAGGAATTGATGAATGTCTAGTTCTCAGCAGGCCTATCAGACTCTGGTCGATTTATCTCGACTCTGTCGCCGCAGCTCTCGAGGTTTGCCGGCTCAGGTCGATATTCGGCCGCATTGGAGCGGCGTCGGCTTTTCTCTGTTGGGGCAGTTTTTTGTCGCCCCGATGGGTGAAGTGACGGAAATGCTCGAAGTGCCAAGTTTTACTCGTTTACCAGGAGTTATGCCTTGGGTGAAAGGGGTGGCTAATGTGCGTGGTCGATTGTTGCCGCTGTTTGACATGGGCAATTTCTTTGGGGGCCGTTTAGGCGGCCACCGCAAGCAGCGCCGAGTGTTAATCCTTGAAAGTGGCGACATTTACACTGGGCTTGAAGTTGATCAGGTCTTTGGCATGAAACACTTTCCCATAGATACCTACTCTGAACAAAATGACTATGCGTCGGAGGCTATTAAGCCTTTTACGCAGGGAAGTTACGAATTGGATGGGAGGCGTTGGGCGCTTTTTAGCCCAGCAATGCTGGCCTTAGATGATCGCTTTGCCAACGCCGCAGCGGGTTAGCTCGAATGTTAGCGCGGCTCTGCCACGCTAACTATTAATAATTACAATAATGAACGCAACGTCTGTCAGGAGCACGTAGCATGAAAATCGAATCCCAAGGCCTCTTTGCTTCCATCAAAGCAAACAAAACGATGGCCTTTTTGGTCATCGCTTTGGTGGGCTTTTTTATCGCCACCATTTTTTCTCAAGTTATCGTGCAAAAGAATAGCAGTCGCGATCAGAGCTATCTGCAGATGACCGCAGAACTTGAAAAGCAAGCGTATCGACTGACGTCACTGTCGCGCGATGCGACGGGGGGCGATGAAGCGGCGTTCACTCAGCTCGATACGGTTGTCACTAGTATGGTTGCAACTTGGGATAAGCTGCGTCAAAGCGATAGCTTGCGCGAAGCACTGCCCGACGAATTGGCCGAGCTGAAGGCCGTCTGGGATACCATTAAGGGCGATGCTGGTAATATTATTACTAACAAAGACACTATTATATTTTTGCATGATGTGGCGACCACCCTGAACGAGTCGCTGCCCGAGTTGCAGGCAGAGCACAACGATATTGTAGAGACGTTGCTGGAGAAAAACGCCCCAGCTGACCAAGTGTCTGCGGCTCAGTATCAATCTTGGCGGGCAGAGCGTATTGGTCGTAATATCGATAAAATGCTGCGCGGTGGTGGCGATGCGCGGCAGGCGGCCGATCAGTTTAACCTCGATGGTAACTTGTTCGGTAAAGTCCTAGCAGGCATGCAAAAGGGCGATGCCGCTATGGGTATTCCCAGAGTAACCGACTCAGATGCACTCGAAAGCTTGGCCGAAATTGCTAAGATGTTTCAATTTGTAAGCAGTTCGGTACGCGAAATTTTTGAAGCATCACCATCGCTATTTAAGGCGCGCCAATCAACTGATGGGCTACTCGATAACACTCCAAAATTCCTCTCGGCCTTGGGTCAATTAAGCGAAGAAATTTCCACGGGGTCGGTGGCCAGTAAATTTAGCAGTCAAACCACATTGGCTTTTGTGGCTTGTTTTGTATTCTGCCTGTTTATGTTGGGTTTGCAGTTCTGGCAGGGTACTCGTAGCCGCCTGCAGGAAACCAGCGAAATGAAAGAGCGTAACGAGAGTGCAATTTTGCGTCTACTGGACGAGCTAGCCGACCTGGCTGACGGTGATCTGACCACCACAGCAACGGTAACGGAAGACTTTACCGGTGCGATTGCCGATTCTATTAATTTTACCATTGATCAACTGCGTATTTTGGTTGCCCGTATTAACGATACCGCCGTGAGCGTATCGGCGGCGGCGCAAGAAACTCAGCAGACGGCACTGCATCTAGCCGAAGCCTCTGAACATCAAGCCCACGAAATTGCCGGAGCATCGGCAGCGGTAAATGAGATGGCGGTGACTATCGATCAGGTATCGGCCAACGCCTCAGAATCAGCGGCGGTAGCAGAGCGATCAGTATCGATTGCTAATAACGGCTCCAAGGTTGTACAAAATACTATTCACGGCATGGATACGATTCGTGAGCAGATACAAGATACGTCTAAACGAATCAAGCGACTGGGTGAATCCTCACAAGAAATTGGTGACATCGTATCTTTGATTAATGATATTGCCGACCAAACCAACATTCTCGCACTGAACGCCGCGATTCAAGCCTCTATGGCGGGTGACGCCGGCCGAGGCTTTGCGGTAGTGGCGGATGAAGTACAGCGCCTCGCAGAGCGATCCGCTGCCGCAACCAAGCAGATTGAAGCACTGGTGAAAACGATTCAAAACGACACCAATGAAGCGGTAATCTCGATGGAGCAAACCACTTCGGAAGTAGTGCGCGGAGCACGTCTTGCTCAGGATGCGGGTGTGGCACTGGAAGAGATCGAAAATGTATCGGCCAATCTGGCGGAGTTGATTCAAAATATCTCCAACGCCGCACGTCAGCAGGCATCGTCTGCCGGCCACATCTCTAACACCATGAATGTGATTCAAGAGATTACCTCGCAGACGTCTGCCGGTACCGGTGCTACCGCTGCGTCGATTGGTACTCTGGCGGGTATGGCTCTGGATCTGCGAGAGTCGGTTGCCGGTTTCAAACTGCCAGATGAAGTTGAGCTGAGTGGTACTTTGGCAACATTGTATGAGCCCGTGGAAAGTGTTGACGATGTCGCTGAGTCACAAACCAGCATTAATATCGAAGACGAAAATAATCATCTGGCGCAGACTGAGTTGGCAGAGGTTGGCTCGAGCGCGCCTGAAACCTTGGAAGAGGATTTTGATTTAGATCTAGATATCGACACTCTGGTTGACGACGATGCCTCTAGCCTTAATGACAATAAACCATCATCAGCTGAGTCATAGAAGCCCAGCTACAAGGGTTTATGTATGTCATGGTCACTGCGTTCACGGATTATTTATAGGGTCCGCAGTTTTCACAGTGGCGTGTATTGTTGTAACAGTGCATTGATGTGTAATGGATTTAAGGCCGCTCGGTCTTTTGCAGGCGCAGATATTGATACGCAGAAACTTAATGAATTATTGAGTTACTCAGCCTGCAATCCACAGCATTAGCTGTAATTTTTTGCTGCGCTCAAAGGCAGAAATAAAAACACAGTGAACAGCTAAACTGCATGACCGAATCTATTATAATCTGGGCAATGTATGGCGATTAATTAAACGCTAATGCCGTCTATAGATGTAATTTATGGTCATTACATATTGATATACTTTTGTCGCTGGTTGCAGCGCGATACCCTTAATAATTGCCAAGTTGCAGTATGGGTGCTTATTGGTTTAGGTGAGATGCTTGAGCGGAAGTGCCCATTGATACCACAAATAGGTGGCGAGAGAATCCAAGTTTATCTGGGTTAGAGTGAACAGGCAGTTTAAGAGCGGATTTGAGTGACCGTTAAAAATTGCAATGCGAATATAAATAAAATGCTAACGCAGCCATTATTGGTTGAATTAGCGGCAATAAAAGAGAATGGCGATATGGGTGACAACCGCAATTTTGCAGCTCTAGAATGGGTGACGGGTGAAATTAATCAGACGCTAAATGATGCTCGTCAAGCACTTGAGTCCTTCGTGGAAAACCCGCAGGATTCGACTCATATTCGTTTTTGCCTTACGCATATTCATCAGGTGTACGGCAGTTTATTGATAGTGGAGTTTTACGGCGCGGCTTTAATGGCGGAAGAGATGGAAAATCTCGCCGAGGCCATGATGAACGAACGAGTTAATGATCTTGCTGAAGCGCAAGAAGTGTTGATGCGTGCCATCTTGCAGTTTCCACTTTATCTCGAAAAAGTTAAGACTACTCGCCGCGATCATCCTGTTATGGTGTTGCCGCTGTTAAATGATTTGCGCATTGTGCGCGGCGAGTCACTGCTCACTGAAACTAAATTGTTTACACCTAATTTAGCCGCTGCCAAAGTTATCGATGGATCCCGTCTGCCACAGTCAAAAGACAACCCAGTGTTCTTAGCGATGCTGTCCAAGTTAGTAAAAATGTACCAATACGCCGCTGCGGGAGTATTACGCGGTGTTAAGTTGGATGAAAATCTAGCTTATTTAATAAAAGTTTTCCATCGCCTGCATAAACTGAGTCAAGGCACAGCCAAGCAATCGTTGTGGAAAATATCGCTGGCCCTAGCTGAAGGTCTGGCCAGTGACTCGATCAGTCTTAGCGCGTCTATTAAAAATTTATTGCGTCAGCTTAATCGTGAAATAAAAATTCTGCACAAACATGGTATCAAAGCGCTCGATGTTAGTGCCTCAGATGAATTACTGAAAAATCTACTCTATTACATTGCCTGCGCGGGCAAGCCCATTGCAGCCAACTCTGCTCAGAGTCAGGTGTTTCTTGATTATGACTTAGCTAATGCAATGCCAGAGGGCGGTGAAATGGAATCGGCGCAGGCCGATGACATGTTAGCCGCCCCCGATTCTGAAACGTTACGCTCGGTGGTTTCGGCACTTAAGGATGAGCTAGATAGTATCAAACATGTACTCGATGTCAGTATTAGCGGTATTGAGGTAGACGACCCTATCGATCAGTCATTGCTCATCATGCAGCGTGTAGCCGATACTATGGCCGTGTTGGGCATAGGTAACTTGCGTAAGCAGGTGCAGGCTCAGTGCGATATTTTAGCGGAAGCGGGCAGCAGCAGCGCCGAACTCTCACACGATTTATTGACGGGTGTCGCTAGCAGTATTATCGAAATAGAAAATAATCTTGACGCTGTTGCCGCCGGCCAAATGGATGCCGTTGTAACCAATACCGTTGGCGCTAGTGTACAAATAGACCAAGCGCAGGAATGCGTATTGCGTGAGTCTCGCAATGGTTTAGAGCATGCTAAAGATTCTATGGTTGAATTTATTGCATCGCAGTGGAACCCAGAACATTTGCAATCGGTTCCTGCGACCTTGCGCGCAATACGTGGTGGTTTGGATATTATTTCACTGCCTCGCCCGGCAAAAATTCTCGCTGCCTGTGCGAGCTATATAGAAGAGCAGTTACTGCAACAGCAGAATACGCCGCAATGGTCGACTCTGAACACCTTAGCTGATGCGATTGTCAGTATTGAATACTATTTACAACGGATTTCGAGTGAGCGTCGCGATGACGATGAATTACTACTAATCACAGCAGAAGAAAGTGTAGCAGCATTGGGTTATTCGGTAGGGGGTAGCGGTATTGAACTGGGGATAGCGGCTACCATCATTACCGCAACCGAGCAGGTGACAACTGCGGCTATTGACGGCGCTGAAACAGATACAGACATATTGGCCGATATTACAAGTGACGAGACGGCAGAAAGTTTATTTTCCGGGACTATAGAAAATGAGCTTGAGTCAGAGCTACTCGGTGTGGATCAAGTTGCTAGTGCCACCTTGGAAGGATCGTTACAAGACACTGCCGAGCTTGATACAAAAGAGAAAACAGACCCTAACACTATCAATATTAAGGACGCTGCACCGGTAATAGTCAGTATTGATGATGGTGATGTCGCCGAAGAAATTGTCGAGATTTTCGTCGAAGAAGCACAAGAAGTTATCGCAACGATAGGCGGGGCTTTCCCGCGCTGGTTAGAAAACCGCAATGATGACGACGCTATTATAGAGGTCCGTCGCGCCTTTCATACGCTCAAGGGCAGCGGTCGCATGGTGGGCGCTAATGATATCGGCGAGCTGGCTTGGTCTATTGAAAATATGCTTAATCATATGATCGATGGCATAGTTTCGATCAATAATGATCAGTGTGGGTTAATCGAAAATGTACGCGTTCTACTGCCTGAGTTGGTGATCGCCTTTCGCGATTGTCAACCTAATCCACAGCAGGCATTGTGTGATCGCTATGTGGCTATGGGTGCAGCGTTTGCCAAGGTTTCTCGGGCTGAATTGCAAGAGCCGACAGCACTCAACGACCAGCAAATTGATACGGCTGATGGCGCAGCAGTAAGAGGCAGCAGCGAAGACGATACTGACTATTTACTCTGGGACATATTCGGTACCGAAGCACAGGGGCATCTGTTCGCTGTCGAAGAGTTTATTGCAGATATGCAACAGGCTGCACCGATATATTCACCACCATCGGATGATATGCAACGCGCCTTGCACACCCTAAAAGGCAGCGCTCATATGGCTGGGGTTACGCCTATTGCTGAATTGGTGACGCCGTTGGAAGCCTTTGCTAAAGAGCTGCGCAGTTACCAGATTAATATCAATGACGATACCTTGCAGCTGTTGAATGATGTCGTGGCTTATACCCGTGCTGCACTTGAGCAGATTGAACAAGAACAAGTGGTTGAAATCACTCCTCTGGCACAATTTTGTGCTCGCGTAGCAGAGTTGCGAGAGTTACAAATAGCCCCGCTGGTGCGTCAGAAAGAGACGTTAAAAGATGGTCAGTTGAAGATAGATCCAAAGCTGTTAGAAATATTTATGGCTGAGGAAATGGATCTCTTGCTGGACGCGGAGCAGTTGCTGGATGATTGCTTGCAGAATTTCAGCCTGTTGGCATCTATGCAGCCGTTGCAGCAAGAGCTAAAGACCCTGCAGCAAGGCGCCATGCATGCCAACTTACCCGCTATGGCTGAATTGAGTGATCATTTGTATCGCGCTTACATAGCGATTAAGGCCAACGGCGGTAAGTATACTAACGGCCAGTGTGCCACCTTGAAAGAGGGGCACAGCCAATTGCTAAATATGGTAGATGCTGTTGCTGCTGGGCAAACACTGCCAGCACTGGAAAACGATCTAGTCGAAAACTTGCTAGCACTGGCGGTTGTGTCCGTGGCAGAAAGTGATACAGCGGTTGATACCACCGCGCCAGCAGCATTGGTTGATCTTGCTTCTGGTGCTGACGATAACGCTGAAAGTAATAATACCGACGCGGCTAGTGTCGATACATTGACAGCCGTCGAGTTGCCTGACGATTCAGTGAGTGTCGAAATCGACAGTATCGTTACAGCTGAAGCTTTAGTCACTGCGGTTGAAAATGACGATGATTTCGATGTAGAGATTATTGAGATATTTTTCGAAGAAGCCAATGAATTGCTGGAGGAAATGGAGCAAGCAATTCACAGCTGGGAATCCGATTGGCAAAGCTCTGAGCCAGCCGATGAACTTAAGCGAATTTTGCATACACTCAAAGGTGGCGCGCGATTGGCTGGCCTAGTCGATATCGGCGATTTATCGCATGACTTTGAGACCATGATTATTGCTAATGAGGGCAATATAAATACCTCGATGATCGGTTCCATTCATGGCTATCAAGATAAACTTTTGCATGCGGTCGAAAAAATTGCTGCACTGCTAGCGGGAGAAACACCCGTTGCTGAATCGGTGAAAATCACCCCTGTTAAGGTGGCCGATGAAACACTCGACGTGGCGAAGGCGAAGAGGGGTGTTGTAGAAGCTATTCAACAGCCTGAGACGGCTCCGGCCAGTGCCGATATTATTCCCTTCATTGCCAAACCTAAAGCCAGCAATGTAAACACCTCTGTTGTACCTAGTTTTATTCCTCCGCAAGGCGGTCAGAATATTGCCCAGGCTGGTGCGGCAGCGCCGCAACTAGCGGCTAAACGCAGTGGCCCACAAGAAGTGGTTAAAGTCTCCGCTGAATTACTAGAAGAGTTAGTGAACCTTGCCGGTGAAACATCGATTTCTCGTGGTCGCATGGAGGAACAGGTCAATCAGCTGGGCGGCGCGGTTGATGAAATGGAGTCAACTATTCATCGACTGCAAGAACAGTTGCGTCGTCTTGATATAGAAACTGAGGCGCAAATTTCTTTCCGCGAAGAGCAGCTGTCGGACCAAGAAGAATTTGACCCTCTAGAAATGGATCGCTATTCAGCCCTGCAGCAATTGTCGCGTTCACTGATCGAATCAGCCTCTGACTTAATGGATCTGAAGACAACGCTTGCTGAGAAGACTCGCGACTCCGAAACACTGCTGCTGCAGCAATCGCGTATTAACACTGAATTACAAGAGGGATTGATGCGCTCGCGCATGGTGCCTTTCTCCCGGTTGGTGCCGCGTTTGAGACGAATAGTGCGTCAGGTGGCCACCGAACTTGGCAAGCAAGTGAGTTTTGAACTCGATAATGTCGAGGGCGAACTGGATCGCTCGGTACTTGAGCGCATGGTGGCGCCACTAGAACATATGCTGCGCAACGCTGTCGACCATGGTATTGAAGCGCCCAACGAGCGCGTCAACGTTAACAAGGCCGAAACGGGACGCGTCATTTTAAGTTTAGCTCGAGAGGGAGGGGAAGTGGTTCTGCGCCTAGTCGATGATGGTCGCGGTATTAACCTCGATCGAGTCAGAGCTAAAGCTATTGAACGCGGCTTAATGACTGAACATTCGGCGCTCAGTGATCAAGAGGTTATGCAGTTTATTTTGCATGCAGGTTTCAGTACCACCGAAAGTGTCAGTCAAATTTCTGGTCGTGGCATCGGTATGGATGTGGTGCACTCAGAGATCAAGCAGCTCGGCGGTCTCATGCTGATTAATTCAAAGCAGGGGCAAGGTACCGAGTTTACCGTGCGCTTGCCCTTCACGGTGTCGGTTAACCGCGCCCTGATGGTACAGATTGGCGACGATCGCTATGCCATTCCTCTGAACACCATCGAAGGTATTGTGCGAGTCAGTCCGTTTGAACTTGAGCACTACTACCAAGACGAACAAGCCCGTTTTGAATACGCGGGTGAAAATTATCAGGTGCGTTACTTGGGCCGTATGCTCGATGCTACTGCGCGGCCAAAGCTTGAAGACCAAGTGTTGCCGCTACCGGTTGTGCTGGTCCGCAGTGCCGAACATACAGTGGCTATACAGGTGGATCGCCTGATGGGCAGCCGAGAGATTGTGGTGAAAACACTGGGTCCACAATTTGGCGGTGTAATGGGCTTATCGGGAGCCACGGTAATGGGTGACGGTAGCGTGGTGGTTATTCTTGATCCACACGCGATGATTCGTAAAGAAGCGCTTTTGGCCGCCCCTAAAACTAATATTCTCGAACCGCTTACTCCCACAGAGGGCAATAAAGTTGGTGGAGATTTGGCGTTAACGGTAATGGTGGTCGATGACTCTGTTACCGTGCGCAAAGTGACTGGCCGCTTCCTGGAACGTGAAGGCTATGAAGTTATTAGCGCAAAAAATGGCCATGAAGCGTTGCTGCTACTACAAGATCACATACCCGATGTGATGTTGCTTGATATTGAAATGCCGCGCATGGACGGTTTTGAATTGGCGAAAAATATGCGATCCTCCAGCCGCTTGAAAGACCTACCTATTATTATGATCACCTCACGTACAGGTGATAAACATCGCGAACGGGCTATGCGCTTGAAGGTAAATAAATATATGGGTAAGCCTTTCCAGGAAGACATTCTACTTGCTAACATTCGCGCTCTCACAGGTGAAGCCGATCAGAGCCAATAAAGGTGGTATTGAGTGCAGTCTTTTAACATCGGTTTTATTAGCGGTAACTTGGCGTTAACAATCGTTTCCCGTATTAGCTCATATAGGCTTTAAGTCCCTTAGGCAAAGCTTATGAAGAGGTTTTGGTGCGTTATCTAGGACAGATGATGTTCGCTAAATCTCCAGTAAAATAAAGGTAAATTATTATGGCTCTGCCTGAACAAATTGATAATTCAAATCCTGCCGAAATAGCCTGCCTAATGGTGCCAGTGTCCGGGCGCATGTTGCTGGTGCCCAGTACTAGTGTGGCAGAAATAGTACCGTTTTCGGCAGTAAGCCGTGTGGCCGATTCACCTGATTGGTTACTGGGTAATTATCATTGGCGCGAGCTAAAAGTACCGTTAATATCGTTTGAACAAATGAATGGAGAGGGCCGCCCAGATTTACACAGCCGATGCCGAGTGGCAGTACTCAACAATACGGGCCAGAGCGACAGCCTGCCTTTTATCGCCATTATGACCCAGGGTATTCCTCGCTTAGCTCGTGTTACCGAAGACGAAATTCAGCAGTTGGAAAGCCGTAGTGATAAAAAACCCTTTGAATTAATGTGTGTCAGTTTAGCCGGTGAAGAGGCGGTTGTTCCCGATATAGAGGGAATGGAAAAAGCCTACTTAGACTTTGCCTAATATGCGACTTTGAATTCAGGTTCAGATATCGATGATATGTAACACCGTGTGCTGTGAATTACCGCAGTACTAAGCACTATCGACATAGTATTGTTAGATTTGCCACTTTTGTAGCTACAGTATGCTCAGTCACTCATCGTATTCGCGGCAAAAGGCCGAATACACCTTTCGCCAATGCCAACTGATGTATCCACATCTATCAGGTTTGTGGCCGAGGGGTTGTCTCTGCAGGCCAGGCAAAAAAATAGAGTTATTTATTGCGGTTAAAAGTCGCCCCACAAATATTGTGCAAGGCTAATAGCGGCTAGTGGTGCTGTCTCTGTGCGCAGGACTCTTGGTCCCAATGTAAGGGCTTTGAAGTCGTAACTTTGCGCGCACTCAATTTCCTCGCTATTCAAACCACCTTCTGGGCCAATCAGTAAACTTAAACTCTTGGGCTCGGGCATATCGGCTAATGTGCCGTCCGAGC
The DNA here is from genome assembly GCA_963933095.1 of uncultured Cellvibrionales bacterium. Taxonomy (GTDB): domain Bacteria; phylum Pseudomonadota; class Gammaproteobacteria; order Pseudomonadales; family Cellvibrionaceae; genus UBA1124. The sequence continues at coordinate 14,427 of CAWVSV010000042.1, forward strand.
GATGATGCAGTACCAGTTTTAAGTCGCTGTCGCATCCACTTAGCCATTGCTCCAGCTTTAGCGGCTCGCTCAATGTAGGCACAATATTCAACTGACACTGCTCACAGGCACCAACGATTATCTGTCGCCAGCTGGCTAATTTCTTTGTCAGTCGCTCTGGGTTTAGCTTCACTTCGGAGCGCTGGCTCAATAGCGGCACAATTTTACTGACGCCGAGTTCTGTGGCTTTTTGCAACACTAAATCGAAGCGGTCACCCTTAGACAAGCCAATCGCCAGCTCAATATTTAGCGGTGACTGTTTACTGCCTACTGAGAATTCACCTATTTCAACTTCGGTTACTTTCTTGCCGACTTGGGTAATACTGGCTCGGTATTCCCCTCCTTGACCGTTAAACAAAATCAGCTCGCGCCCCTCTTGCATGCGCAATACCTTGCCAATATGCCGAGAGGGTGCCTCTTCTAGTGCCAATACGGCACCTTCAGACAGGGCTCGCTCGGTGAAAATACGTGGAATTCTCATATTAGCCTGCAGCGCGATCTAAACCGAGATTGCGCACAATAGTCGCCGTTGGATCGGTCTGATTCATGGTGTAAAAATGCAGACCGGGGGCGCCGTTGTCGAGTAGAGTTTCGCTCAACTCGCTGATCATATCGACCCCAAAGGCACGCAAGCTTACTTCATCATCGGCGTAATTCTCCAGCGCTTTTCGTAACCAGCGCGGAATTTCGGCGCCGCAGCTGGCGCTGAAACGGGCCAAATTCTTGTAGTTTAAAATTGGCATAATACCGGGGTAAATGGGCTGTGTAATACCGGTTTTTTGGCATTGCTCCATAAAGTAGAAATAGGCATCTGGGTTAAAAAAGTATTGCGTAATGGCGCTATTGGCACCGGCGTCAAACTTACCTTTGAGGTAGCGAATGTCATCGCTAAAGGTTTTTGCTTCTGGATGAATCTCAGGGTAGGCCGCCACTTCTAAATGAAAGTGATTGCCAAAATGTTCTCGGATAAACGCCACCAGTTCATTGGCGTAAACCAACTGTGATGAACCGCCCATACCCGAGGGCATATCGCCGCGCAGAGCAACAATGCGATTGACACCGGCAGCTTTGTATTCATTAATTAATTGTTTAATGGTGTCGATGTCGTCGCCACCAAAAGATAGGTGCGGTGCCACGGCAAAGCCGGCACTGCTGTAGTCGCTGATAATTTTCTTAGTGTTGTCTCGGGTCGAGCCACCAGCGCCGTAAGTCACCGAATAAAACTCGGGTTTTAACAGTGCCAGTTCGTCGCGTACTTTATCAAGTTTTTCCCGGCCAACATCTGTTTTGGCAGGGAAAAACTCGAAACTTAAACGAATATCTTCAGACATAATAGTTCTCGCTGATGGCCGAGTTAATCAGGGTCAACTCGGCCATTCACTGACAGATTAGTACTTGTAGGCTTCCGGCTTAAACGGACCTTCAACAGGCACCTTGATGTAGTCGGCTTGAGTCTTGGTCAGTTTGGTGATCACGCCACCAAAACCTTCAACCATGTCCTGGGCTACTTCTTCGTCGAGCTTCTTCGGCAGAATCTTAAGGTAGATGCCTTCGGCTTTTTCGCTGGCAGGCAAGTCGGCAAATTTCTTTTCGAACAGATACATCTGCGCGAGTACTTGGTTGGCAAAAGATCCATCCATAATACGCGATGGATGGCCGGTGGCATTGCCCAGATTTACTAGGCGGCCCTCGGACAACAGGATTAAATGGTTATTGGTAGGCTTGTCACGATAAATTTTGTGAACCTGAGGCTTAATTTCATCCCACTCCCAGTTCTCGCGCATAAAGACGGTATCGATCTCGTTATCGAAGTGGCCGATGTTGCATACCACCGCTGCGTTTTTCAATGTTTGCAGCATAGCGCTGTCGCAGACATTGGCGTTGCCGGTAGTGGTCACGATTAAATCGGTAGTACCGAGTACGATGGTGTTGATGTCGGCGGCTTTGCCTGTGTTGATGCCGTCATTGTAAGGCGATACCACTTCAAAGCCGTCCATGCAGGCCTGCATCGCGCAGATAGGATCAATCTCTGAAACCTTAACAATCATGCCTTCCTGACGCAGAGACGCGGCAGAACCTTTACCGACATCGCCATAACCTATAACTAGGGCTTTCTTGCCCGACAGCAGGTGGTCGGTGCCGCGCTTGATGGCGTCGTTCAAGCTGTGGCGGCAGCCGTACTTGTTATCGTTTTTGGATTTAGTCACTGCGTCATTAACATTAATAGCAGGAACTTTAAGCTCGTTTTTTTCCATCATTTCTAACAGACGGTGCACGCCAGTAGTGGTCTCTTCACTAATACCGTGGATGCTGTCGAGCATTGCTGGAAAATCTTTGTGCACCATATCGGTCAAGTCGCCGCCGTCGTCGAGAATGATGTTAGCGTCCCAAACCTCATCGCTGCCTAGTTCGGCGCGGATGGTCTGCTCGATGCACCACAAAAACTCTTCTTCGGTTTCGCCTTTCCAAGCAAATACCGGGACGCCTGCGGCAGCTACAGCAGCAGCGGCATGATCTTGAGTGGAGAAAATATTGCAAGAAGACCAGCGTACTTCTGCGCCTAGGTCGACCAGAGTTTCGATCAGTACCGCGGTCTGAATGGTCATGTGGATACAACCCATAACCTTGGCTGCGGCTAGTGGCTGTTGAGCCTTATATTTACGACGCAGCGCCATTAGTGCCGGCATCTCGCCCTCGGCGATATCAATTTCCTTGCGGCCCCAAGTGGCCAGTTGATGGAATTCTTCTTGGCTGGCGGCGGCAACTTTAAAGTCGGTAAATCCGTTGGCATTAATAGTCATAATAGTTTCCTAGATTTTGTGGCGCCTGAGTCCAGCGCCGAAATAATTACTGGCTAAAAATTAAATAGCGGCTTTTAATTCTTCGATTTTGTCAGTCTTTTCCCAGGTAAAAGCGGTAAAGGTTTCGGTTTTTTGTTCGCCGTTTTCAATGTGGGTGTAGCTGTGTTCAAACGGCTCGCGGCCGAAGTGGCCATAGGCAGCGGTAAGTTGGTACATAGGGTGTAGCAAGTCGAGCATCTTAGTGATGGCGTAAGGGCGCAGATCAAAGACTTCGCGAATGGCCGTGATTAACTTTTCATCGCTTACTGTGCCGGTGCCGAAAGTATTAACCGAAATAGATGTCGGCTCGGCCACACCGATAGCGTAGCTAATCTGTACTTCACAGCGGTCGGCCAATTTTGCAGCAACAATGTTTTTGGCCACATAGCGACCGGCATAGGCCGCTGAACGATCTACTTTGGATGGGTCTTTACCTGAAAAAGCGCCGCCGCCATGGCGGGCCATGCCACCATAGGTGTCGACAATAATCTTGCGCCCGGTTAAACCGCAGTCGCCTACTGGACCGCCGATCACAAAATTACCGGTTGGATTTATGTGATACTGAGTGCCCTCATGCAACAGGTCAGCCGGCAACACATGCTTGATAATGTTTTCCAGCACGGCCGTGCGCAGGTCTTCGAGAGAAATATCAGGGTCATGCTGAGTCGATAGCACCACCGCATCAATCGCCACTGGCATCCCGTTTTCGTAGCGTAGAGTGACCTGGCTCTTGGCGTCTGGACGTAACCAAGGCAGCACTTTGTCCCTGCGCAGCTGCGCCTGCCGCTCTACCAAACGGTGTGAGTAATACACCGGTGCGGGCATTAAGCTCGGGGTTTCGTTGGTGGCATAGCCAAACATTAAGCCCTGATCGCCGGCGCCTTGGTCTTCTGGGTTGGCGCGGTCAACCCCCTGATTGATATCGACAGACTGTTTGCCGATGGCGTTCAGTACTGCGCAGGTGGCGCCGTCGAATCCAACGTCGCTGCTGTTATAACCAATGTCGGTGATAACGCCGCGAATAATATCTTCTAGATCGACGTAGCAAGAGGTCGTTAGCTCCCCGGCGACAATAGCCATGCCGGTTTTCACCAGTGTTTCTACCGCTACGCGCGCATGCTTATCGCGGGCAATAATGGCATCGAGTACGGCGTCAGAAATCTGGTCGGCGAGTTTGTCGGGATGACCCTCGGAGACAGACTCCGAGGTAAATACTGAATAGTCGGACATAGCTTGGTTCCTAAATATTAAATATTGTATTCTTTAAAGCTGTTTGTTTTTAAAAAATTGCCTAAGCTGAATTTGAAAACCATTGCGCAGTGCAAAATACACTGCTTGGCCCTCGCGCAGTCCGGCATCCGATGCCCAACTGCTAAAGTCACTCGGCTCAAACCCTTGCCATAAATCGCCGCAAGTCTCGCGCACCCAGCTTTGGTCATGGCGACACAGGTCGGTGATTAGCAGCGCGCCGCCGCAATTTAAAGCGGTACTTAATTCGCTGAAAACCTGCCGAGGATTGGGCGTGTGGTGCAGTACCATATTTACTACTATGCAATCGGCAGTGATATTGCGTTTACTCAAAGTGGTGGTATCACCTGCAATAAATTCGATATTCGCCAGCTTGCTCGCGGTCGCCTGCGCTCGTTCTAACATAGCGCTGGAATTGTCGAGCGCTATGACCTGGTCAAACTGTGCCGCCAGCGGTGTTAAAAACTCGCCGACCCCAGGCCCCACTTCCAGCACGCTCTGTCGTTGCGGCAGCAGTGTAGCGGTCAATAATTCCAGCACTTGATCAGCGTAAACGGGATAACTGGCGATCAAATCTTGTTGCTCGCGAAACTTATCGGCGTTATCGCTAAAAAAGCGCAGCGATTGGGCGCTGCGCTCAGCTTGAATGACTTTGATACCGTCACGGACAGACTCGCTTAAAGGCTGGGCATCTAAAGTGTCAAATAGCTGTTGTTGCAATGGTGAATGACAGTCATCGTTGCTTAGGTGAGCACGGCGGTAGAAAATCGAGTTGCCCTCGCGGCGAGAATTAATCCAGCCGGCGGCGGCCAATACTTTTAGGTGGTGGCTCATACCTGACTGTTTAATATTAAACAGGCGGCACAGCTCCAACACCCCAAATGAGCCACACGCCATCGCACGTAGAATATCGAGACGCAAAGAGTCGGCGGCGGCTTTTAACTGCTGCGCCAGAGGTGCGGTAGATGAAGGCTTGGGGTATGACATGGACGAGAGTTTAGCAGTGCCGGCAACCTATATCAAAATATTTTAATATAAAAAGATTTTGATATAGGTTGCCGGCAGCGTAAATTATCATGAGCACTGTTCGAAAATGCCATTTAAAGCCCTAAATGATCAGATCTAGCGGCGTCATCGCTTTACGCCGATAAAGCTCTGGGGGACAATAGCGGCATTTATTTTGTCGCTTAACATCGACTAAGCATATTGAAGTTAGCTAGGAATCCAAGCCCATGTCAGAACGCACCGAACTCGCCAACGCCATTCGCGCCCTTAGCATGGACGCTGTGCAGCAAGCCAAGAGCGGCCACCCCGGCGCACCTATGGGCATGGCCGATATAGCCGAAGTTTTGTGGAACGATTTTCTGCAGCACAACCCCAGCAATCCCAACTGGGCCGATCGCGACCGCTTTGTGCTGTCTAATGGTCACGGTTCTATGCTGATCTATTCGCTGTTGCATCTGAGTGGCTATGCGCTGCCAATTGAAGAACTGCGTAACTTCCGTCAATTGGGCTCCAAGACTCCAGGTCACCCAGAATACGGTTATGCCCCAGGCGTTGAAACTACCACCGGCCCGCTGGGTCAGGGTATTGCCAACGCTGTAGGCATGGCGATTGCTGAAAAGACCATGGCGGCGCAGTTCAATCGCGACGGTCACGACATAGTTGATCACTTCAGTTATGTGTTTTTAGGTGATGGCTGCATGATGGAAGGTATCTCCCACGAAGTCTGCTCGTTGGCCGGCACCTTGGGCCTTGGTAAGTTGATCGCTTTCTACGATGACAATGGCATTTCTATCGACGGTGAAGTTGAGGGCTGGTTCACCGACGACACCCCTAAGCGTTTTGAGGCTTACGGCTGGCATGTGATTCCAGCGGTAGATGGTCACAATCCCGAGCAGATTAAAGCCGCGATTGAAGCGGGCCGTTTGGAGACGGGCAAGCCCACTCTAATTTGCTGCAAAACTATTATTGGCTTTGGTTCTCCTAACAAGCAGGGCAAAGAAGATTGCCACGGTGCGCCTCTGGGTGCCGATGAAATCGCGCTAGTACGCAAGACTCTGGGTTGGAAGCACGACGCCTTTGTTATTCCTGACGATGTTTATAGCGGTTGGGATGCTAAAACTAAAGGTGCCGAGCGTGAAGCCAGCTGGAATACTAAGTTCGACGCTTATAAAGCCGCACACCCTGAACTGGCCGCTGAGCTTGAACGCCGCAACAGTGGCGACCTGCCCGCTGAGTTTAATGAAAAAGCTGATGCCTATGTGCGCGAATGTCAGGATAAGGCCGAGAAGATCGCCTCTCGCAAAGCATCACAGAATACCCTCAACGCCTTTGGCCCGTTGCTGCCAGAATTAGTCGGCGGCTCTGCGGACTTGGCTGGTTCCAATCTGACTCTGTGGAGTGGCTGCAAAGGCATTACCGCTGAAGACGCCTCTGGCAACTATCTCTATTATGGCGTGCGTGAATTCGGTATGAGCGCCATCATGAACGGTATCGCCCTGCACGGTGGCTTGGTGCCTTATGGCGCCACCTTCCTAATGTTTATGGAGTACGCTCGCAATGCCGTGCGTATGGCTGCGCTGATGAAGCAACGCGCTATTTTTGTCTACACCCATGATTCTATTGGTCAGGGTGAAGACGGCCCGACGCATCAGCCAATTGAGCATATGTCGAGCTTACGTTTGACACCGAATCTAGACAGCTGGCGTCCATGCGATGCAGCTGAAACCGCTGTCGCTTGGAAGCTGGCCTTACAACGTTCTGAAGGCCCAAGTGCTCTGGTGTTCTCTCGTCAGGGTTTAGAGCCACAGCCGCGTTCAGATGAGCAGCTAGCCAATATCGTTCGCGGTGCTTATATCTTAAATGATTGCGCTGGCGAGCCCGAGGCTATAGTTATCGCTACCGGCTCCGAAGTGGGTATCGCCGCTAAAGCCGTGGCCGAACTGCAGGCAGCAGGCAAAGCGGTGCGTTTAGTGTCTATGCCATCTACCGACGTGTTCGATGCGCAAGACGCCGAGTACCGCGAGTCGGTACTGCCGATCAGCGTTGGTAATCGCGTTGCTGTTGAAGCGCTGCACCAAGATTACTGGTACAAATACGTCGGCCTCGAAGGCGCGGTTATCGGTATGAGCACCTTCGGTGAGTCTGCCCCAGGTGGCGAGCTAATGGAGCACTTCGGCTTTACCGTTGAGAACGTAGTTAACACTGTTTCTGAGTTGCTGGAAGACTAATGTCGACCCTTTCATGACCTTGTCGGCCCCGCGATTATCGTCGTCGGGGCCGTTTTGGTTTACTCCGTGTACCTCTACTTGTGAGTTGTAGTTTATCAAGCGAATAGCAATTAATGGTTACGGTCGTATTGGTCGCTGCGTGCTGCGCGCGCTCTATGAGAGCGGTGCCCGCGAACGGTTGCAGGTGGTGGCCATTAACGAATTGGCCGATATTAAAACCGTCGCCCATCTGACTCGCTACGACTCCACGC
>CAWVSV010000043.1:0-21489 GCA_963933095.1 uncultured Cellvibrionales bacterium
GTTCATTACTCAGTATGGCACCTACAACAGGTTATGCAGACATAGCCATAAAAAACCCCTCTGCGGTGAACCGCAGAGGGGTTTTTTATGACTCCGAAAAGCTCGATTACATATAGGCTTTCGAGGTATCCGTATGGTCAGTCATGTCGCGCACCCCTTTTATTTCTGGGATTTTATCCATCAGTTGCACCTCTACACCGTCTTTCAGGGTCATGGCAACAGAGCTGCAGCCCTGGCAACCGCCGCCAAACTTCAACACCGCATACATATCAGCAGTGACTTCCATTAGCGAAACTTCGCCGCCGTGCGAGGCAAGCCCAGGATTAATATCATTATAAAGTACATATTTAATACGATCTTCTAGCGGGCTATCGTCGTTAATTTTAGGCATTTTTGAATTGGGGGCGCGAATAGTCAGCTGACCGCCCATACGATCGGCGGAGTAATCGACCTTAGCATCTTCTAGATAAGGAATACTGATACCTTCAAAGTGCGCGGTAAACGCTGCGTACTCCACTTCGATATCGCCGTCTTGTTCCTCACCGGGGCGCGAGTAGGCAATACAGGTTTCCGCTTGCGGAGAGCCTGGGTTAGCGACAAACATGCGAATACCCATGCCCTCACTATCTTTTTGCTTTGACAACAAATCTCCCAGGTACTCCTGAGCAGACTCAGTAATATTAACCTGGGGCTCGGAGGCTTGATCCTGTCCAGCTTGTTGTGCAACTTCTTGAGCAACTTCTTCGGTCATGCTTACTTCCACTTGAGCGGCTTGGGGCAACCGCCATACCTGATTAAAATACTACTTTATTTTACGCAAGATAGCGCAATTTTAAAACCAGACATTTAGCATGGTTATATAACAATCACAAACGTCAGGCGATTCAGCAGCGCTTTTCTGATAGAATTTGCGCCCAAGATTTTCAGCAAAACAGTTAGGTAGTCGAACATGAGTGATTTCAACCTTGACCGCGTAGAGCGAATCAACACCCTGAAAACCAACCTTAAGCAACGTATCCATATTTTGGATGGCGGCATGGGCACCATGATTCAGAACCGCAAGCTTGGCGAGGCCGACTACCGCGGCGAACGCTTTGCCGACTACCACATGGATATCGCCGGTAATAACGATCTACTGGCCATCACCCAGCCAGATATAATTCGCGATATTCACACCGACTACTTAGAGGCCGGTGCCGACATAATCGAGACCAACAGCTTTAACTCTACCCAAATTTCGATGGCTGACTACGATATGCAGTCACTATCGCATGAGCTCAACATCGCCGCCGCACGCATAGCCCGCGAAGCCGCCGATGCTGTTACCGCGAAAGATCCAAGCCGACCACGCTATGTCGCTGGCGTCCTGGGCCCAACTTCGCGCACTTGCTCCATCTCTCCCGATGTTAACGATCCCAGCGTACGAAATGTTACCTTCGACCAGCTAGTAGAGAACTATGTCGAGTCCACCGATGGTTTGGTCAAAGGCGGTGCCGACCTCATCTTGATCGAAACAGTATTCGACACCCTGAACGCCAAGGCTGCCATATTTGCGGTGCAAAAGTATTTCGACGAATCGGGTTTTGAGCTACCGATAATGATCTCGGGCACCATCACCGATGCCTCTGGCCGCACGCTATCAGGCCAAACCACCGAGGCCTTTTACAACGCATTGGCTCATGCAAAACCGATCTCTATCGGCCTTAACTGTGCACTGGGCGCGACAGAGTTACGTCAGTACGTTCAAGAATTATCGCGCATAGCCAACTGCTATGTCTCAGCCCATCCCAACGCCGGTCTGCCGAACGAATTCGGCGAGTACGACGAGACCCCAGAAGAAATGGTTGCTGTAGTCGAAGAGTTTGGCGCCTCCGGCTTTGTCAATATCATTGGCGGCTGCTGCGGCACCGCGCCGAGTCACATCAAAGCTATCGCTGACTCAATGGTGAAGCATGCGCCGCGTGTTATCCCCGAGATAGAACCCGCTTGTCGCTTATCGGGCCTAGAGCCATTCAACATCAGCAGCGACTCGCTGTTCGTCAATGTTGGCGAGCGCTGCAATGTTACTGGCTCCGCTAAATTCAAGCGCTTAATTGTAGAAGAAGACTACGACACCGCACTGGAAGTCGCGCTCCAGCAAGTTGAAAATGGCGCCCAAATAGTCGACATCAACATGGACGAGGGCATGCTCGATTCAGAGGCAGCTATGACCCGCTTCTGCAACCTGATTGCCTGTGAGCCAGATATATCACGCGTGCCAATTATGGTCGACTCCTCTAAATGGAGCGTGATTGAAGCCGGTTTGAAATGTATACAAGGCAAGCCGGTGGTCAATTCCATTTCCATGAAAGAAGGCGTCGAAGAATTTAAAGAGCGGGCACGACTGTGCATGCGCTATGGCGCCGCTGTTATCGTTATGGCCTTCGACGAAGATGGCCAGGCCGACACCTGCGCGCGCAAGATCGAGATCTGCGAGAAATCCTATCGCATATTAGTGGACGAAGTTGGCTTTCCCGCTGAAGATATTATCTTCGACCCCAACATCTTTGCCGTGGCTACAGGTATTGAAGAACACAATAATTACGCTGTAGATTTTATCGAAGCTACTCAGTGGATTCGAGAGAATCTGCCTCATGCTGGCGTCTCTGGTGGCGTCTCCAATGTATCCTTCTCGTTTCGCGGCAACAACCCCGTGCGCGAGGCCATTCACTCGGTATTTCTTTATTACGCCATTAAAGCTGGCATGAATATGGGTATCGTTAACGCTAGTCAACTGGCAGTCTATGACGGCTTACCGAAAGAATTAAAAGACAAAGTTGAGGATGTGATTCTCAACAAGAATGACGATACAACCGAAGCATTGCTGGACATTGCCGACCAGTTTCGCGGTGATGGCTCTGCCGGCCCCAAAAAAGAAGATTTAGAATGGCGCTCATGGCCCGTTAATAAAAGATTGGAGCACGCCCTAGTTAAGGGCGTTAATGCCTTTATCATTGAGGATACGGAAGAGGCACGCCAAAACGCCGAGCGTCCACTTCATGTTATCGAAGGTCCACTGATGGACGGCATGAATGTCGTTGGCGATCTATTTGGTGCTGGCAAGATGTTTCTGCCTCAGGTAGTGAAATCGGCGCGCGTCATGAAACAGTCGGTTGCTCATCTACAGCCGTTTATTGAAGCCGAAAAAAGCGAAGGTGCAAGATCCAACGGCAAGATCCTAATGGCCACCGTTAAAGGCGATGTACACGATATCGGCAAAAATATTGTCGGTGTGGTACTGCAGTGCAACAACTTTGAGATAGTCGATTTAGGTGTGATGGTGCCCACCGATAAAATTATTAAGACAGCGATCGAGGAGAACTGCGACATTATCGGTTTGTCAGGGCTTATTACTCCATCGTTGGATGAAATGGTTAGTGTAGCTCGCGAGATGGAGCGCCTCGGGGTCGACAAACCACTGATGATCGGCGGCGCCACCACCTCCAAGGCCCACACTGCAGTCAAGATCGACCCTAAGTTCAATCTTAACCAGACCATTTACGTAGCCGATGCCTCCCGTGCCGTAGGCGTTGCACAAATATTACTGAATGACGAAAAACGGCCCGCCTACTACACAGAACTCCAGATCGAGTATGAAAAAGTGCGGGTACGCAACGCGAATCGCCGCCCGAGGGGAACTCTGCGAACTTATCCCGCTGCCATTGAGCACGGATTCAAAGCCGATTGGGCTCACTACACACCACCGGTACCGAGCTTTACCGGTACCCGAGTATTTGAAAACTACCCGCTTCAGGACCTGATCGACACCATTGACTGGACGCCGTTTTTTATTACCTGGGATCTAGCCGGAAAGTACCCGCGCATTCTTACTGATGTAGTAGTGGGCGAAGCTGCCACTAACCTGTTTAGCGATGCTCAGGCGATGTTAAAACGTCTGATCGAGGACAAGCTGATTCAAGCCAATGGCGTACTCGGCTTCTGGCCCGCCAATAGCGTTGACGCCGATGACATTGAAGTTTATGGCGATGACGGCAAGACTATTGAAACCCTGCACCATATACGTCAGCAGATTCAAAAACCGAGCAGCGATGACGGCCCCAAGCCAAATTACTCACTGGCCGACTTTATTGCCCCTAAAGGCTCAGGTAAGACCGATTACATAGGCGGTTTTGCCGTGACGACTGGTATTGGTGTGGACGAGCTGGCGAAAGAATATGAAGCCGCGGGTGACGACTACAATAGCATTATGATCAAAGCTCTCGCCGACCGTTTGGCAGAGTCTTTTGCCGAGCATATGCATAGCCGCGTCCGCAAAGAACTGTGGGGCTATGATTCCGATGAAACTCTTAGTAATGAGGACATGATTCGCGAGCGCTACTCCGGTATTCGTCCGGCACCGGGCTACCCAGCCTGCCCTGACCACACCGAAAAAGGCAGTTTATTCAAGCTTTTAGATGCTACCAACAACACCGGCATCGAGTTGACCGAGCACTTCGCCATGTTCCCGACCGCAGCCGTTTCAGGCTGGTACTTCTCACACCCTGAATCAACGTATTTTGCCACCGGAAAAATCAATAAAGATCAGGTCGAGAGCCTGGCTGAGCGAAAGAGCATGAGTGTAGAAATAATGGAGAAATGGTTGAGCCCAGTACTGAGCTACGACCAATAAAGTCATTTGCAGTTAGCAACTGAAGGCGCTCCGCGGATCGCCCACAGTTGCTAACTCAAAGCCCGTAGCGCGATGATTCTTTCATACTAAAGCAGCAAGTGGATTCTCTATGCCGGCAAAAAAACCAAAACCTTCGTTTTTTCAGGTGATAATAAGTGCCATATCCGCCGCATTCGGTGTACAAAACAGTAAGCATCAGCAGCGAGATTTTGAGAACGGAAAGATTAGCCACTATATAGCGGCTGGTATGTTGGTGACGGTAATATTCATTGCCTTAGTGGCCACAGCCGTCAACATAGCTTTGAGTAGCGCCTCATAGTACAAGTTCATGTCTGGGCAATTATATTTATTAATATAGTACCGGCTATTTTTTGATTAAATTTGACGCCAAAGATCGTTAGTTTCCACTCCGCCAGCACCTAACAACTTCTGAATATTGCCTTTTAGCGCCCTGCATTCGGTACTGGACAATTGAGCCAGATAACTGTCCTGATGTCGCTTAGCGGCGGCATTAATATCGACCACCAGACGACGCCCCACGACGGTCATAAGTATCTGTACCGAGCGCCTATCTAAGCCATCAAAGCTGCGTTCGAGCATATCTTTTTCTCAAGACGATCTACCTAGCGGGTAACCGAACTGCGGTCGGCCCCAATATTATCGGCAATCTGGGCTGGCGTTATAGCCAAGCCGTGATGCAACACATTGAGTATCATCCACTGTGGCCAAGTTACATCGTGCTCTGACAAAGCTTGATTAAACTGATCGCGCATCGCATTGGCCAAACGCGCAATCCAAAAGGTAAAGCTGTTGTGTAGGTGACAGTCATTCCCCAGTGGTAAACAGGGCAACGTATGATTTAATGATATTATTTTATACTCGCTATAAACGACATGCGCCGCTTATCTATCGTTTATTGACTGCTAATCCAGAAGATGCAAACGGCCACAAAAATTGTAATCAAAGCGACAGCAGCAATAGCGTCGGCTAAGCCGTCACCAGAGTCAGGCTGTTGATTTTCAACTTGCTGAGTGTCATTACCGGCTGTATCAGTCATTATTGCCACCTATTTCATAGTTTGTGTTCATTATTTTAACCATGTAAATCAGTCATACCGCAAGCCGATTATTACCTATATTATAATTTCATCTATCTAATACTTCACATATTACAACCCTGCATATGGAGCTAATACGTGGTTATCCTTGCTAGCGGCCACCTCGCCTATTTTCATACAGCAAATGTTCGGTATAAGTATTAGACAGTCACACTTGCCACGGCTCTTGTGTAACTCGCGAACAATTGAAATTTAATGTATAATTCCGCGCTATTTTTACACCCCGTGATTCACATCAAACAAGGTGTTAAACCTTGTGCATCAAAAGGCTTTAGCCTCTATGTACCTTTACGACAAATTCGATCATAAAATTCTAGCCGAACGCGTGGCACAATTTCGCGACCAAACCGAGCGATTCTTAACGGGCGAACTCAAAGCCGAAGAGTTCCTGCCGCTGCGTCTTCAAAATGGCCTCTATGTACAGCGCCTAGCTCCGATGCTGCGCGTAAACGTACCCTATGGCATGGTTAACGCCCCGCAACTTCGAAAACTGGCACATGTGGCCCGTAAATACGACAAAGGTTACGTGCATATCAGCACCCGCCAGAACGTACAATTTAACTGGCCCAATCTGTCCGAAGTCCCCGACATTCTGGCTGAGTTGGCGGAAGTTGAGATGCATGCCACCCAGTCCAGTGGTAACTGTATCCGCAATACTACCTCCGATCAGTTTGCTGGTATTGCTTTAGATGAGTCAATCGATCCGCGCCCTTACTGTGAAATTATCCGCCAATGGTCGTCGTTTCACCCAGAGTTTGCCTTCTTGCCACGTAAATTTAAGATCGCCGTTACCGGCGCTTCAGATGACCGCGCCGCCGTTCAGGTGCATGATATTGGCTTGCAGATGCAGCGCAATGCCGCGGGCGAAATTGGCTTTCGCGTATTAGTTGGTGGTGGTTTAGGCCGCACTCCAGTAATCGGCAGTATGATCCGCGAATTTTTACCAGAGCAGGACCTGCTCAGCTATTTAGACGCGGTATTGCGTGTCTATAACCAGCTGGGTAACCGCCTCAATAAATATAAAGCTCGCATTAAAATTTTAGTGCGCGCCATAACGCCTGCGGTTTTTGCAGAAAAAGTAGAAGCTGAATGGATGCACCTGAAAGACTCAGCCGCTAAACTTACCCAAGAAGAAATTGATCGCGCTAGAGAATTTTTTACTGAACCGGCCTATGAGTCTCTTGACGGCGCCGCAGCACAAGCCTCTTTAAATGCACTTACCGCTGATAATAAAGCCTTTGGCAAATGGCTCGAGCGCAACGTCATTGAGCATAGCAAAGCCGGCTATGCCGCTATCACATTGTCATTAAAACCAACCGGCGTAGCGCCGGGTGACGTCACCGATGTCCAGCTAGAAGCGATTGCCGATCTGGCTGAGCAGTTCAGCTTCGGTGAAGCCCGCACCACCCATCAGCAAAACATTGTTCTAGGTGACGTCAAAAAATCTGATTTATTCACTTTATGGCAAGCCTGCAAAAAATATGGCTTTGCCACTCCCAATATCGATACTCTGACCGATTTAATTTGCTGCCCTGGCGGCGATTTTTGCTCCCTAGCCAACGCCAAGTCACTGCCCATTGCCGATGATATTCAGCGCACCTTCAGCGACATGGACTATGTCTACGACTTGGGTGATATAGACCTAAACATCTCAGGCTGCATGAACGCTTGCGGTCACCACCACGTGGGTCATATCGGCATTATAGGCGTCGACAAAAAAGGCGAAGAGTTTTATCAGGTGCAACTGGGCGGTAACGCCGGCAGTAATACCTCGCTCGGCAAAGTTGTCGGCCCCTCCTTTAGACGCGAAGAGGTAACTGGTGTTATTCAGAAGGTACTCGATATTTATTTAGAGAACCGCACTGAAGAAGAACTGTTTATTGATACCTATCGCCGCTTGGGCATGGCACCCTACAAAGCACGTATCTACCCCAAAGCCGAGGAAGCCAAGTAATGTCCAAGTTAATTAAAGACGGCGCGATTGTCGAAAATGAGTGGCAACTGTTGGATAAACCGGAGAGTGCAACGGCCACAATTCCCGCCGGTAAAGTTATTGTACATCTCAGTGTTTGGCTTGAGCAAAAAGACATTCTTATAAGCCGCAGTGATGTCGGTGTCTGGCTCGACAATGTCGACACCGCCGATTTACTCGGTAGCGACGCTCAACAGCTGCCATTAGTAGCGGTTAACTTCCCAATATTTATGGATGGACGCGGCTTTACCGCTGCTCGTCTACTGCGTGAACGCTACGGTTTTAAAGGGGAACTGCGCGCTATTGGCAATTTCATCCGTGACCAGCTGTGCTATCTCAAACGCTGTGGTGTGAACGCTTTTGCCTGTAGTGACGAAATCAATATGGAGGCCGCACTGGCTTCTCTCGATGATTTCAGCGAAAGCTATCAAGTAGCCATTGACACGCCGCTGCCACTTTTTCGTCGCCGAGCATAACTACGACTGCAACGTGATAGGCACATATATTACTTAGCGTAAATTACTCTCCTATAATAAAAAGGCCGCCAAAATTGGCGGCCTTTTTATTTATTGGTTACATTAAGTGTGTAATCTATTTTTTATTCGACTAAAGAGCACTATGGAACATTCACTATTCCAATCATTTTTCTTAATTTTTACTGGCGCAGCTGTATTTGCGTCCATTGCGCTCTATACACGCCAGCCACTTTTGGTCGTGTATATACTCCTTGGTGCTTTGGTGGGCCCCTACGGTTTTGAGCTAATCACCGACGTCACCCTAATAGCTGAACTATCGACCGTGGGGATTATCTTTTTACTATTTTTACTGGGGCTCGACATGCAGCCCAAAGCGCTACTGTCGATACTCAGCAAAGCCACCAGTATTGGCGTAGTTAGTTCGGCCGTATTTGCCCTCAGTGGTTACGCTATTGCCTGGGTCTTCGGTTTTAGCCACATGGAGTGCTTGGTTATCGGCATGGCGATGATGTTCTCATCTACTATTATCGGCATTAAGCTACTTCCCACCACTGTGTTGCACCATAAACACTCCGGTGAACTAATGGTGGGCCTGCTGTTATTTCAGGATTTTCTCGCCATCATTTGCCTAATGGTTTTACTCAGCAGCGCCTCAGGTGCAGTTGATATTGTTCAATTCGGCCAGACTTTAATCGCCCTGCCTCTAGTGGCATTATTTGCCTTTGGTTTTGTGCGATTGGTATTGTTAAAACTGATTCACAAATTTGATCGTTTTCACGAATATATATTTTTACTCGCCATCGGCTGGTGTTTAGGACTGGCAGAGTTGTCAGAATTTCTCGGTTTATCCGCTGAAATTGGCGCCTTTCTCGCAGGCATCAGCTTGGCCACTAGCCCTATTGCCCAATACATAGCCGTTAGCCTAAAGCCGCTGCGCGATTTCTTTTTAATTCTGTTCTTCTTTTCTATAGGCGCCCGTTTTAATCTCGATATGCTGAGTGCAGTAGTGTTTCCAACTCTGTTGCTAGCCGCCATTATGTTGTCATTAAAACCTGCCACCTTTCGATTTTTACTGCGCAGACATAGTGAAAATAACAAGCTGGCTTGGGATATTGGTTTTCGGCTTGGACAGATCAGTGAATTTTCGCTGCTAATAGCGTTTGTAGCCATTGAGAACATGCTTATCAGCGAGAAGGCTTCTACTTTAATTCAGGCGACAGCGATTATTACCTTCTTAGTATCAAGCTATATCGTGATATTTAACTATCCCAACCCAATTGCGGTCAGCGATAAGTTAAGACGAGATTAACAATAACATTTACTGCTAAGCACATAGGCGCAGCCCTAAGCAGCAGTAAAGACTCAGCGAAGTAAACTCTAGGGAATTTTTGACTTTAGAATTCAAAGACGCACAGCCTTTAGTTACACCAAGAACTGCTGCCATGAATTTATGGTCAAAATTGCCAGCGAGTTAGTAGATCTATTTCAGGGCTTTTTTCGGACTGTTTTTAGCATTGTTATGCCTCTCAGGCTATAGCGTGAGTTTAGAGAGCCTGACACTTAAAGCTCAAAGAACTTCTCTACCCTTTCGCGTTCCCACATGGTGTCCTGGTAGCCGAGATCAATTAATTCCTGGATAAATGGCTGTGCGAACAGTAAGTAGCTAGCGGCCGTGGCGCCACCGCCCTTGGCCGTGGCGCCCACAGCGCGCAGCGCCAACCGCAAGGCTCTGGGTAGGTAACGAATCTTGCGCCCTGCAATAACGTCCAACTGGGCTGAGGGTGAGACGATCATTGTATCCACTGGACGCAACTTATGACCACCAATCTCGTGCTGATCCTCGGGTACACGTCGCAACAATTCGTTAACTCGCTCCAAGTGCTCAATATCGCCCTCCAATCCATCGACAAAGGCACTGTTAAACATATGCCCAGTTATCTGTCCCATAGAGGGTGAGTGCTTTGTAGGCCGATGTTTTTTCCCCCAATGCTGGGGATTACGATTGCTACTGACACCAATGACAAAAACCTTGTCGGCCCCCAAATGCAGCGCTGGACTTATGGGTGCATCTTGCCTTACGGCGCCATCACCAAAATACTCACGGCAAATAGGCACCGCGGGAAACAGCAATGGAATCGCCGACGAGGCCAACAAATGATCCAAAGTTATGATGTCTGGTGCCCCCGATCGCCGATGCCGACGCCAGCCTTGAACCTCAGTCGGGGCCTGAAAAAAACTGACCGACTCACCCGAGCTATAACTCATTGCAGTAACACTGACAGCGCTAATCGCACCAGCACTTATCGCTGTTTGAATATTATCGAGATTAATATTACGTTCTAACATCTCACGTAGCGGAGAATTATCAAGCAACGCCAATGGCTGCTTGCGACCTACCCCTTCATTAAATAGTGACAACCCCAAAC
The DNA here is from genome assembly GCA_963933095.1 of uncultured Cellvibrionales bacterium. GTDB lineage: Bacteria > Pseudomonadota > Gammaproteobacteria > Pseudomonadales > Cellvibrionaceae > UBA1124. The sequence continues at coordinate 10,661 of CAWVSV010000043.1, forward strand.
GACCCAGGCCCTTGAGTAAATCAAAACACTCGCAACGATAAACCTGATCCACTGTCAGAGCTCCCCAGACATCGCTCAATCCAGCAACCGCCTGCTGAAAACTACCCGTTTGAGCGGCGAGAGAAACGGCATTTATAGCACCTGCAGAAGTGCCGCAAATAATTTGAAACGGGTTTTCCATCTCGGCAGGAAGTATTTCAGCGAGACCTTTCAGTACACCCACTTGATAGGCCGAGCGAGCACCGCCACCAGACATAACCAACGCTGTTTTTATGCTTTTCCCCATAAATTCAGTATAGACACCCACAAAAAAACCGACCTAAAAATCAGGTCGGTTTTTTAACTAAAGGACACTGCCAACAAATACCATAGGTTGCTAGCTAGATCTGTCAACCCTCTAATAAAGCCTACAATGCTTTCACTATCATCACATTACCCTCTACCGCGACAATTTCGCAGCGTTCATCAGCCGCGATTGTAGTCTCAGAAGCGAGATCGAGGCGTGCTTTCCAGTTGATACCTGAATAACGTATAGAGCCTCCGTTATGGCTGATTTCTGCACTCACAGGGACAGTTAAACCAATCATGTCGCTGCTGGTATCCGAATGTCCACCGGAGTTTTGAAAGCGCTTAAAAGGCTTCCACAACACAGCGGCAATAACAGCTGTCAAGACACCAACCGTAAACACCTCAGCGTCCCAACCGGAAATAACACCCATGCTAACTAGAATACCGGTAATAAAACTGGCAGCAGCAAAAAACAACAGCGGCCCACCCATCCCCATTACGCTTAACTCAACAACGAAGCTTAAACCGGCGATCACATATAACAGCTGATCGTGATTGTTAGAAAAATACTGCACAATATCCATGCGTCTCTCTTTTAAATTGTCTTTTAAATATACCTTACAACTTAACGGCGCTAGATACCGCTATAGCTTGAGCCACTGTATTGGCAATATTATCACCAGTCTTGCCGTCGGTAAGTACCACTGTGCCTTCTTCTGCAATCGCCTTGTGAGCGGCAATTGACTGCTCGGCCAGTTTTAAAATCACAGCCTGCTTGCCATCTGGGGTCGCAGCGGTAGCACCAACCACTGCAATAGCAGCAGCATCGGCATCAGCCACAAGGCGTATCGCCTCGGCCTGGCCTGTGGCTTCCAAGATTTGCGCTTGCTTGGAAGCCTCTGCAGCTAGTACCTGCTCTGCCTTGGCGGCTTCAGCATCGAGAACTCGCGCTTCTTTAAGGCCCTCAGCCTCAGTAATAGCGGCAGTTTTAACGCCTTCAGCAGTTAAAATTACCGACCGTTTTTCACGTTCAGCGGTCATCTGCTTTTCCATATCTTCGCGAATCGACTGCGGTGGAATAATGTCTTTAATTTCATAGCGAGTAACCATAACCCCCCAAGGACCGGTAGCTTCGGTCATAGCACCGAGTATTTTAGTGTTAATTAAATCTCGATTTTGAAAGCACTCATCCAGTTCTAGCGAACCTATGGCATTACGCATAGTAGTCATTGCCAGCTGTGTCACAGCCATTTTGTAATCATTGATATTGTTGGTAGCGGCCGCCGCATCGGTGACTTTCATAAATAAAATACCATCGATACCGAGAGTAATATTGTCTCGAGTGATGGCCGACTGCGACATAATATCAAGCGATTGCTCTTTCAAATTGCGGTCGGCGGCTACCCTTTGCACAAACGGAACAATAAAATTAAGACCAGCACTCAATGTTTTATCATATTTACCCAGGGTGTAAATAACATAGCCGCGATTTTGTGGCACAAAGTGAATGCCCTGTTTGAGCGTGTAAAGCAGAACAATAGCTACCCAAACCAAAGGGCTTGAGAGTAAGACAATAAAGAGATCCATAACTGATTCCGTGTCTGAGCATTAAAGAAGAGCTCAGACTGTGCCTGCTTAGCAGGCAACAATCAACCGCCTTATAAACACTGCCTTAACTATCTTTGAGTAAGCGCCTAAGAACCTTGCCGACGTTAGTTTTAGGCAGCTGATCTCGAAACTCTATCGTGTGCGGAATTTTATAGGCGGTAAGATTTTCACGGCAGAATTTCAACAAAATAGCAACGGTCAAACTCTCACTTTGCTTAACCACAAACAACTTCACTGCCTCACCCGAAACCGCATCTGCAATACCAATGGCAGCAGCCTCCAATACGTCTGGATGCGAGCAGACAACATCCTCGATTTCATTGGGATAAACATTAAACCCCGACACAATGATCATATCTTTAATACGATCGACTATCCGAACATAGCCATCAGTCTGAATTTCTGCCAAGTCTCCGGTACGGAACCAGCCATCGAGATCTATAACCTCGCGCGTCTCCGCTTCAAGCCGCCAGTAACCCTTCATCACTTGCGGGCCCCGTATACAAAGCTCCCCTACCTCGCCCTTGGCCACGTCATCACCAAAGGCATCGATTAGCTTCACCTCTGTATCTGGCACCGGTGTGCCCACAGAGCCATCACAAATGGCGCTATAGGGATTAATACATGCCACGGGCGAAGTCTCCGTTAATCCATAGCCCTCACAAATATGATTGCCGGTCGTCTGCTGCCAGAGCAATGATGCGTCATGGGTCAACGCCATTCCTCCAGAGCAAGTCAGGCGCAGATGGGAGAAGTCCAATTGCTTAAAATCTTCATTATGACAAAGAGCATTAAAAAGTGTATTCAAACCTATAAAGCCAGTAAAAGGCTGATCTTTTAGCGCCTCCACAAACGCTTTAATATCGCGCGGGTTGGGAATCAATAAAGTATGACTGCCCTGACTGAAAGTGCACATACAATGAATGGTGAAAGCGTAAATATGATAAAGCGGCAAAGGCGCGACAAAGTAGTCTTCACCTTCACGGAAAATATCGCTGAGCTGCGCCTTAACCTGCACCATATTGGCGACTAGATTGCGATGAGTAAGCATTGCGCCCTTTGCTACCCCTGTGGTTCCCCCCGTGTATTGCAGTACCGCAATATCTTCAGGCTGGCGCTGCACTGAGACAAAATGGCTACTGTTCACTGCCAGGCAATCGAGCAGAGATACGCGCTGTTTAAAATTAACCTGCGGCACCAGCTTTTTCACATGATCGACCACATAGTTAATCAGCAGTCGTTTTAGCGGCGTATGTAAATCGGCAAGTTCTGTCACTATCACTTGCTCAACATCGGTTTCATCGAGTATCGAGGCCGCCGCCTCGGCTACATTTGCCAACACCACTAATGCCTTAGCGCCAGAATCCACCAGTTGGTGTTTAATTTCACGCGGTGTATAGAGCGGGTTACTATTCACCACAATTAAGCCTGCACGCAATGCTCCGAACACCACCACCGGATACTGCAATATATTGGGCATCTGCATAGCAATGCGATCCCCAGGCTGCAAATTTGTCTGGGTCTGCAGGTAAGCGGCAAACTTTGCACTGAGACGATTAATTTCGGCAAAGCGTAACGTGCGCCCCATGCAGCTGAATGCGTTATTATCTGGGTATTTAGCGCAGGTTTCATCGAACACATCTATCACACTGCGATCATAATATTTATCTTTCATAGCAACGTCCCGCTAAATAAAGATGAAGTCTTTTTCATCCAAGGCCATTAAATTATCGCTGCCCGATTCGATCGCCGCCAAATGCATGCGCGTACGCGGTAATATTCGCTCGAAGTAAAAACGAGCGGTGTGGATCTTAGCTTTATAAAATGCCTTGTCTTCAACGCCCTTTTTCATAGAGTTTTGAGCGGTAAGCGCGGCCCGCGCCCAAAAATAGGCGAGCGTCACGTACCCCGAGTACATCAAGTAATCTACTGATGCAGCACCCACCTCATCGCGGTTACGCATCGCCTTAAAACCAAGCTGAGTCGTCATCTCACCCCACTCTTTATAGTGCTGTGATAGGGGCTTAATAAATTCTTTAAGCTTTTTATTATCGCTCTCGGCCTGACAGAATTTATGTATAATTTTGGTAAATCGCTTGAGTGTTTCGCCCTGAGTCATCAGTACCTTGCGGCCTAACAGGTCAAGTGCCTGAATGCCGGTTGTACCTTCATACAAGGTGGCAATGCGCGCATCGCGAACATTTTGCTCTACCCCCCATTCACGAATATAGCCGTGACCACCGAAACACTGCAGCGCCAAATTGGCTGACTCACAACCGGTTTCGGTGATAAAGGCTTTGGCTATAGGGGTTAGCAGGGCAAGCAAATCTTCCGCTTCTTTTTTAATATTCTCATCCGCGCTATTTTCGCTAATATCTACTTGCAATGAGGTGAAATAGAGCAACATGCGATTGCCCTCGGCAAAGGCTTTTTGGGTCAACAGCATACGCCGTACATCGGGGTGAACAATGATCGGGTCGGCCGCAGCGCTGATGTTTTTAGCCCCAGTAAGGGCACGCATAGCAAGGCGTTCACGGCTGTACTCGAGGGATTTCTGCAACCCCACCTCAGTGTGTGCCAAACCCTGCAGCGCGGTGCCAATGCGGGCATTATTCATAAAGGTAAACATGCAGCGCAACCCATTATTGGCTTCGCCGATTAAATAGCCTTTGGCATCGTCAAAATTTAGCGCACAAGTGGCATTGCCATGAATGCCCATCTTATGCTCGAGCGCGCCACAATTGACGCCGTTATGTTGCAGTAAATTACCCTCGGCATCAGCCGTGAATTTGGGCACAATAAACAGAGAAATACCTTTGGTTCCCTCGGGTGCATTGGGCAGGCGCGCAAGCACTATATGGACAATATTCTCGGCCATATCGTGTTCGCCAGCTGATATAAATATCTTGTTGCCGCTGATGCAATAGCTGCCATCCTCTAGGGGGTCGGCCTTGGTGCGCAGTAAACTTAAATCAGTGCCACACTGGGGCTCGGTTAAACACATAGTTCCGGTCCAAGTACCAGCAATCAGTTTGCTCAAGTAAAGCTGCTTTTGTTGGTCGCTGCCGTGACTATTAATGGTATTCATAGCCCCGTGAGAGAGGCCTGGATACATGGCCCAGGACCAATTCGCTGAACCCGCCAACTCTGACAAAATGGTACCCAGCGACGGAGGTAAACCCTGGCCGCCTATTTTTTTGGGGTGGGTCATTGCGGGCCAGCCGGCCTCTACATACTGCTGATAGGCTTCTTTAAATCCGGTGGGAGTCGATACTTGCCCATTGTTCAAAGTGCAGCCCTCAATGTCACCTACTGCATTCAGCGGCACCAGCACCTGCTCGCAAAACTTGGCACTTTCCTCCAAAATGGCATCAACAATATCTGGACTTGCCTCTGCGCAGTTAGGCGTTGTCACGCAGTGGTCGGCATAACCCAATACATCCATCAAAGAAAATCGAATATCGCGCAGAGGTGCTTTGTAATCGGCCATAGTAGAAACCTTAAAAGTATATAGAAAGTCGACGACTTACACTCAGTTTAGACCACTAAAAGACGAGCATAAAAAAAGACCGACCTCTGTGCAGAGATCGGTCTTTAACGGCGGTTAGTTTATCGGTGTGGCAGGTTAACTAATAACAGTCACATTTTGAGCCTGCGGGCCCTTATCTTCTTCAACCACATCCAGAGTTACCTCTTGACCTTCGCGCAAGATCCGGCGACCTTTAGCATTGATACCACGGTGATGAACAAATACTTCGTCGCCATTATCCAACACAATAAAACCGAAGCCCTTATCGATGCTAAACCACTTTACAGTACCGTTAGTGGCACCAGGCTCAGAGAATTCTTGCGGTTCGTCATCGTTGTCGCTTTCATTGAAGTTATTGTCACGGCTCTCGTTACGGCTCTCATTGCGTGAGTCATCGCGACGCGGCTTGCTTTGTTTGCGGTTATTGCTCTTGCCGGCTTGTTTTGTTCGAATTTTCTGCCCGAACAATAATTCCAGCAAAGTTTTACCGGTGAATATTGAGATTAAGTAATCCAAACCCACTAGTGCTGCAACAAGATAGATCAGCTCTTCGTTCAGGTAATAGCCGACAACCAGTGAAGATAAAATAAGAATGCCTGTAATGGCACGTACTAAAGTGTTCATGTTAGTTCTCTAAATAATGAATAAAGTTGATTGTTTGCAGACTAAACGCTCTCTCGGTGGCATAAAAGTGTCCAATAAAGGAGAAGATGCGCCCGCAGCGCACAGACTAACACCGCTTATTGAGCAGCGACAAGCCCAACTAACGGCGATTCCTAAATTTAGACATAAGCCACGCAGTAACAAAAGCTGCCATCATCACCAGCATCATTAATATAGCGCTAATTAATACAAAGTTTAGCGCAGTTTCTATTGGCAAATTCCAACCCCATATAGCCAAGACAATAAAAGCAAAGCTGCCCAAAAGGCTCACAGCAAGCGCCGATTGCTGCTTTTTTATACGTCCAAAAATCATTGAATAACACTACCTATGAGCCACAAGGGCTCTATCAAAAAATACAGAAGAGACCTCTAAAAACCTAGACCACCCTCGTGGCTCCACTCACAACTCACTTGCATGTCGCCGGAACCTGGGGTGTGAAAGTTAGCATTAGACTCCCAAGTAAAGGTATGAGTGCCCGACAACTCAGTTTCCAGATGAACAGTAGCCGAGACCCAATACATTTTAGCCAATAGCGACTCAAACGAGGCCACCCACTGCTCCCACTCATACTCAACAGCCTTGTATGAAGCGCCAAAGTGCATGACCTCAGTCTGATAATTACCCTGATTAATTTGCCTATGCGGAATAGCAAACATTTCTTGGCACAAAAAGGGCCAGTCATCGGCACGCGGCAGCGACAACATGGCGTTGCGGTTAGCGGAAACACGATCGCTCTCAAGCAGATCGGCGCGGGCATCCTTGATGCAACCGTAAACTATCGATTCCTGATCCATTATGTCTCCAAAAATTATATTGTTTATTGTTTGCTGTTCAAAAGAACCACCAGCCGTCACTCTCTAACCTATCTCGGCAGCTATTCAACTGCCGTTTATAGGTATTGGCTTTGGCCGATACTTTATGTGCCACCTGAGTTAACCATTTCTTACTGTTGTAACTGCGACGATTAAAGCCGCCATGCCCCTCGTGATAGGCCAGGTAAAGATGGTAGGTATCGTTGCGCTTGATTTTACTGCGTTTATAACTGATTGCAGAGTACCAGCCCACAAAATCGATGGCATCGGAAAAATCATCGCGGTCGGCACCCCAGTTACCGCTGGAGTCAATATACCAATCCCAAGTGGAATCTTTGGCTTGGGGGAAGCCGTAGGCACTTGACGCCCGAGGCCCAGGAATAATCCAGAGTATTTTTGTTCGCGGCGGCTTCGCCTTTGGCTGAAAACGACTCTCTTGATGCATAATCGCCATCATCGTATAAATAGCGGTGCCCCACTCTTTGGAGGACTGTTTGGCGTCGTCATACCAACCGTCTTTTTCTTCAAAAATCTTACAGATGTTGTCGACATGTTTTGGCGGCGAAGTGACACAGCTTGAGAGCAGTAGTAGCGCCAAACCTAACAACCAAAAACGCATCACAGTGATACACCATGACGGCGTAAAATCACCAGTAACGCATCTTCATCGATTATATCGACACCCAGCTCCTGTGCTTTGGTTAACTTTGAACCTGCCGCCGGCCCAGCAATGACACAGTGGGTTTTAGCAGAGACACTGCCGGCGACTTTGGCACCCAAGTTTTGCAACTGTGCTTTGGCGTCGGCACGTTTTATTTGACTAAAAGTACCAGTAACAACGTATGACAGTCCCTCCAGTGGCAAATTCTCCTCGGCCACTTCAATATCCGGCCAATTAACACCCGCCTGCTGAAGTCCGGCAACAGCCTCTAGATTATGTGGCTGTTGAAAGAAGTCAAAAATGAAGTGCGCCACAATCGGGCCGACATCATCGACTTTTTTCAGGCATTCTTGGTCGGCAGCAGTTATGGCTGGGAGATTGCCGAAATACTTGGCCAGGCTGCGCGCCGTAGCCTCGCCCACCTCACGAATACCTAAGGCATAGATGAATTTAGCCAAAGAGGTATTTTTGCTGACATTCAAAGCTTGTAACAAGTTTTCCGCTGATTTCACTCCCATGCGATCGAGCGCGACAATTTGATTAAGCTTAAGGGAATAGAGATCGGCTACAGCGGCAATCAACTTTTCATCAACCAACTGCTCAACCAATTTATCGCCGAGGCCATCGACGTCGAGAGCTTTGCGCGAGGCAAAGTGTTTGATTGCCTCCTTGCGCTGCGCGCCACAAATTAAACCGCCGGTACAACGTGCCACTGTTTCACCGGCTAAGGTTTCCACCGGCGACACGCACACAGGGCAGAGTGAGGGGTAGATAATATCAGCGGCATCGTCGGGACGCTTATCAAGCACTACCGACACTACCTGTGGAATAACATCACCTGCTCGGCGCACAATCACGCTGTCGCCGACCTTGACACCTAAACGCGCAATTTCATCGCGATTATGCAGCGTGGCATTTGACACAGTAACGCCACCGACAAACACCGGTTGAAGTCGCGCCACAGGTGTTACCGCGCCGGTACGACCCACTTGAAACTCAACATCAAGTAGCTCGGTAATCTCTTCCTGAGCCGGGAATTTATGTGCAATAGCCCAGCGCGGTGCTCGAGAAACAAAACCTAGCTGTTGCTGCAAGGCGTGCGAATTGACTTTAAACACAATACCGTCAATATCATAGTCGAGCCCATCACGCTTCTTGCCCAGACGATAAAAGTAGTCGAGGCAAGCATCAATATTGGGAACAGCTGCCATCTCAGCGTTAATTAGGAATCCCCAGTCGGCCAGGCGCTGCAAACGCGAAGTGTGAGTGTCGGGCAGCGCCTGTACGCTGTCATCGCCTTCTATCCAGCCGGTGCTGTAGGCACACATCTCCAGTGGCCTAGTAGCTGTAATGCGCGAATCCAACTGGCGTAAGCTGCCGGCGGCGGCATTGCGCGGATTAACAAAAACTTTTTCGCCTTTGTCGCGCTGATTCTGATTTAGCTTGTCAAAACCCGCTTTAGGCATATAAATTTCACCGCGCACCTCTAGTACTGACGGGTATCCAGCACCGCTCAAACGCAGGGGAATAGAGCCAATAGTGCGCACATTTTGCGTGATGTTCTCGCCTTGTTGACCGTCACCGCGGGTGGCGCCTCGCACCAGTAGTCCGTCGCGATAAAGCAGACTAACAGCCAGGCCGTCGAGCTTAGGCTCACAGGCGTATTCTATATCAGACGACTGTTTTAAACGCTCATGCACGCGGCGGTCAAACTCACGCATTTCATCGCTGTTAAAGGCATTATCGAGAGATAACATCGGAATTTCGTGACTAACAGAACCAAAACTCCCTAGCGGTGGCGCGCCGATTCGTTGAGTAGGCGAATCGCTACTTTTGAGTTCTGGAAACTGCTGTTCAAGCACTTGCAGCTCACGCAGTAATCGATCGTATTCGGCATCAGGTATTTGGGGAGCGTCGAGTACATAGTAACGATGGTTATGCTCGGTGAGCTGTATTTTAAGATCTGCAGCGCGAGAAGAAGCTATAGGTATGGAGCTTTGTGACACAGTGATTTCCTATAAAAATCCCGCCATATTTAAAAATGGCGGGATTTTATTTAGATGGCGGTTCTTTTTTCTAAGCGCAATTTTCGCTGGTGCTCGCAAATACGCTCGCGACAATGTTCCAGAGTTTGCAGCGTCATAACGCTGCGATCTTCATCTTTAAGTTCAGCCCCCAAGGCTGTTTGCAACTTATGAGCCGTGGCCGCCATGGTAGTAAACGCGGTCATAGCATCGGCTTTTATGGGCAAGGTCATAAACAAACTTACCCCTGGGGTTTCAAAACAACGAGTATCACTGAGAGAGAAACAACCAGGCTTTATCATGTTTACCATACTAAACAGTACGACACCCTCTCCATCGGGTTGCTCGTGGCGATGAAAAATGTCCATATCACCAAAGCGCATATCACAGTCGAGTAAAACTTCCATCAGTAGCTGACCGTCAAAACATTTCCCTTTACGCGCCATCACATTGATAACAATGACATCATCAGGGGCCTCTAGAGAAGGAGGATGCGGTGTAGAATCACGCGTTGTAAGTGGCACATCATTGCTGCGCTGACCGGAATCAAAAGAAGGCTCTAGCCTGGCGGACGCAGGATCTGTCTCAACGGCAGACACAGGGTCAACCACAAGATCATCTACATCCATTAACATAGGCACGGACTCTTCTAAGTTAAGCGCCACTTGCTCCGGTATATATGACGGCTGTGTCGAGCTCTGACGACCAGAAAAGTTGTCGTGCAAATTTTGATTGCACTGATCAGTCTCTTCAATGTCGCGAACACTCACCACCCGGGCGCCACCGCTGGGCAACTCAGACCCATAATGATCAGCACTATCGTCAGCACTGCTTTGAGGTAAGTTGCGCGCCATTTTAATAGAGCCGCGATGATTGTTACGCATGCGCCGCCAACCGTCGAGTAATATACCAACGATAAGCAGTACAGTGATTACGGTGATCCATTCAACTAACATGGCGAAATCCGTTCCTTAATTAACAATGAAAACTTTTCATATTTAAAAGGCTGCCAGTTCAGCAGCCTCATTGAATTCTATAGTTAGCGAATGAAACTATGCAAATACTACACGGCGGCCAGTTCGGCCGCCTCATCTACATCTACCGTTACCAGACGGGATACTCCTGGCTCGTGCAAATGATAGCGCCACACATGGGCCTATGTTCACTTTCATGTATTTATAACTACATGGCGGCCAGTTCGGCCGCCTCATCTACATCTACCGTTACCAGACGGGATACTCCT
>CAWVSV010000044.1:0-20731 GCA_963933095.1 uncultured Cellvibrionales bacterium
CAGAGACTCCTCGCCCCAAGCAACCAAACGCGCTACTGGTAAATCCCACTGAGCAAAGCGCAGTAAGTTATTCCATTCTCTGCGCGCTTTACTGGTAGCAAAGAGCGCCAGTGAATTTTCGCTACCGCGGCGGTAGCGTTTGACAAAATATCCGACGCCATCCAGCTCAACTCTAATCACTTGGCAGAGTGAGTTCTGAGTAATATGCTCACCCGTTAGGGCGTAGGCCGTGTAGAGATCGCCAAAGGCTTCAATGGCCTCGGGCCGATCTGTAGATAAATCATAGTGCCACTCATAGGCCATTAAGAACTCTTTCCGCTTAGATCAAATGTCTGCACATAACCTTTGCGTAAACCGCGCTTATATAAAACCTGCGCTTTAGCGTCCACTTTTTCCCACAGTGGATCTTTTAAGGTTTGACGCAAAGTAGACGCCGAAAATGCCAAACTATAATCGCGTATAAAGCGTAACTTATCACGCTGAGTGAGCGCTACTGGATGCGCCGAAAAACATAAACCGGCAAGATCTTTTAACAGCCAGCGTTTGGGCACTGACTTGTGAATAAGGGAGCGATGCAAATCAATAAGCGATAATTGATCATCTTCGGTTAACAAAAAGTGACAAATATAGAAATCGCGATGATTTACACCGCCGGCATGCATACGCCCTGCAATCGTAGCGACGCGCCGAATAAAACTGCGTTTTTCGCTGGCTGATGGGGCCTGCTGACGCCACTGCTCGGCTAGTTCTTCCAGTGACAAAGAGGGCTCTATTGCCTCGGTAATAATAAATGATTCACGCTTAGCTGGATTTAAACCGCGCGAACCATAGGCTACCGCCTTCATAGTGCCAACACCGAGCTGCTGCAGCTTATGTACCGCATGGTATTCATTTTCTGCGCCGAGTATTGCCATGCGCCCCTGCAACAAATTTTTAAAAATTTCTTTCCAGCCCACGCCCGCATGATGCTTTAAAAAATAGCCTTTGCCATCTAGCTCAAAACGCAGTGTGCGCCGCCCTTCCAACGCGCGGTAAACTTTGCCATCGAGCTTAGTTATCTCAGCAAAGACATCTTTGTCGCGCCACAATTCTGCGAATGGTCCGTGCAGGTAAATACTCATGAATTGTTCTCGATGATAGCCGCCGCATGTTCAGGCATAGAATATAAGTCGGCACTTTTGGCAAACTTCAGAGCATTTATTGAACACTCTAGCCGCAAGTCTTTATCCTGTACCATTGCCATTAAATGCCGATCAAACTCGAGCTGCGAATAACCTTTTGCCGTCACCCGACCGGATTCGGCCTCTGTTATATAGTGGGCGTAACCGCAAACTCCCGAACACAGGACGGGTAGACCAGCGACTAGCGCCTCTAGCAACACAGTACCAGTATTTTCATGGCGGGCGGGGTGGAGCAGTAGATCGGCGCCGAGCAAGAATCGCGGTATATCGTCGCGCCCCGAGAAAAAAACGACTTGCTTTGCGACCGCCAGATTTTGTGCCTGTTTGATGAGTGCATGCGAGTTATCTTGGCCGACAATAAACAATCGCGTTTTGTCTCGCAAGCTCTTGGGCAACTTGGCCAAAGCGTCAATCGAGCGGTCAACGCCCTTGGTTTTAAAGCCCGAACCGACCATCAGCAACAGTATGTCGTCAGCGGCTATGGCAAATTCACGCCGGAATTCAGCCCGCACATCGTCGGCATTTATCGGTACGCAACGGTCGCGGGCAATGCCAGGCGGCAACATATGTAAGCGCGTAGATTCGGTCGCATATATTTTCTGAAACGCTCCCTGCTGCTGCGCCGATATCATTAAAATTTGTGTTTTTTTGCCCGCGACAAAAACCGCGCTCTCATAGTCGCTAAAATGTTGATAACGCCCTGCCAGCCGATAGAGCCAGCCGCGTACGCCGGTGTACAAATCGCGCACCCGCTGCTCGTAGCAACCATCAGCGGCGTAGTAGACATCAAGCCCTGGCATTTTATTAAAACCGATTAGCCGGTCAACCGGTTGCAACAGCAGATCGGCTTGCATGGCGCGACTAAAACGAATATTGCGGCTTTGACTAGTAAAGCCTTTTTTAGCCAGTAAACGGATATCGAATCCGGCGGGTACATCGCCCTGCCAGCTGTAGGTATAAATCCGAATACTATGACCTTGCTGATGACACTTGAGCGCGATACGCAAAAAGTCGCGCTGCAGGCCACCGAACGGAAAGTATTTATACAGGGCAAAAGCCAGCTTCACGAACAAACCTTTTGCGGCGACTTATGCAGCAACTTAGTTAACGACTTGTGAACAATTGCTGGGATAAGCGGCGAAAAGACCTCAGGCACCACACGTTCATTGACCGCATCACACTCACTGGCTTTTAAATGAATTTGATTGTCGCCATAAGCGCCGATTAAGCCAGGTTCAGTAGGTCCATAAAGAGAAATTGCAGGAATATCCAAAGCCGCCGTTAAGTGACCAAGACCAGTATCTACCGCTACTACAGCATCGGCCTGCGCCAGCACACCGGCTACACCATGTAAATTTAAACGCGGTAAAACCTCGACATCCGCATTGCCTTCGGCGATGCGGCGCGCCCTAGCTCGCTCCAAATCACTCGCCCAAGGCAGTCTAATCTTATAACCATCGGCGGTTATTTTTTCCGCCAACGTTTGCCAGTAAGTTTCTGGATAGTGTTTATTTTCGCGGGTGGTACCGTGTAAAAACACTACATTTTTTGGCATACATTTAGAGCCAAAAAAATGATTGGCCTGCAAGCCATAAAAACCTTTTTTGTCGGGTTTGTTATAACCCAAAGCCTTAGCAAACAACTCGCGAATACGCTCAACCGCGTGCTGATTTTTATCGACTGAATATTTATGCTGATAAAAAAAACTGGCCACCGACTCGCGAACAGAGTCTTGATCATAACCGGCCACTGGCGCTTTAACGAAGCGTGTTAACCATGCGCTTTTTAACAGACCCTGAGCGTCGATAACTAAATCATAATGGTGTTTACCTAAGCTGCGCTTGAATTGCTTCCACTCAGAAGAGCCCCACATTTTAAAAATGTTTTTGCGCCAGCGGCGCAGCGCCACTGGAATCACTCGGTCGACCCCTGAATGCCAATTGGGAATCTCCGCAAAACCCTCTTCTACCACCCAATCAAAGGTAATACCTTTTTTGGCTTGCAGCGCATCAGTAATAGCGGGCAGAGTATGGATGATATCCCCCATGGATGAGGTTTTAACAATTAAAACCCTCACAGCTTTACCACACCAGCACATAAAGTATCGATAGCAGCCAATACCTTTTGCGCCGACAGCGTCTCTAAACACTGCATATAACCTGACTCTGGCGCCTTGGGGCACTCACGTGAAAAACACGGTCGACAATCGACATCGACGCTCTCAATACTCACCTGAACAGATAAAGGTGGGGTAAATTTTGGCGAGGTAGAGCCGTACACTCCGACCAAAGGGCGACCGAGCGCGGCGGCAATATGCATTAACCCCGAATCATTACTAACCACACAGTCAGCCAATGACATTAAGTCGATCGCCTCAGCTAAAGCAGTAATACCGGCCAAATTGTGAACCTGCAACTGGGCATCGTTACTCTGGTATGACTTGATAGTTTGGCAAACTTCAACATCTTTTTGCGAGCCCATTAGCCACACTTGCCAGCCCGCCTGAATCTTTTGCGAGGCCACTTCAGCGTAGTGCTGTTCCGGCCATCGTTTGGCCGGGCCAAACTCGGCACCTGGGCAAAGTACTAGAATAGGTCGCTCGCTGTTGAGTTGATATTTCTCCAACACATCAGCCCGCAGAGCTACATCAACGACTAATTTAGGAAGGGGAAAGTCCAAGGCTTTTTCTGGCAGAGCGGTGCCCGCTGGATGCGCCAAAGCAATAAAGCGCTGCACCATAAGCGGATAACGCTTTTTATCTAGCTTGCGAATGTCGCTGAGCAGGCCATAGCGCCATTCGCCGCGCCAACCAGTGCGGATTTCTATTTCAGCAAAGGCAGGAATCAGCGCGGATTTGAGCGAGTTGGGCAGCAAGATGGCTTGGTCATATTTTTCACAGCGCAAACTCACCCCCAACCGATAGCGCTCTTTTAGCAGCAATTCGCCATGACCGACAGGCATATTAATACCGCGCGCCACTTCCGGCATACGATCGAGTAAAGGCTT
The DNA here is from genome assembly GCA_963933095.1 of uncultured Cellvibrionales bacterium. Lineage (GTDB taxonomy): Bacteria > Pseudomonadota > Gammaproteobacteria > Pseudomonadales > Cellvibrionaceae > UBA1124. The sequence goes on from CAWVSV010000044.1 coordinate 4,188, forward strand.
GCTCCAAGCCGGCGCCAATACGTCGATGCAACACTGTGGATGCAGGCGCTTAAGCTCTTTAAATAAAGACTGCGCCATAACCATATCGCCGACCCAAGAAGGGCCGACAATCAGGATTCTGTCGGGGTGCTTAAATGATGCTTGCGACATATAGCTATCCGCGCGAACAAGAGATCTTGTGGTCGCAGAAGTTTACGACACCAAAAAAATATTGATTTTTTCGCGAGGGCTGACGCGACCGCCATAAAAGGCGGAAGTACAGATGCTGCAAGAGCAAAAACCTGTACGCCGTGGCGGTAAAAGCGCATTTTAGCAAATCGTAAGCCAGCCTTTGTGGGCTTCCGATTTACCCTGCACGACATCAAAATAAAGATCTTTCAATACAGTGGTAATTTCACCGCAGCTGCCCTTGCCAATCTGACGTCCATCAAGCTCGCGAATAGGCAGCACTTCAGCGGCGGAGCCGGTAAAGAAAGCTTCGTCAGCGATATAAATTTCGTCGCGAGTCAGGCGTTTCTCGCGTATTTCATAACCACACTCTTCGGCCAACTGCATAATGGTGCGACGAGTAATGCCGTCTAAGCAAGAAGTCAGCTCAGGGGTGTAAATAATACCGTTGCGAACGATAAACAAATTGGCACCCGTGCCTTCCTGAACATAGCCTTCGTTGTCTAACAATAAAGCGTCATCAACACCGCAGTCCTGGGCTTCTTGCAGCGCCAGCAGTGAGTTGATGTAGTGGCCATTGGCCTTAGCCTTACACATGGATATATTCACATGGTGACGGGTATAGCTGGAAGTGCGAACTCTAATACCTTGCTCCTTAGCCTCGTCACTCATGTAAGAAGGCCACTCCCAGGCGGCAATCATGATGTGAGTTTTCAAAGAGTCGGCACGCAAGCCCATACCTTCAGAACCGTAAAAAACCATCGGGCGTAAATAGGCAGTTTCCAGCTTGTTGGCACTGACAACCAACTGCTGGGCCTCATTGAGCTCTTCAGTACTAAAAGGCATTTTCATGCGCATAATATGCGCCGAATTATTCAACCGCTCAGTGTGTTCCTGCAGGCGAAACAGCGCAGGCCCCTGATCGGTAGCGTAGGCACGCAAACCTTCAAACACTCCCATGCCGTAGTGCAGCGTGTGAGTTAGGACATGAATCTTGGCATCGCGCCAATCAACTAACTCACCGTCCATCCAAATAACACCATCTCGATCGGCAAACGACATAACCAACTCCTCAACAAAGATCAGAGTCGCACAGGCCAAGCCTATACGACGAAATTATGGGTTTTGTATATTTTCTATCAACTCGCTCCAAAGAGCTTCAACTCTTTGACGCTCTGCTGCAAAGCTGTCGCCACTTAAAGTGACGGATTGGCGCTTTAACGCCTTGCGATGACCGGCCGATCGATAAGCTTTGTAAGCCTCGATAAGCGCCGCTACAGTTTCTGATCGCAGCACAGCCGCATTTTCGAGTGTTTCGAGAATGCGAATATTGTCCGTCCAGCGCGCTAACTCTGGCTTATTATGAGCCCAAGCTAAAACGGCGTATTGAACCATAAATTCAATATCTACGATACCTCCGGCATCTTGTTTAAGATGGAATTTTTCCTCAGCCAAGTAATGGCTACCGCCACGCTTAGTGCCCGAACCCAAATGGGCCCGCATCTTCTCGCGCATTTCTGCCACTTCTATGCGCAGCGTCGGCAAGTCACGCTGGCTACACAGCACCTCGCGACGCACCCGATTAAAGCGCTCCGCCAAGCGCGGATTACCGGCCACCACCCGTGCACGCACCAGTGCCTGGTGCTCCCAAGTCCAAGCATCGCTGGCCTCATATTTTTCAAAGCCGCTTATGGGCGACACCAGCAGGCCCGAACTGCCCGAGGGTCGCAAACGCATATCCACTTCATACAACTGGCCCGACAGGGTCTGGGTGTTAAGAATGTGGATAATTTTCTGCCCCAGGCGCACAAAAAAGCTCTGATTATCGATACTGCGCTCACCATCAGTGAACTGATTAATGTCGGCGTCATGCAAAAAAACCAGATCCAGATCGGAGCTCGGGCCAAGCTCGATACCGCCGAGCTTACCGAAGCCGACGATAATAAAGTCGCGTTCATAAACACTGCCATCACGCCGTGTCGGGCTACCATGGCGCGCCAACAATTGCTGCCATGCCAAATCGAGCACGTGTTCCAGCACCACCTCAGCAATCCAGGTGAGATAATCACTGACTTTCATTAGCGCCAGACTACCGGCCACCTCGCTCGCCGCTACCCGCAGACTGTGCGCCAACTTAAAGTAGCGCAAACTTTCCATATGTTCCTCTAAATCATCCCAACCCAAACGCAGAGTTTCACAGCGCAAGTCATCGCGCAGTAAGTCTTTACTGGGCGGCACATAGAGTGTGCGCGGCGTTAGCAGCTCATCCAATAGTGCCGGGTATTTAGCCAACTTTTCCGCGATATGAGCGCTGGCAGCGCACAGCCGCACCAACTGCTGCAGAGCGATAGGGTTTTCATTCAGCAGCACTAAATAAGCGCTGCGCCGAGCCACAGCCTCAATCAAAGGAATAATTCGAGTCAGAGTGGCGACTGGATCGTCGTCGTCAGTCGCGGCTAATGCCGGCAACAATTTAGCCAAAAATTGATCGAGCCGCTCACGACTGGAGGCCTGCATAGACACCAGCGCTCGCGATTTACGCAAGTATTGCAACTGTTTTAACACTTCTGCAGGTTTGGCAAAGCCCGCCCCAGACAATAACTCACAAGCCTGCTCTGAAGACAGCGCCTCAGCCCAAAGCGCACACCAGTCATCGCAACTATAAGCAGTCTCATCCTCACCGACCTCTGGGTCAGCAACCACCAGAGAGAACTCTGTATGTACCAAATCGCGATGGCCTTGCATAACGACCTTGAGCTCGGCCCAATCGGCACAACCCATTACCCAGGCCAAGCGCAGCTTATCGATATCATCGATGGGCAAAGCCTGTGTTTGCCGGTCCTGATAACCTTGAATAGCATGTTCCAGATTGCGTAAAAAAACATAGGCGGCCGTTAGACCCGCACCTATGTGGGCGGACAAACAGCCTTCGACCACCAGTAAATTCAACAGCGCTAGCACTTGACGCTCGCGCAAGCGCTCATCGCGACCGCCGCGAATCAACTGGAACGCCTGCACTATAAATTCAATCTCGCGAATGCCGCCGCGACCCAATTTCACATCGGTGGCAATACCCTTGCGCTTCACTTCGCGATTGATCATCTCTTTCATCGAGCGCAGCGCTTCGATGACACTGAAATCTATATAGTGACGGTAAGTAAAAGGCCGGAGAATTTCACGCAGTTCACTAGACATTCGCTCAGTCAGCACCTCGCCGTGTGCTGTGTTAATTGCCACCGGTCGCGCCTTTATCATGGCGTAACGCTCCCATTCGCGGCCTTGCGTTTGATAATAATCCTCCAATGAGCGGAAATTCATCACCAGCGGACCACTCTGTCCATAGGGACGCAGGCGCATATCGGTGCGAAACACGAAGCCATCCACTGTCTTGGCGTCCAAACTTTTAACCAGCCGCTGACCGAGGCGAATAAAGAACTCTTGGTTGCTCAACCCTCGCTTACCGTCAGCATTGCCAAGGGTTTCGCCAGACTCAGAATAAGTAAATATTAAGTCGATATCGGAGGACACATTCAACTCGCGCGCACCCAGCTTACCCATACCCAACACCAGCATCAGCTGCGGCTCGCCGGTATTTTTACTCACCGGCGTACCGTGCGCATCAACTAATCGTTGATAGTGAAAGTCCAGTGCCAACTGCACCGCGGTATCGGCAAATTCAGACAGCTCGCCGGTGGTTTCATAAAGCGCCTCGGCACTGCTAGCCAGTTCCCTAACAGTGCCGTAACGAGCCTCGGCGCTGCGAGTAAGATCGCGCCAGACAATGCGCATCATCTCGCGGCGGCGATGGCGGCGCAGACAAACGTCCAACGCTTTATCGTCGGCAAGTGTTGCCACTTCGTCTTTAAAAACTTGATAACCGCAATCGCCGAGTGAACGCCACAGATCAGCACTAGCCAGCAACTCAATTAATACATCGGGGTGGGCAATAGATTCGCGCGCAATAAATTCACTGGCGGCAAAACAGAACGCCAACTGCGACAGACATTCCGTTGGCGCGACTTTTATAGCTGCATCAAGGCGAGCTTGCAGTGGCTCGTCAAGCCGATCGCAAAACTGCGTCCAGTGCATTTGGGCTTTGGACTGCAATGCAGCAGGAATAAGGGCAAAACTGATTTGCGGCAACATAAGATTGTCCTTAGTAAAGCCCAGCGCCTCAGGAGTCAGAGTCAGTATCTTCCAGCCAAAGGAGAGGTAAAGTGCTTAATCTGACTCTACTTAATGGGATGATTCCGGCGGTGGCGCCACTCGCAGCACCTCTTCTATAGTGGTCATGCCGGTAGCAACTTTTTGCGCACCAGATAAACGCAGAGTTCGCATCCCCTCCCGCATGGCTTGCTTACGCAGTCCATCCAGATCGCAATTAGATTTAATCTGTCCACGCACAGCTTCGCTCATAGGCAGTATTTCATACAGCCCCTGACGACCCAAATAGCCGGTATTACGACACTCCAAACAGCCCACAGGCTTATACATCGAGTGTGGTACGGCCACTTTCCAAGGCGCGACTAACTGCTGCCAATCAGCGCTATTAATAGGTTCTTCTTCCTTGCAATGCGGGCACAGCGTACGCACTAAACGCTGCGCCATTACCCCTATAACAGTCGCACCAATCATATAGGACGGCACACCGAGGTCGAGCAGGCGAGTCACGGCTGCAGGGGCATCGTTAGTATGCAGCGTCGACAGTACCAAGTGCCCAGTAAGCGCCGCTTGTATCGCCATTTGTGCAGTTTCCAAATCGCGAATCTCACCAATCATAATAATATCGGGATCCTGCCGCATTAAAGTGCGAATACCGGAGGCAAAGTCGAGATCGATATTGTGCTGTACCTGAGTCTGGTTAAAACTCTCTTCCACCATCTCAATCGGATCTTCAATAGTGCTGACATTCACCTCAGACGTGGCCAGCTGTTTAAGCGACGAGTAAAGCGTAGTGGTTTTACCCGAGCCAGTAGGCCCTGTGACCAACACTATGCCGTTGGGCTTAGCGACCATACCTTGCCAGCGCACGTAATCGTCACCGGTCAGACCCAGATCGGCAAAACTGCGCAATAACACCTCGGGATCAAAGATCCGCAGCACCATTTTTTCGCCAAAGGCCGTCGGCAAAGTCGACAAGCGCAACTCTACCTCCATGCCATTGCCGCGTTTGGTTTTCACCCTGCCGTCCTGCGGCTTACGCTTTTCGGCTACATTCATACGCGCCAGTACTTTTAAACGGCTAGTCACAGCCATACCAACATTAGCAGGCAACTCATAGATCTGGTGCAGTACACCATCGATGCGAAAGCGCAGCCGCGCCTCTTCGCGCCTGGGCTCAATATGAATATCGCTGGCGCGCTGATCGAAGGCGTACTGCAGCAGCCAGTCGACAATATTAACTACATGCTGGTCGTTCGCCTCTGGATCCTTGAGAGTACCCAGTTCTAACAGTTGCTCAAAATTTGTGACCGATGAGGCGCTTTTCATGCCGCCTGCACCAGTTACCGATTTCGACAGGGTATAAAACTCCACCTGATGGCGCTGAATACTGCCGGGATTGGCTATGACGCGGCGCACCTGCCGGCGCGCAACATGCTCCAACTGCTGCTCCCAACCACTTTTAAAGGGCTGAGTCACGGCTACCACAATTTCATCGGGAGTGACTTCAATACAAAGGATGCCATGACGCTTAGCAAAAGCGTAGGACATCACCCCAGTGACTTCTCCGGCATCGATCTTTAACGGATCAATATGGACTACTGGCAAATCTGCCTTTTGAGCCAACCAATAAGTCAGCGCCTCGTCGTCGAGCATCTTTCCTGGGCGACTAAGATCATGCAAATTTTGCCTGGCGATATACACCAGAGGATGCATAGCGGACTCTTCACGGCTGCGGTTAGCACCAAAAATTTGGTTGGCATCATTCTGGTCGATACGTTGCTCGCGAAGAAGATCATTCACCAAACTGCGTAAATCGAGTAATCGGTCGGCCACTGTTCATCCCCGTAATAGCGCCCTTAGCTAGGACGCGCAAAAAATAATTATTGTCTATTGATTCTAGCCCTATCTCACTATGAATCACTACATCTGTTTTGTATCTAAAAAAATTTAGCACACTGTGCCGATTCTCAGCGTTTATAGGTGTTCTAACCCACAAATTTCACTATAATGCGAAAAAATTGGACCTGTTGCGGTCGCGCTATTATCAATGCGTACCGACATCAATTACATAAAAGCGTTTGCAAGAGCCGGGATTTTGCTCTCTGACAAGGCGAAGACCCACAAAAAGAGCGTGTTTAGCAACAATGAGTGACCGCTTTAGCAGGTTTTCGCCAAGAATAGGCCCTTAAAGGACGCCGCCAGAGAATAAAAGAACTATCGTGCAAAGGTCTCACATTATATTTGGGAATACACATGGCCTTTAGTAATCCTCTGTCGAATATGTTCGGTCAGTCGCCGATCAAACCTATGGAAAAGCACATGGCAGTGTCTGTTGACACCGCTCGCCAACTAAAAGATTTTTTTGCCGCTGCCGTCGTTAATGACTGGGTCGCCGCCGAGAAAGTGCAGAAAAAAATTGGCATACTTGAAAATGACGCCGATGCGCTAAAAAAACACCTGCGCCTGAATCTGCCGAAAAGCTTGTTTTTGCCTGTGCCGCGCTCAGACCTGCTCGAGCTGCTAACCATGCAAGACAAGATCGCCAACCGCGCCAAAGATATCGCCGGTATTATGCTGGGTCGCCAAATGAGCATCCCTAAGCTGATTGAAACAGCCATGCTGGAGTTTGTTGCATCAAGTATCGCCGCCGCCGAGCAAGCTCTGGTCGCCATCAACGAACTGCATGAACTATTGGAAGCCGGTTTTAGCGGCCGTGAGATCAAGATTGTTGAAAAATTGATTGAGGAACTGGACGCCCTTGAGAAGAAAAGCGACGGTCTCGAGATCACTATTCGCGCCTCGCTGTTTAAATTAGAGGCCGAGCTGCCACCCGTCGATGTGATGTTCCTTTACAAGGTCATCGACTGGATCGGCGATTTGGCTGATCGATCTCAGACTGTCGGCAGCCGCCTGCAATTATTGTTAGCTCGATAGCCAACATTCTAACCAATTGATTGCCAGCCAAGCGCTGGCCAAAAATTAGATTTAAAGGGTTTTACGATATGTATATTATCGCTGAATACGGCAATTTATTGCTGATTATGGCCTGCTGCTTCGGGGTCTTCATGGCTTGGGGCGTGGGCGCCAACGATGTCGCCAACGCTATGGGAACCTCGGTCGGCTCCAAAGCATTGACCATTAAGCAGGCGATTATTATCGCCATGATCTTCGAATTTCTTGGCGCCTACCTCGCTGGTGGCGAAGTTACCGCCACCATACGCAAGGGTATTATTGACCCCGCGATAATGGCGGGCACACCCGAACTACTGGTATTCGGCATGATGTCGGCGCTGTTTGCCGCAGGAACCTGGCTGTTAGTAGCCAGCATGCTGGGCTGGCCGGTATCTACTACTCACTCTATCGTTGGCGCCATTGTCGGTTTCGCGGCTGTCGGCATCTCGGTCGACGCGGTCGCTTGGGGCAAGGTTGGCACCATCGTTGCCAGCTGGGTCGTATCACCTGTTCTCGCGGGCACTATCTCATTCGCCTTGTTCCGCAGCGTGCAGAAGCTGATTCTCAACACCGACAACCCTTTTGCCAACGCTAAGAAATACATCCCTTACTATATGTTTGCGGTGGGTTTCTTGATGGCTATGGTCACCATACTCAAAGGCCTAAAGCATGTATTTAAAGACTTCGGCTTTAAACTAAGCTTCCTTGAAAGCATGGGTATTGCGGCTATTGCCGGCATTATCGTCGCTCTAGTCGGTATTCAATTGCTGAAAAAAGTTAAAGAAGTACCCGCTACTCTTGGCAACCGTTTTGTCAGCGTAGAAAAAGTATTCGCCATTTTGATGGTATTCACCGCCTGCGCTATGGCATTTGCCCACGGCTCTAACGATGTCGCTAATGCCGTGGGGCCGCTAGCTGCGATCTATGGCATTATCGACTCGGGCGGTGAAGTCGCCTCTAAAACGGCCATGCCATCATGGATCCTACTACTGGGTGGTTTGGGTATCGTCGTCGGTTTGGCCACTTATGGCTGGAAGGTAATCGCCACCATCGGTAAGAAAATTACCGAACTCACCCCTAGCCGTGGTTTTGCCGCCGAACTTGCTGCGGCCGCCACCGTTGTGCTGGCATCGGGTATTGGCCTGCCAATTTCTACTACTCACACCTTGGTAGGTGCCGTACTCGGTGTGGGACTAGCGCGCGGTATCGGCGCCCTCAACCTAAAGGTGATCGGCACTATCTTTATGTCCTGGCTGGTAACTTTGCCAGCGGGCGCAGGCTTAGCCATATTGTTCTTCTTTACGCTCAAAGCCATCTTTCTTTAGTTAACCTACTGAAAAAGAAAATTTCCCTAATTTTCTCTTTCTATGCGGGCTAAAGTCTGGCGCAAGTGCGCGAACTTGCTGGTCTTTAACCCGCTCCCATGTGCTCACAGCAAATGACGGCACCTCCCTGTGCCGCACTAAACAAAGCCCGCCCTCTCAATCGAGACGGTGGGCTTTGTTGTTTTATGCCATTCAATATATGCTTAAACAATACCACTAGGACGACCACCGATGAGCAGCGAATACCGCAACTACGTCAATGATCTAGAACAACTGGTGGGCCTGCCCTCGGTGAGCTGCACCCATGCCAATTTGGATATGGGCAACCTCAAGGTTATCCAGCGGCTAGCCGAGTGGTTAGAACCACTGGGATTTGTCTGTGAAATTTTGCCGCTTGAGGATGAATCAGGCTCTTTAGGTAAACAGAAGGCGAATTTAATCGCTACCTACGGCTCCGGCCCTGGCGGCTTAGTGCTGTCTGGTCATGCCGATACTGTGCCCTATGATGCCAATCGCTGGCAGCAGGACCCTTTCACCCTGACCGAGCGCGACGGCAAACTCTACGGCCTTGGCGCCACCGATATGAAGGGTTTCTTTCCCGTGGTACTAGCTGCGGTTAAGTCGCTGCTCGATCAAGATTTTAAACAACCGCTGATTATTCTCGCCACCGCCGATGAAGAGACCAGTATGAGCGGCGCTCGCGCACTGGCCGAGCTCGGTCGCCCTAAAGCGCGCTGTGCGGTAGTCGGTGAGCCTACCGGCTTAAAACCCATCCGCATGCACAAGGGCATTATGATGGAGGCGGTAAGGGTGCAAGGTTTAGCGGGCCACTCTTCCAACCCGGCGCTAGGCAATAACGCCATGGAAGCGATGCATCAGGTGATGACTAATTTGATGGAATTTCGGCAGGAATTACAGCTGGCTTATCAGAACCCGGGGTTTGAAGTCTCGGTGCCGACCATGAATCTCGGCTGTATTCACGGGGGCGATAACCCTAACCGTATCTGCGGCAGCTGCGAGCTACATTTTGATCTGCGTGCACTACCGGGTATGGATAACGACGAATTACATCGCCAACTACAGCAGCGGCTGCAACCCATTGCCGCAAGCTCAGGCAGCGATATTGTACTGTCATCGCTGTTTTCTGGCGTGGACTCATTTGAGGAACCCGCCGATAGCGAATTGATTCAAGCCTGTGAAAGGCTGACGGGCTACACGGCCGACAGTGTAGCCTTCGCAACCGAGGCGCCTTTTTTACAGCAACTGGGTATGCAGACCGTGGTCATGGGCCCTGGCTCTATCGACCAAGCGCATCAGCCGAATGAGTTTATTTCTCTCGATCAAATTAAACCAGCGGTAGAAATTATCCGCGGCTTGATTCAACAGTTTTGTTTAGAGAGTGCTTAATGTGAATAACGAAGCCATCCCCCTAAATAACCCAGCAGCCGGACCCTCTATTACGGCGAGTTACGTTGATTGGTTTCGCCACTCGTCGCCCTATATAAAGCTGCATCGAGGCAAAACCTTTGTGCTAATGATGCCCGGCGACGTACTCAAACACGACAATTTCTCTGGCATTGTGCACGATATCGCCCTGCTCAATAGCCTCGGGGTAAAACTGGTACTGGTACACGGCGCGCGCCCACAGATTGAAGCGCGACTGGCACAGAACAGCCACAAATCGGAATTTCATCAGCACCTGCGCATCACCGACGAAGCCAGCATGACCGCGATTACTCAGGCGGTGGGTGAAATTCGTATTCAGATCGAAGCGGCGCTCTCGACCGGTCTGCCCAATTCCCCCATGCACGGCGCTCACCTGCAGGCAGTCAGCGGCAACTTTGTCACCGCCAAACCCTGTGGCGTCATCGAGGGTATCGATTTTCAGCATACCGGCGAAGTTCGCCGCGTTGATACTCGTGCCATCCGTGCCGCCCTCGACTCAGACGCTTTAGTGATTGTCTCGCCGCTGGGCTATTCCCCCACCGGCGAGATTTTTAACCTGTCCTTTGCCGATGTGGCCACCGAAGTGGCGCGCACGCTTAAAGCCGATAAACTGGTCGGCTTTGTCGACGGCGACGGCATTCTCGATAATAACGGTGAGCTGGTGCGCCAACTCAACTTAGCTGAGTGCAGCAAGCAGCTAAATCACTTGGCTCAACAGCCTGCTCACGGCCTACGCCAGTCCCTAAAAGCGTGCTACAAGGCCTGCTCTGGCGGTGTCTCGCGCGCTTCTATGGTCAACTATCGCAGCGACGGCGCTTTTCTTAGCGAGCTTTTTACTCGCGACGGCTGTGGCACCATGGTCTACTCCGACGACTATGAACAGTTGCGACGCGCCACAATCGACGACGTTGGGGGCATATTGGAACTACTTGAGCCCTTAGAAGAACAGGGCGTACTAGTGAGGCGCTCACGTGAGCGTCTAGAAACCGAAATCGACCGTTTCTGGGTGATGGACAAAGACGGCGCAGCAATCGCCTGTGCCGCCCTTTACCCCTTCACGGAAGGCTTTGTCGAACTGGCCTGTGTAGCCACTCAAAAGGATTATCAGGGCGGCGGCCGCGCCGCCAAGCTACTGCAGCAGCTTGAGATCGAGGCCCGCAGACAGGGCCATAGCAAACTATTTGTGCTCACCACCCAAACCGCGCACTGGTTTATTGAACAAGGCTTTGCCGCCGCAGACCTTGACGATTTGCCCAGCGAACGCCAGAGCCTTTATAACTATCAGCGCAACTCAAAGATATTTGTGAAGCCGCTTTAGAAATTCAGACTGGAATGCATCCACCCTGAATCTCTTTTCTGCTAAAATTAGTTCAATTTCTCCGCAGCTCTTACAACTACATGTTCGAGTCATTTTGCAGTGAGTACAAGGAAGCACCCCGCACAGGGAGGGAGCGTATATTTATACGTGACCAATCGAGCAGGGAGCTGACGCCGTAATCGCAGCAAAAGGGCCGAACCTTAACTAAATATAAGGCCTCTAAAATGCCCGTTTATCGCTCTAAGACTTCTACTGGTGGCCGCAATATGGCCGGCGCCCGCGCTCTTTGGCGCGCCACTGGCATGAAAGACGACGACTTCCAAAAGCCAATTATCGCCGTTTCCAATTCTTTCACGCAGTTCGTCCCGGGTCATGTTCACCTGAAAGACATGGGTCAGTTAGTCGCCCGCGAGATTGAAAAGGCCGGCGGCGTCGCCAAAGAATTCAACACTATCGCCGTCGACGACGGCATCGCCATGGGTCACGACGGTATGCTGTACAGCTTGCCATCGCGCGACATCATTGCCGATTCAGTTGAATACATGGTCAACGCTCACTGCGCCGACGCCATTGTTTGTATTTCCAATTGCGACAAGATCACCCCCGGAATGCTAATGGCGTCTATGCGTCTCAATATTCCAGTAATCTTTGTTTCCGGCGGTCCGATGGAAGCCGGCAAAACTAAGTTGTCTGAGCACAAGCTAGACCTAGTCGACGCCATGGTCATTGCCGTGGACGACAGCGCCAGTGATGAAAAGGTACTCGCCTACGAGCGCTCAGCCTGCCCTACCTGCGGCTCTTGCTCCGGTATGTTCACCGCCAACTCCATGAACTGCCTGACCGAAGCGCTGGGTTTGTCGCTGCCGGGCAATGGCTCGCTACTAGCGACCCACGCCGATCGTGAAGAGTTATTTTTGGAGGCTGGTCGCAAGATTGTCGAGATCACCAAGCGCTATTACGAAGACGATGACGAATCTGTCTTACCGCGCTCGATTGCCAATTTTGAAGCATTTGAAAACGCGATGACGCTGGATATCTGCATGGGTGGTTCGACCAACACCATTTTGCACTTATTGGCGGCGGCACAAGAAGGTGAGCTCGACTTCAACATGGATCATATCGATGCGCTTTCCAGGCGCGTGCCGCAGCTGTGTAAAGTAGCACCTAATACACCTGAATATCACATGGAAGATGTACATCGCGCCGGTGGCGTGATGGGTATTCTGGGCGAGATGAATCGTGCCGGCATACTTCATAACCAGTTGCCGACAGTACACAGCAAAACCTTCCAAGAAGGCTTAGATAAGTGGGATATTATGACGACTCGTGATGAGTCGGTTAAAACCTTCTACAAAGCGGGCCCTGCCGGTATTCCAACTCAGACCGCCTTTAGCCAAAGCACTCGCTACCCAAGCTTGGATGCCGACCGTGAAAACGGCTGTATTCGCAATCTCGAAAATGCCTTCTCACTCGAAGGTGGCCTAGCGGTACTTAAAGGCAACATCGCCGTCGATGGCTGTGTTGTTAAAACCTCTGGTGTAACCGAAGACTGCTGGGTATTCGAGGGCAGCGCCCACGTAGTAGAGAGCCAAGATGAGGCTGTCGCCAATATTTTGGACGGCAAGGTTGTCGCCGGCGATATCGTCATCGTTCGCTACGAAGGTCCTAAAGGCGGCCCGGGTATGCAAGAGATGCTCTACCCCACCAGCTACATCAAGTCTAAAGGCTTGGGGAAGGCTTGCGCTCTACTCACTGACGGCCGTTTCTCCGGCGGCACTTCAGGCCTATCCATAGGTCATGTATCCCCAGAAGCCGCTGCCGGCGGCGCTATCGGCCTAGTTGAGAACGGCGATAAGATTCTTATCGACATTCCCAACCGTGCCATCAACGTGCTGCTATCAGACGCAGAGTTACAGACTCGCCGCGACACTATGGAAGCCAAAGGCAAAGACGCCTGGAAGCCCATCAAAAGCCGTCCACGCAAAGTTAGCGCCTCACTCAAGGCATATGCCTTGCTCGCCACCAGCGCCGACAAAGGCGCCGTGAGAGACCTAAGCAAACTGGATTAATAGCGACTTTAATCCAAGCTTAACTAAAAAAGGCCCAATCTCTGATTGGGCCTTTTTTAGTTAAAATTAGAAAATATTTTGTGGCCGTAAAAATGTGAGCGGCACACCTATTCAAAACACTATTCCAGAGCCCGAGCCAACACCAAAGTAGAAAGCAGTATCCAAGCACCATTAGAGATGTTGAAAATGCAGTTTTTGCACGCGTAAAAAACTGCATTTTAGGGCTTCATCGATTGTACGATTTTTGCGCATAACCAAAACAAAAAAACCGCGCCCCAGCCAAAGCTGAGACGCGGTTCTTGAAAAGGCTAAGGTTATTGCTTACTTAACCATCAAACTACGACCCGGACGCTTACCATCGGCTGATCTAGCTCGAACCTCAACCGAACCACTAACGGCTACTGGCTTAGAATAAGCCATCCACTTGCCACCATCACCGCGATACTCAATCGCAAGACCTGGGAAAATAACATTAGCGTGCAGTTTGCCGTCTTTTATGACTGCACCCACAGTCGGGATGCGGTAGAAAACATCGGCCTGATCGAGCTTGGCTAGTTCTTTATGCGCCAGCAAATTACCGAAGCGGTTGAAGTCTGCGTCGCGTTCTGCGCGCTTAACGTCAGTGAAAGTGCCGCTGTCTTTGTTATAGATAGCGCCTTCGTAGTTGTAAGGCACTGCCCAATCAGCGGCGTGCCACGCGCGCTCGGCAACCGCTAACATACGCGGAAAGACTTTATATTCAGCGACTTCATCACTGCGCGTGGTCTCGCTCCACAGCTGGCCCTGAATACCAGCGAAAGATACGCCTTTATTCAGAGGGCCGTGCTTGTTGCCGTCTTTGTCAGTGCGCTGAGTGTCATCCATGGTAAATGGCGTGCCCTGGCGATCGGGCCAGAACTCGGCGTGTACCGGCAGGTTATCTGGCTGGAATTCGAACACCTTGCGTGTGTTGGTGGCGCGCGAGGCCCAGTAGTAACCATTCTCTTTAGAGTCAGCTTCGTAAGGGAAGTCGAAGTAGAGTGCATCCGGAGAAGACAGCACCATGTCCCAGCCGCGATTAGCCAGCTCATTAGTTACCGAGGTGCCGCCCCAAGCCATATGCACCCATGAGTTAGCCTGCACCATATCGGGCATATTTTCTTTTTTGGTGTGGCTAATACCATCGCTCCAACCGCCGGACTCAATACCTTTATCGGCCAGAATAGCGGCTACGCGCTCAATAAAGTAAGACCCCAAGTCGGTAATCTGTGGATTCTGTTTTAAGAAGGCGTGACAGACCGGTGAGTCATCCCAGGCATGCTCGGCCTCATCAGCACCGATATGATAGCGGGTCAGCGGCTGCCCAGCCTTATCATGCAAAGTCTTCACTTCATCCATAACCTTATCGATAAAGTGGTAAGAAGACTCCATGCAGGCGTTGATGGTGTTATCACCGTAGTACTGCACTGTGGTATAGACACTGGCGTTGTCAAAATCAGTTAACAGGTATTCCTTCGCCGCCGCCTCATCGCCTGCAGCCATAAAGCGGTCATAGCGTAGCTGCATCGCCTTCACAGCCGCACGGGCGTGAGCAGGCATATCCAGTGACGGAATAACCTGAATATGACGAGCTTCTGCGTAGCGCAAGATTTCTAAATAATCGGCCATGCTGTAGTAGCCGTTATTAACGCTATCGTCGTTGACAGGGCCCGCTCCGAGCATCGGTTCAAGACACGTTTTACCTTCAGGATCCCAGCAGCGCTTGGCGCCAATCGTGGTCAGTTCGGGTAAATCTTTGATTTCCAGACGCCAGCCTTCGTCATCTCCCAGGTGAAAGTGGAATTTGTTCAGCTTGTAGGCCGCCATCTGCTCGAGCAGGCCAAGAATAAATTCTTTACTGCGGAAGTTGCGCGACACATCCACATGCATTCCGCGGAAGTCATAGTGCGGCTCATCTTCTACCAGCGCTTCGTGAACACTAGTGTCACCTAAGGTGACCAGTGCAGCCAGAGATTGCAGGCCATAAAAAGCACCACTGGCATCGCCAGCTAACACAGTGATTTTTTTGTCACCCACCACCAACTGGTAGCTGCCATTAGTCGTCATGGCGCCGGAGCGAACCTCAACGGTAACGTCAACGCCCTTGCTCGATTCTTTAATACCTAAGCCATCTAGGCGTGTTAAGGCTGCAGCAATATCGCTGCGCTCAACATTGGTTAAAGTGACCTTGATGCCAGAACGTAAATTGAGCTTGGCGCTGCCATTCACTTGTAAGGTTTTAGGTGTTGGCAAAATAGCACTGGCAACGGCTGCAGCGTTATTGTTTAGATCGGCATTAGCTTGATATAAATTGGCAGCGGTAGCCTGCAGTGTTTTATCGTCAACAGTACGCATGATGTGCTTTTCGTAGTCGTTCATCTCGACCACAAATGGCATCACTGGCAAACCTGTCTCAGGATCTAGAGCCTCTTTAGTGCTGTCGATAACACGCGCCTTGAGACCGTCAGCAACAATAAAATAGTTGGGGAATAAGTCTGATTCAGCTAAGTACCAGTTGCGGGCCACATAAGGGATATTCAGAGTTTCGCCGGTTTTGATGCCAGTAAACTTGGCGGTTGGGCGAATCACGTGCATATCGCCATTGATGTGCTCCATGGTAACTTGATCGCTATCGACCATCTCGACCGGATGCACTTGAGAAAAGTAAATCTCCCAGCCCGAGGCCATAAAGTCTTCTTTGGCAGTAATACTAATCACCGATTTCACACAGTGGCCAGCGTCTACTTCTTTATCACAGAAATCGGCATTGTTGTTGTCAACAACCTCAAAAATTAACTCGGCTGTACTGGCAAATGTATCCAGCGCTATTTGACTAACCGGCTGAACAGAACTGGACGAAGAGACGGATGGCGAGCCAGATGGGGCGCTGTTACAGCCCACGAGGGCTAGAGTCAGAGCTGTTGCCAGGGCGGTGTGCTTCAAGTTCATAGTGGTTTCTCTGCAATAGGTAGTAATTAAGAATCATAACCAAAATTTATGAGACTCAAACTACTGCTTCGTCGCCAGCAAAACCATATAAATTTTCTTAAATTTGTATTAAAACCACTAAAACCAGCCAGAACT
>CAWVSV010000045.1:0-19489 GCA_963933095.1 uncultured Cellvibrionales bacterium
ACACATGGCTGGAATGTCAGCTTAAATTGTTATGCACTTCGGTGTTGAATCTGCCTTACTATTTAAGAGCAGTATTCAACTTTTTCACTCAGGTAAATTTGCTGGTCTATTACCACCTCTTTAATATTAGCATTTCACCTTTGGTATCTCTTTCCAGCGCGTTGTATAAGCTGGGCTTAGCAGCTCTTGTCGCATAGACCAAGGGCTCTGGATGCCCTCGGCTGCGACATGTGCAGTGTGTCGACCAAACTTCTTATTTATCCCATCAAGACATTTCATTAGCGCCTGTGATTTTTTTGTTTGACCTTGGCAGAACAAATCTACCTGTACGTTTTCAGGGCTGCACAACTCCACAATCCCGACACCGGTTTTGGCGTAGGCATACCCAGGTCTATACAGCTTTTCGATGGCACTGATAACACTGGACTCAATGATGCGAGAGTCATTGGTGGGGTATGGCATTTGCACAGTCAGGGCGTTGTAATAATAATCGTCACTATGGCGGCTGGTCTGCACAAATACCTGTAGGGTTTTGGCGAGTGAATTCTGGGCGCGGAGCTTCTCTGCTGCTCGTCCTGCATAGAGACAGGCGGCCTGCTGTAGCTCGATCAAGGCATAGACTTTTTGCCCGAAAGAGCGAGTCGAGTAGATCTGTTTTTTCGGTGCAGGAACTTCTTCTATCGGCAGGCATGATTCTCCGTTGAGCTCAGCAATGGTTTTCTCAATACCGACGCTAAATTGTTTCCGAAGTTGTTTGCTGTCGGCGTCTGCTAGTTCTGCAATAGTGGTAATGCCTAACTCAATAAGGCGTTTATTCATACGAGATCCAATACCCCAGACCTCGGCTACCGGTAGACGCTTTAATAGCCAGCGCCATTTTTGCGGTTCATCAAGTACACAGACCCCATTGGTACTCGTTATTCTTTTTGCGGCATGATTTGCCAGCTTCGCCAAGGTCTTGGTCGGAGCTATACCTACACCTACAGGCATTCTGACTTCCTTCCACAGTTTATCTTTCATCGCCATGCCATATTTTTTGAGATCAACCTGCATGCCTTCAAGCTCCAGAAACATCTCATCAATGCTGTACACCTCAACTTTTGGGGAGAATGCCCGTAGTGTCTGCATTACTCGATTCGAGGTGTCTCCATAGAGAGGATAATTGCTAGAAAAGACGTGGACATTGTTCTGCTCTAGAAAGGGCTTTAACTTAAAGTAGGGATCAAAACCACCGATGCCCAGAGCCTTAGCTTCTTTGTTTTTGGCTACGATACAGCCGTCATTATTTGACAGTACCACAATCGGCTTACCCCGCAGATCGGGTCTGAATATTTGCTCACAACTGGCATAGCAAGAGTTGCAATCAACAAGCGCAAACATTGCTAACCTCGGCGTAGGTGGTGGATTGCGTGTGCTACGACGCCCTCAATGATCAAATCGGTTTCATCCGGTAGAGGTATCGCAGGGTACTCAGGGTTGGCGGCTAGCAATTGGCGATTATTGATGTCGAAAATTTTACAGGTTAGCTCGCCATCCACGCTCGCGATCACTGTGTCGCCCTGTTCTGCAGTGAGGGATCGATCGATCACCAGTAGGTCACCGTTATAGATACCTACGCCCTGCATAGAGTCCCCGCAAGCTCTGGCGAAGTAGGTGCTGCTGGGACGCTGTATAAGATGCTCGTTTAGATCTAGGCCTCGGTCGACATGATCTTCTGCTGGCGATGGGAAACCCGCTGCCACGCCGCAGCTGTAGAGTGGCAGGGTTAGCTTGATGGGAACGCATGATGGAGTTAATGCTTGGAGTATCATAATTTTTAGCTGGTTAAATATACAGTATAGCGGATGATGGCTCAGAGTCCATTGCCAAAGGTGTAGATACCCTAGTAACTAATAAGGTTGTATGGTCCGAATGGGTATAGTGGATTTAGTACTGATGACCTCAGTGAGGCTGGCTAGCATCGTTATCATACGATTCGCTCTGGTAGTTGACTTACGACTTAAAGAGGTTATTCGTGAGATTTGAGCTAAGCTGGCTATTGAGTTGTGAGCGAGCTTAACTGGCCATGAAATAGCGATAGTTTTTTTGTTCGGAAAATAACCTTGAGACCACCTATCACAGAGCTGCTTTTATCTAATAAGGAATATAGATTTGAAATACAGTTTAAAAATAATAGGCTACTTACTGATGGCCTATTTAGGCGCTTTAGGTATTGCTCAAGCTGAGTCAACTTTAGCCCATGTGCAGTTAGTCACAGAAGACAGCTGGCCGCCCTATTCTGACGTAAATGGCTAGGGGCTAGCTACTGATTTAGTGAGTGCTGCCTATCTTGCTGTAGGCAAATGTGTAACTGTTGATGTCATGCCCTATGCTCGCGTGTAGCGGCACACTAGAGTTGGCTTGGTTGATGGCGGTTACAATGTGACGCGCCAAGCCTCTATCGAAGGGATGTTTTTATTTGGCAATGAAGTGTTGTTTAGCGCGCCGGCATCATTTTTCTTTAAAGTAGGAAGCCGTGCCTATTACAAATTCTATGCTGACCTGCCCAATGATATACGTGTGGGTTTAATTATCGACTATAAGTATGGCGATATTTATGAAAAAATGCTCATCGATTTAATGAATTTCGCGTGTCAAAGCAGAGTTAGCTAATTAAAACTGGCCGTATTGATGCGGCGATTATGTTTGATAAAGTAGCGGAATATATACTGCGCGAGCTCGATCTTTCTATTGATTCCATTGACAAAGGTTTTCTGAACCATATCAGTGATATCTATGTGGCTTTTTCATTGAAGCGCTCATCTTTCTCCGGTTATGCTAAATTGCTAGATCAAGGATTGCGCCTTTACGTGAAACTGGTGAATACCAAACGTTGGTTGAAGAGTCCTTGCGAGAAAATTAGTTATTTAAACGCTATTAAAATTAACGAATTTATAGTTATTTTTTAATTTCGGGCCATTTAAATATCTACATTTAAATGTTGTTTAGCTACACAATCTACCGCTTGCCACAATACATCCATAACAGCTGTAATATAGTTTCTATGGCTTTTTAATTAGTGATTGTTTAAAGGTGACAATATCTAAGGTGACAATAATTTCCAGTCTTTAACCCTGGCATTAATGACTCCTGCCGATCTGTAGGCCGCATTAATTTCACCATCGGCTTTTAGTTGAGTAATGCCGCGTTCAACGCAGTTCCAGGCGCGCGCCCCTGCAGCATTTTTTAGACTAAACAACCAGCGGCGCTGGCATGGCATATTGAGTTTAATTCCCGCTACCGGATAGAGTTTAATATTGCCTCTCTCCAAAGCCATACCAGCGGTGCTCTGAAACGGCGCCAACATAAAGTCGGAGCGGCCGCCTTGGATCATTTTTACTATGCTAGGCCAGTGGTTTTGGTAGTAAATATGCTGCAAATTAAGTGACTTGAGCAAATTAATATCGTCGACCCAGAGCGGACTGGCCACGGCGGTCAGCGTTTTGAAATCGACTAGTTTATCGATCTTCATTTGCGCGCCTGCCTTGCTGCTGTAAATTCCCACCTCAAGCGACTCGGCTATGGCGCTGCTCTGGTGCAAATAGCGGCCACTAATATCATCACCGTTGGGCCACCAGGCGGTGTCACTGACGCTGGCATGGGCTTTTTCGATTAGCAAGGATGTGCGTGTATGGTCATGGCTTTTCATTTGGACATAGCGGTAGGGACCAGGGCAGCCGCCGAGGCTAAGAGCGCGGTGGAGTAGTAGAACTTCGGCGTCCTCGCGATCTATCCCATAGCGTCCTTGCTCAATAATTTCAGCGGGGTCTAGTGTGGCGGAATAATGGCGCAGCTGGAGTAACCTTCTTTCCTCAATTAGCAGGCTGATTTGAGCGGGTTCAAGATTGCTGTCAGCGAAGATTACTGGGCTGAATGAGACCAGTGATACGATAATCAGCCGTCGCAGGTAAAAAGCGCAAAGGCGATAGAGCGACATGATTAGCGGTTTAGGGTTGTTGATATGCAAAATTCCCTGATTAGTCTCAGTAGAGTGTTTGTGGTTTGGGTATTCAAGCCTCCGCACGCTAAGGGTAAGCGCTGTGCATTTTGTTACTTTATAGTAGCACCAACTGCGGTTAGCAGCTGACTGTAATAAAACCGTCTTTAGGGTTGTTGTTCTGTTGATGTCTGACTTGGCTAATCCGGTAGCTGCATAGGCACAAAAAATAAATAGCAGAGGGCGCCTACATATAGCCCGAATAATTTTAGTACAAGCCTGTATCTTGCTTTTTAAAGATAACTCTAAAATTTATCGATAAAGAGTAATCCTGCCCAGTAGAAGCAATGCAAACAAATAGCTTAGCCTCTTCTCTTTCTCAAAGGCTGTATATATCGCCTATAGTGGATCTCCTTCAACACATTAGGTCGACGTTTGATAAGATAATTCAGTAACAGAGTCTAGCCAAATGTTGAGTTAGGCCGCTCGATAGCCTCGAACGTCCTACAGCTAGTGAGTTGGTATATACCACCGGTGTCATTTTCAGCGAGTGCGCTGTTGCCGCGTTAGGCGCCAAGTCATTAACGCATGGGCCATGTTGGTGGCGAGTTTGCGAGCGGTTCCAATTAATGTTGGCTGAGCCGCTCAGCGGGCTGCAAATTGCCGGTATGAGTATTACACTAGCGGCTATATTTATAAATGGTAACAACCGGAGGAAAAATAATGGAAGACGTCATTGAAGAGCTGCGCGACTGCGCTGAAACTGTGCCAGTGGCTTTAGATTTGCCGGACATGGACCAAATCGTTGAGGCTGAAGAGGTCATTCTCATCGGTCTGCCATATGAGTTTAAGCAGTTTGAGTTAGAAGTTAGCGATTTGGTTATCGGCTCGCTAGAGCCGGTCACTATTGCCGACCCGTCCTCGCATACCTATCTGCCCGAAGTTACGGCCCAAGCCTGGAACGATGGTCTGCCACGCGAGTATATTCCGCTATGCCAGAGCGGTGCAGATTACTACTGTGTCGACGAGCAGGGCACGGTTAAATTTTGGTGCGAAGAGGTAATTACCGAGCAGGAGTGGGAAACCGTGTGGCACTGGGCCCGCGATGTATGGATGCTGTCTTAGCTAAAGACTCGTTATTTGATCGTAAATTTGAGTATGGTTGTGGAATTTGATGTTAAGAGTGAAGATAAAGTCCACCACTACGAATTGGATATTTAAGGCATAGGCAATGACGCGGCCTATTTTAACGCTTCTCTTTGAGCTGAGTTAATTGATGGGGTCTGTGGTTTAGAGCAGCGCGCCGTTAAATGCCTGTAATTTTTGCGGAGTATCGGTAAACACGCCGTCCACACCCAGCTCGCTCAGTGCTTGCCAATCGTCCGAGTAATTAATGGTGTAGACCCACACCAAGTAACCGCGCCGGTGGGCATCGCTGATCATGGCCTGATCGACGGCGGCTATATGCAGGCCTAATACATGTGGCTCTAACGGCTCGCATTGGGCAGCTTGGTCGAGCGGTAGCCCCGCCAGTAACACTCCGCGCTTGAGTCTCGGCAGTGCCCGTTTTAGTTGCAGCAGTTGGCGCTGGTCAAAGCTCGATACTAGGTAGTTGTCTAGCGATGTGCTGCTGTTATTGCAATAGTGAGTTAGTTCTTTGATTAGCTGGGCGATGCAGTTTGGGCCTTTGATCTCAATATTAACTAGGCATTGATCACCGACTAATTTGAGCACCTGAGGCAGAGTGGGAATCGACTCGCCATTACCTAGGGTCAGGCTGCGCAAAGTGTTGAGGGGTTGTTTGCATAAAAGGCCTGTCCCTGAGTACAGGCGTCCCAAACGACGATCGTGAGTGACCCATATTTGCTCATGAGCCTGCCAGATATCGATTTCTATTGCGTCGACCCCCAGAGCTAGGCTATGACGAATAGCGGCGAGGCTGTTTTCGGGGGTATTGTCACGGTCGAGATAACCGCCGCGGTGGGCGATACAGGTTAACGGTGGCATAGGTGCGGCTCTAATACTTTAAGCATTACGCTTTAAATTGTAGGCATAAATTATCAACTCTGAGACGCAGTTATGCAAAAACATAAAAAGTTAACCCCCGGCGGCATTCTGTTACCGGCATTGGTTTTTTTCAGTGGCGGCCGATACGGCTAAGCTGCAGAGTAAAGTGGATACAATATTTGAGGCCGCGCGGCGGCAAAAATATCTTCAAGGTGACGGGTATAAAAGTTTCGATTAACAGCAGCAAGGGGTGGTGTTTTGATGTCTAAGTCAGTGACTCAGTCTGTGCTTAAGCGTGTACATTATTTTCAACACGTTGAGTTTGAGGGCTTGGGTAATATAGAGCCGCTATTGGCCGCCCATAATTGCCAGCTTCAGTCCACCCGTTGGTTTGCGGGAGAGCAGGCACCAGCGAGTGACAGCTATGATGTATTGATTGTCATGGGTGGCCCTATGGGTATCTTTGATTACCACTTGTACCCGTGGCTGAAAGCGGAAAAGTTAGCGCTAAAGGCGGCCATCAGCGCCGGTAAAAAGGTGTTGGGTGTGTGCCTGGGCGCGCAGTTGATCGCCGATGTTTTAGGCGCGACGGTCAGTAAAAATTCAGCTCGTGAAATTGGCTGGTTTGCTCTGCAATCGAGCCCTGAGCTGCAATCGAGTCGGTGGAGCAAGGTGTTCCCTGAGCGCTTTAAACCCCTGCACTGGCATGGCGACACTTTTACTATTCCCTTAGGTGCTGTACCGGTGGGTAGTAGTAAGGCTTGTGCCAATCAGGGGTTTATTCTTGAAGATCGTATTGTGGCGCTGCAGTTTCATCTGGAGCTAGCCCCCAGTGCTTTGGCTACCTTATGCGCAGCTTGTGCCAATGAGCTCGATGGCTCGGCTTTTGTGCAGAGCCCAGCGAAAATGTTGGCAGCTGATTGCCATTTTGTCGCTAGCGAAGCGATTCTGCGGCCCCTTATCACGCGGCTGCTGTGTTGAGCCCTAAGCCTGGAACTTAAATAACCTTTGTAGCTGTTCTGGCTGCTGATCAATTTGTTTGCTGGCCTTTTTAAAACTCGACTTTAAGTGGCTCTTTAAAAACTGAGTGGCGTCTTTGGTGCTGATATTTTTTAAGCGACAATACAGCGCCAAGGCAAATATAACTTCGTCTTCCGATAGCGTTGCTTGGCGATTAGCGGCGCCGTTATAACAGCGGCCACAGCTGCCACGAAAGGTGTAGGCAGAGTTAGCGAACATTACTCCAAAGCCCATAAAAATACCCAGTACTTCGGTGGCCTCGGCAAAATATTCACCGCCACCAGGGGCGGCTTGTGTCGCCTGCATAGCCAAATATTGAGCCAATGCATGAGCAAAACTCGATGACAGGTCTTCGGGCTTGAGAGTTTGCTGCGGGTTGTAGCTCACTTGTAACGGGCTTGAGGCCTGCACTGCTGGCAAGGTGTTGTCTAGCTTTGAATTGCGTGAGAGATCAATGTTATCAACCGAGGGTGGCAGTTGCTGCAAAAAGTTTTGTGGTTCGACCAGTTGAAAAGGCCAGTGCTTCAAGCCCGAATAGTTCAAGCTGTGCTGAAATATAGTCTCAGCTTTAGCGTGTACGCTATCAACCCGACCGGGGAAAAATTCATTGCTGGGCTGAATCAGGCGGCTGCGTTGAAAAAACTCGTCACTGTCGAACTGGCTGAGTGCCCAGGCAAAAGTGTCGTATATCCATTCGGCGCTCTCAGGCTCAAGCAGCGGGCTAGCTTTGAATATATTAAGCATCGAGCACCGCCACTATCGCCGCCGCTACATAATCGATATTGTTGTGGCTCAGCCCAGCCACGTTGATGCGGCTAGAATCGACCATATAGATGCTGTAGTCCGTTATTAACTGATGCACCTGTGCTTTGCTTAAGCCCAAAAATGAGAACATACCGCATTCGCGGGCGATAAAGCTGAAGTCTTGCTGGCAGTCTTTCTCGATCAGTTTTGCTACCAATAAGTGGCGTAAACTTTGAATACGTTCGCGCATTTCGCTCAATTCATCTTGCCAATCATCACTCAGTGTTTTGTCGGCCAGTATCGTCTCGACAATGGCGCTGCCGTGAGCGGGAGGCATTGAGTAGTTACCGCGCACTACATTGGCAATATTCGATAGAGTGGCGTCGGCTTGTTCGGTGTTGGCGCCGACAATGGCGAGCATACCGGCGCGCTCGCGATACAGGCCGAAATTTTTCGAGCAGGAGCTCGCCACGATCACTTCCGGCAGCTCAGTCGCCAATAGACGCAAACCGAAGGCATCTGCGTCTAAGCCCTCGCCAAAACCCTGATAGGCCATATCGATAAAGGGAGTAAAGCCGTTCTTTTTTGCCAGTGCGGCAATAGTTTGCCACTGCTGGCGGCTTAAATCGGCGCCGCAAGGATTGTGGCAGCAGCCGTGCAACAACACCAAATCGCCGGCCTTAACTTGCTCAAGGGTCGCCAGCATAGCGTCAAACTGCAGGCTGTGGCTGTCGTAATCGTAGTAGGGGTATTCGGCAATATGCAAACCAGCACTATTTAATAGCGGAATATGGTTAACCCAGGTGGGGTTGCTGACCCAAATCGTGGCATCGGGGTTGGCCCGCGCTATAAGCTCGGCCGCCACACGCAGAGCGCCACAGCCGCCGGGTGTCTGTACGCTGCGAACGCGGTTAGCCTGTAAAGCGGGGTGATCGGCGCCAAATAGCAGCTGTTGTAGTGCCATATTGGCGGCTGGGCTGCCGGCGGGGCCGATATAGCTTTTGCTGCTCTCATTGTTCAGGCGAATCTTTTCCGCCGCTTTAACGGCGCGCATAACTGGGGTGGCACCGCTCTCAGTTTTATAGACACCAACGCCGAGGTCGACTTTAGCCGGGTTGGGGTCGGCGCGGTAGGCGATGGACAGGCCGAGGATGGCATCGGCGGCTTGCGCTTCTAAAGTTTCAAACATGTTGGTCTCGCAGGGCATGAGGTTTTAGCGTTTAAGGCGATTTTGAGCTAGACGCAGGCCTACGGCAAGAGCTTAGGCTAAACTTAGTTGCCGTTGTTTTCTCTGGCAGGTTAATTGTTCCAGTCGTAATCTAAGTTAATTTGGCAAGACGAGCTAAAAACTAGCGTCCATTTTGGTCACGCAAGAAGATGGCCCAATGTCTAATGCAATCAGACAGTCCTTTATTCATTATCCTGGCTAAATCACCATCGGCGACTTTTAATGGCTACTTGGATGACCACTTTGCAGCCTAATGACTCCTGAATAGGTAAAAAAGCTGAACTTATATCCAAATACCTAGAGGTTTATGAGTGGTTTAGCCGGCCAATACCTTTGAATTAATGTAACACCTTGCAAGCGCAGCGCTGGCTCGGTGGAAACTATCTGCAATTCATGCTGTCTTATGGTTATACACAATGGGGATTGTTATGCAGCTAGTTTCTATATTGTTACTTATGTCGTTGTCAATGCTCTCCTGGGCTGAAACGCAAAAGTTCCAAACTGCCAGCGCGATGTTTGCTGGCGGCTGTTTCTGGTGCATGGAGAGGCCTTTCGATAAGCTTGATGGTGTTATCTCGACTAACTCAGGTTACAGCGGTGGCCATATTGATAACCCCACTTATGAGCAGGTGTCAGCAGGTAAAAGCGGTCACATTGAAGTGCTGCAAGTAATCTATGATCCTGCTAAAGTCAGTTATCAACAGCTGTTGCAGACCTTTTGGGTAAATATCGATCCGCTCGATGGCGGCGGTCAGTTCTGCGACCGAGGCAGCCACTACGCTGCCGCTATTTTTTATAGCACCGAAGCCCAGCGCGAAGCCGCACAGGACAGTCTATTAGTATTGGCCGAGTCGGGCCGCTTTGAGACGCCGATTCAAACTCAGCTACTGGCAGCAGCGAAGTTCTACCCCGCCGAGAACTATCATCAAAATTATTACCAGCGCAATCCAGTTAGGTATAAATACTACCGTTGGAACTGCGGTCGAGATCAACGCTTAAGTGAGGTTTGGGGAGAGCACGCGGCTCACTGACCTATGGTGTATATGATAAGCTGCTTAGAATATTTTTATCAGCTAAGCGATTCATTATGCACATTCATATTCTCGGTATCTGCGGCACCTTTATGGGTAGCCTAGCGATCTTGGCGCGCGAGCTGGGTCACAAGGTTAGTGGCTGCGATGAAAACGTCTACCCGCCCATGAGCACTCAGCTTGAGCGTGCGGGTATCGATATTTATCAGGGCTTTGATACCTCGCAATTTTTGCCCGAGCCGGATTTAGTGGTGATCGGCAATGCCATGAGTCGCGGTAACCCCGCCGTGGAATATGTACTCAACAGTGCGCTGCACTATACCTCTGGCCCACAGTGGTTGTGCGAACAGGTGCTGCAAGACCGTTGGGTGTTGGCCTGCTCCGGTACTCACGGCAAGACCACCACCAGCTCGATGTTGGCCTGGATTTTAGAATACGCGGGTATGGCACCGGGCTATTTGATTGGCGGCGTACCGAAAAATTTCGATGTTTCTGCGCGCTTAGGTGATACACCGTTTTTTGTCATCGAAGCCGACGAATACGACAGTGCCTTCTTCGATAAACGCTCCAAATTTGTTCACTATCGTCCGCGCACCGCTATTATTAATAACTTGGAATTCGATCATGCGGATATTTTCGATAGTATCGACGATATTCAAAAGCAGTTTCATCATCTTGTTAGGATTGTTCCAGGTAATGGTATGGTGATCGCGCCCGAGGGCGTCGAGTCGGTGACACGGGTGCTAGAAAAGGGTTGCTGGTCAGGTCAGCAGAGCTTCTCGATTAGTGGCGATGGCGACTGGCGCGCTGACTTACTGAGTGACGATGGCAGCCTATTTGAAATTCGCTTCCAAGGTGAAAACTGCGGCAGCGTCAATTGGTCTCACACCGGCCGGCATAATGTTAGCAACGGCTTGGCGGCTATTGCCGCTGCGCGTCATGTTGGGGTCACGCCCGATATCGCGGTGCAAGCACTGTGTGAATTTGCCGGTGTAAAGCGGCGTATGGAGTGTCTCGCCGAGGTAAAGGTTGCCTCCAATAGCGGCTCTTATAGCGTTAAAGTTTACGACGACTTTGCCCACCACCCAACGGCTATTGCCACTACGTTGCAGGGATTGCGGGCCCAAGTGGGCACTGAAAAAATAGTGGTCTTGATCGAACCGCGCTCCAACACCATGCGCATGGGGGTGCATCAGTCTTTGTTGGGCCGCGCCTGTATGGAGGCCGACGACGTACTCTGGTATCAACCGCATGGCGTCGACTGGGACTTGGATGAGGTGGTGCATCACTCGCCGGTGCCGGCGAAATTGGTCGATAACCTCGACGATTTAATCAGCGATGCCATAATGTTGTCGGGTCTGGCTGAGAAGTCGCACATTGTTATTATGAGCAATGGCGGTTTTGGCGGCGTACATCAAAAACTGATCGATCAACTTTCAGAGGCTAATTAATATGGCTGAATTTAACAAAACCATTACTCTGGCGATAACGGGTGCATCAGGCGCGCAATACGCACTGCGGCTACTGGAGTGCTTACTGGCGGCCGACTGCCGCGTGTATCTGTTGTTGTCCAGTGCCGCCGAAGTCGTGATTGCCACCGAGACCGATTTAAAATTACCTAAAGGCTTGGCCGCGCAGCAGAATTTTTTAGCTGAAAAGTACAGTGCTAAAGCGCAACAATTGACATTGTTCGCCCGCGACGACTGGTTCTCGCCGGTGGCCTCAGGTTCTAGCTCACCCGCGTCTATGGTGGTCTGCCCCGCTAGTGGCGGCACGCTGTCAGCCATTGCCTGCGGTGCCTCTAATAATTTGATCGAGCGCGCCGCCGATGTCGCTTTTAAAGAGCGCCGCCAGTTAATTGTGGTACCGCGTGAAGCACCCTATTCACAAGTTCACTTAGAAAACATGCTCAAACTCACTCAACTGGGTGCGGTAGTACTGCCCGCTAGCCCTGGCTTTTACAGTCCGCCGCAGAATGGTTGCGAGCACACGGTTAATGATTTGATCGATTTTGTGGTGGCGCGAATTTTGGACCAGTTGGGGCTAGAGCAGATGTTGCTACCGAAGTGGGGCGAGGGCTAAATTTGGTTCACGGTTTAATCGTTATATGAAAATGGTAAATAACTTCGGTATTGTATGATTGTTGCACAGAACGTATCCAAAAATTACGGTTCGCATCAGGCCCTAAATAAAGTGTCCTTTGAAATCAAATCGGGAGAAATCGTTGGTTTTCTTGGCAAAAATGGCGCCGGCAAAACCACTTTGATGAGGATCTTAACTGCATTTCTACCGGCATCAGCCGGAACTGTGACTATCGATGGCAAAGACGTCGCTAAGTCATCGCTAGAGGTTAGAAAGGTCATCGGCTATTTGCCGGAAACGCCTCCTCTTTATCCTAATATGACGGTGCAAGATTATCTTCGGTTTGCAGCAGAGATAAAAGGTATAGCCGCTAAACAGCGTCGCCATCAGCTGCACCGAGTGTTAGATGAGTGCCAATTGGAGTCTGTTAAGGGCCGAGTAATCTCAACCTTGTCGAAAGGTTACAAGCAGCGGGTGGGTATTGCTCAGGCCATTATTCATCAGCCCAAACTACTTATTTTAGATGAACCCACCAGTGGTCTGGACCCAGTGCAAAACCAGCAGGTGCGCGAGCTCATAAATAATCAGCAACAACAGCGCACAGTGCTGTTGAGTACCCATACGTTATCCGAAATAGAGCAGATAGCGCATCGTGTGCTTATTATTAAAACGGGTAATATCATTGTCGATGATTCTCTCGATGCGCTTATGACCCAATCGCTATCACCTGATGGTAAACGGCAATCCCTGGAAAAAATATTTATCGATCTGCATCGCCAGCCGCTTGGAGCTGAACGATGAGTGCGGTTACAGCTATAGCAAAAAAAGAATTGTTGACCTATTTTCGCTCGCCCATTGCCTACCTTATTATTATTGTAATGACGGCTATTTTTAACATTTTCTTTTTTATTATCGCCGATGACAATCGCGAAACATCCCTGCAGGAAGTATTTCAAGCAATGGAGTTTATGTTTGTTTTTTTGCTGCCTATTTTGACGATGAAGTTGCTGGCAGAGGAAAAGTCGGCGGGCACTATGGAGTTTTTAATGACCGCGCCAATTTCTAATGGTGCTATTGTGCTGGGCAAGTATTTGGGAATAGTGGCGCTATTTTCAGTATTAGTCATTACCACTTTGGTTTATTACGCCATAGTCGAGTATTTTGGTAATCCTGATCGCCTCACTCTGTTCAGTGGCTATGTTGGTATTTGGTTAGAGGGCGCATTTTTTATAGCGGTGGGTTTACTGGCATCGTCCTGGACCCGTCACCAGATTGTCGCGGCTATGATCTCTTATTTAATACTCTTTTTAGTGTATTTTTCACACAGTTTAGCGCCGTATTTTTCCGGTACAGCACAGAGCGTCATCGTGTATCTGAGCACTCGCACCCACCTCGATCACTTTGTCGCGGGTATGATTACTGCAGGGGATGTTGTTTATTATCTCAGTGGTATTGTGGTTTGTCTTATGTTGACTCGCTTGAGTCTTGAAAATAGATTGTGGCATTAAATGAACATTAAATATTTGCCGTTTATCGTTGGCTTGGCGATGCTGACTGTGTTGTTGGGGGCGGCGACTTGGTATGTCAGTCAACATTTTAGTGCGGCCGTAATTGCACTGCTATTGCTTGGCGGTTCGCTGTTGTTGCTCGGCGCGATCTGTCGAAGCCAGCATTCCACACTTCACCAGCGCGCACCTGTTTGGGGCAAACGACTGGTGATTATCATAATGGTCTTGGGCACAGTTATTTTGTGGAGCGGCACTAATTATTTGGCTAATAGTCATTCAGCGCGTTGGGATGTGACGGCACACCAACTGCATACGTTATCTCCAGCAACGATCGAGTATATCGGTGCGCTGGAACAACCGGTGCAACTGACTTCGTTTTATGTGGGGCAGCCGCCACAATACCTACGAGATGTATTAAAAGAGTACGAGCGAATTTCGGCGGGGCTTATCAGTACTGAAATCGTCGACCCTATTGCCGACATTGGTTACGCGGCAAAATTTGGTAATCTGGTCAGTGGCAGCGAACGTAAAGTGATTGTGCAATCCGCTGGTGAACGTAAAGATGTCGATTTTAGCGAAGCAGCACTGTCTGAAATCGATTTAACTCACGCTATTGCCAGTGTTACTCGAGCGCCTACACAGGCGTGTTTTTTAGTCGGCCACAGTGAATATTCACTGCTTAACGAGGACAATTCTGGTCTGAGTATTTATGCGCAGCTGCTAGCGACCAATAATATCCGCACTCAAGAGTTGATGCTGGGGGTGGGCCAAGTTGTGCCAGAGGATTGCGACCTCGTGGTGGTTGCTGCTGCCGCTAATGATTTAACAGCGCAGGAGTCCGCGGCCATTAATACTTATTTGGATGCCGGTGGCGATGCGTTATTTTTTATCGAGCAGACCACAGCTAAGAGCCATAACTCTGCGTTAAACGCGATTCTCAATCATTGGGGGCTCGCCATACAGGCTGATATTGTGGTCGACTTCAACAGCCATGTTGGCGGTGATATCGGTAGCCCTGCGACTAAAAACTATGGTCATCATAAAGCCATAACCGAAGGTTTAGATTATACGTTTTATGTTCATCCGCGCTCTATTCGAATTCTGGATCAACGCCGAACCTCAATTAAATATGCCCCCATTGTTTCTACGGCATCGGCAGTAAATAGCTGGGCCGAGGCAAATGTTAGCGTCGAGCCAGTATTTGATAAGGGGGTAGACACTCCGGGTCCTGTGCCCATCGCTTATGTTCTGCTGGAAGAAAAGACCGCTAAAGAGACATCGGACACACGGATTATTGTTTTCACCGACATCGACTTTTTAACCAATATTTATATAGAGCAGTATAGTAATGCGCAAATGGGGCTCAATATAACCAACTGGCTGGCGGCAACTGACGCCCCTGTCTATTTAAACGAAAAGAATATTCAGGTAGATCGACTCGACTTGACCAGCATAGAAAGACGCCAAGTGCTGGCGATTCTTGTCTGTATGCCTCTGTTCTTTGCTATTGCCGGAATCATGGTATGGCTGCGTTTACGCCGTTACTGATTATTGACTAACACTGACTATTCTGCAAAAAATTTTGAATTCAAATATTATGAAACTAAGTAAAACCAACAAGAAAATTGATAGCAATGTCTGTAAAGCGCTGACTGAAGTCTGCGAGCAGGCAAAAGTTGATATTGCCGGCTTCCTTTGGCTTACCCACCGAGCTAACTACACCGAGTTTCCTGGTAGCTTAAAAGTGACCTGTGTATTTAGTGGCGATATCGAAATGGCAGCAGCATGTGATCAACAGCAGGACGTTACATTACGCCAGAACATTCAAAAGCAGTTGTTGAAATTTGGCATAGTACTCAAAGATGTACGTCAGAACGTACAGCTAGATAGCGAGGAAGCCTGTGCCCGTGAGAGCGACGGTCAATGGGATGAACGTCTGAAACTGTTGGCAGGTGCTGGGTACAGGCGTAATCAACCGGGGCCGCGGCGACGTTTTTAAGCCTTCATTGAACAACAAAAAACCTTAAAGGATACAGTGTTAATGATAATTGATGAGTCAGTGAATGTTTTTGGTGAAAAGTTATTACTTTGTGGTGATGATCCTATTACCGGTTTTTTCCGCGATGGCGTTTGCAATACCTGTAAAGACGATATGGGTTCCCATACTATCTGTGTCGAAGCGTCGCAGGATTTTTTGGAGTACTCTCGCTCTCGCGGCAATGATCTGATGACACCTATACCAGAGTATAACTTTTCTGGTGTGCAAGCTGGTGACAGCTGGTGCCTTTGTGCCGCGCGCTGGTTGGAGGCTCAAAAAAATAATATGGCGCCCAGAGTTCATCTCACTCGAACTCATATAAAAGCGCTTGAAATTGTACCGATGGAGCTGCTGAAAAAGTATGCGGTGGATTTAAACTAGCCGCATTAATAAGTCGTAATATTCTCACTCATTCTCTTGATAGGTGCGCTACCTCGCATGCGTATTGGCCAGGCCCATGTGCTGGGTCAAAATCAAGTTCGGATGATCTTACCTAGTGGCTCGAACCAAGGGTAGGGTTAAACGGAGTTTGTGCTGAACGATCGATGGGGTACGGCATAACGGTATTCTTTACCGTTATGCCGTACTTTTTTGCCGACTTCAATTGTATTTTGAACATTCCTGATCGTATCGTCTGCGATCAATATACTCTGAAATATGCAAACAATTCACAGCATGGCTTATCAAGTGTTTGTGAGTATAGTGAAAATTTAATTGCATCCTGATGCCGGCTGGATTTTTGAAGTACAGGTTAGCGCCGCAACTGCTGTGAAATAAATGCACTCAAACAGCGTTTGCGCGAGCAAATACTTGCGAAGTCCCGCCGCGGTCATAGTCATATCAACAAACCAGACTAGTTGGTCTGCTTCGATTTAGTTACAATAGACACGCAAATGGGGCCACAGTGTTCACTGTGTCCGCGCTTATTGACCCCCGCTAATGTTCAGGACGCTTAATGTTTTCTTTTCTCTCCTCGTTATTTCAACGTACCGTTATCGACCGTCCGCTGGCGTCGCTGTTGTTGGTGTTTAGTTGTGCGCTGCTGTTGGCCCTCGGCTTACCCAATTTTAAGCTCGATGCTTCGGCCGACTCGCTGACACTTGAGCATGACCGTGACGTCGATTATTTCCGTGAAATTTTCTCCCGCTATCAGAGCGGCGATTTTCTAGTGATTACTTATACGCCCAAGGTCGATTTATTCTCTGATCAGTCACTGCGCACTTTAGCCGAGTTGCGCGATGATTTAAGTAAAATCGAAGGCGTTGCCAGTGTCCAGTCGATGCTCGATTTGCCACTGCTGTATAGCCCTATGCGCAGCCTGAGTGAAATTAAGGCCGAGACCCGCACGCTGGCCACGGTCGGTGTTGACCGCGAACAGGCTAAACGCGAATTTCATCAGAGCCCTATTTATCGGGATATGATTCTTAGCCCCAGCGGCCAGACCACGGCAGTATTGCTGAACATTGCCGTCGACAACACTTATATTGATTTGGTGCGCCAGCGCGATGCACTACGCTACTTGCGCGATGACCAAGGGTTAACAACGGCGCAAGAGCAAGAACTGGTAACAGCCACACAGGTATTTCTTGACTATCGCACCGCAGCAGAGAGCCGATCTCACGCGCGAGTCAATGAAGTGCGCAGCATCGTGGCGACTTATCGCGATCGCGCTGAGCTGTTTCTTGGTGGGGTGACCATGATTACCGCCGACATGATCGACTTTATTAAGAGCGACCTAGTGGTTTTTGGGTGCGGCATCTTGTTGTTTATCGTGCTGACGCTATGGGTGATCTTTCGACAGGCGCGTTTTGTGTTTTTGCCGCTGGCCGTATGTTTGTTGGCGGTTGTTATGGTGTTGGGCTGGCTTAGCTGGATCGACTGGCGCCTGACCGTTATCTCCTCCAATTTTGTCGCCCTGCTACTCATCATGACATTGGCGATTAATATTCATCTAGTAGTGCGTTTTCGTGAACTGCACGCACAAAATCCCAGCTGGACACGGGCGCAACTGGTTGCCAAAACCGTACACTTTATGGCCCGCCCTTGCCTGTACTCTGCGCTCACTACTATTGTCGCTTTTGTTTCGCTGGTGGTGTCGGATATACGCCCAGTGATCGACTTTGGCTGGATGATGACCATTGGCTTGAGCTTGGCACTGCTGTTGTCGTTTATTGTGCTGCCGGCCGGGTTAATGCTATTACCGTTGGGCCAGAGTCGCGATAAAGGCGACAACTCCGCCGCGTTAACATTGCGCTTTTCCCGCTTTGCTGAAAAACGTGGTTTGTTGCTAATAGTTCTGACTATTCTAACTGCGGCCATCAGTGTATTTGGTATCAGTCGCCTGGAAGTGGAAAACCGCTTTATCGATTATTTTCATAAGTCGACAGAAATTTACCAAGGCATGTCGATAATCGACCAAGAACTCGGCGGCACCACGACTCTGGAAATCATCTTGGACGCGGCTATTGAACCGCAAGCGCGGAGAGATGTCGATGAGCCCTTTAGCGAGACTGATGCTGTTAATCAACTCGATCCTTTTGATGAAACCGATCCTTTTGAGGCACCGGAATCTTTAGCTGAGGAAGACCCTTTCGCCGAGGCGGATCCATTTTCTGAGAACAGTACAGAAACGCTCGCCGCTACTCAGCAGAGTTATTGGTTTACCGGTGCCGGCCTCGATGAGATCGGTCAATTGCATCGTTACCTGGAATCACGGCAGGTGATTGGCAAGGTGCAATCATTGGCCACGGCCTATTCTGTAGCCAGCGATCTCAACGGCAGTCAGCTCAACGACTTTGAACTGGCGGTATTGCGCCAGTCGCTGCCGACCGAGGTGAAAGGCTTTTTAATAGACCCCTATTTGTCAGCGGAACACGATCAAACGCGCATTACTCTGCGCGCCCGTGAAACCGATTCAAACCTGCGTCGAGCGCAGTTAATTGATGATATTCGCGCTTATGCTGTTAACGAAATTGGCTTGCAGCCTGAGCAGGTACACTTCACCGGCATGTTAGTGCTGTACAACAATATGCTGCAGAGCCTGTTTAAATCTCAAATTGTCACTTTGGGTGCGGTGTTTATCGGCATCATGTTGATGTTCTTAGTGCTGTTTCGCTCCGTTAGTGTTGCCTTGATTGCGCTTATCCCCAATATGCTGGCGGCTGCGGTGGTGATGGGGGGCATGGGCTTGGCAGAAATTCCGTTGGATATGATGACCATTACCATTGCCGCTATCACCGTCGGTGTCGGTGTCGATCATGCCATTCATTATCTGCATCGTTATAAACGTGAATTTGCCATCGACGGCAATTATGCCGCCGCCATGCATCGCTCTCATGCGTCCATCGGTCGCGCCATGTACTACACCTCGGTGACCATTATTATTGGTTTCTCGATTCTGGCACTATCGATGTTTATTCCATCGATATATTTTGGCTTACTGACAGCCCTTGCCATGTTCGCGGCAATTTTAGGCTCGCTGACACTGCTGCCGAAATTGATTCTATGGCTAAAACCCTTCGGTCCCGGCCAAGCAGATTAGCGACAATGTTTGCTAGATAGGTTTGCTAGACAGGTTGGTTAAATAGATTCGCCATAAAGGTTAACGCGCACGGCGCGGTCGATGTTTATCCCAGCGTTGATACTATATTGGCTTACTGACAGCCCTTGCCATGTTCGCGGCAATTTTAGGCTCGCTGACACTGCTGCCGAAATTGATTCTATGGCTAAAACCCTTCGGTCCCGGCCAAGCAGATTAGCGACAATGTTTGCTAGATAGGTTTGCTAGACAGGTTGGTTAAATAGGTTTGCTAGACAGGTTGGTTAAATAGATTCGCCATAAAGGTTAACGCGCAC
>CAWVSV010000046.1:0-19441 GCA_963933095.1 uncultured Cellvibrionales bacterium
GCGTCGCGGTCACAGTATTCAGCGCTACAAAGGGCTGGGCGAGATGAATCCGGAGCAGTTGTGGGAAACCACCATGGATCCAGAGGCTCGACGTATGCTGCGCGTGACGATCGAAGATGCTATTGCGGCGGATCAGATTTTCACTTGTTTGATGGGCGATCATGTAGAACCACGCCGAGAATTTATCGAAACCAATGCTTTAGCGGTGGAAAACTTAGACGTCTAAGGTTGTGAGCATAAATAGACTAGAGACAAAACCCGCTGCATTTTAGTAGCGGGTTTTTTTTACTTGTAATAAATAGTAAGTGTTAACTTACATGTTAGGTTTTTAATGGAAAAGGGCAACCATTCTAAATGTTAAATAAGTATCCACTCAGAGCTTCACTCCTGAGTTTAAAAACCAGAGCTATAGAAAAGTAATAACAATAAAATCGCTGTAATCTTGTAGCGTTTCAATAATGACTTGGCACTAACAGGCAAGTTAACTAAAAGCAGAATTTAGCTGAATTTTTAGCTAAAGATTGAATAAATTATTTAAATTAATAGTAGAAAGTAGTGAACCGTTGCTAGCGCACTGAGTGCGTTAAAGGTATCGCTAGTAATAGTATCGGGAGGTGGTAATTAAAGGGGGGAGCGTGGCATCCATGTCAATAGCAAATAGGTTCTGTTAAAAACTGAGCTAGTGGATTAGGTTGCCTCGGTAACTAACCCAGATGTCAGTTCATCTCAGCAATATTACCCTCTATCCAAGTCTCCACTTCGGCCATGATTTCTTTGCTCTTACGGTCGTCGGTAGACATAGGCGAGCCGATGGTTACTGTAATAGTGCCGGGCTGCTTAATAAATTTACCTTTGGGCCAATGCCTGCCGGCATCGTGGGCGACAGGGATAATCTTAACACCGGCGGCCTTGGCTATATCAGCGCCTGAGCGAGCGTAGGTGCCCTTATCGCCAAAAGGTATACGAGTGCCCTCGGGGTAGATTAAAACGTTGGTACCGTCCGCTAAGCGTTGCTTACCTTCTCTCTTAATTTGCTTTAGTGCCTGTATGGGGCTGCCGCGATCAATAGCGATCGGGCGCAGGGTAGCCAGCCCCCAGCCGAAGAATGGAATCCGCAGCAACTCGCGTTTAAGAATAGTGCTAATGGGCTGAAAATAGTACTGCAGAAACATCGTCTCCCAGGTACTGGAGTGCTTGGATATAACTACGTAAGGGCCTTCACTGGCATCATAATGGCCTTTAATTTGAAATCGTATACCGCAGCAGAAACTAACCCAAACCATCACAAAGCGGTTTAACAGTGTGACAATTTGAAAGCGAAATTTAAACGGCAGCGGCCAAGCCAGAACACCTAAAATTGAGATGACAATTACGGCGACAAAATAGCCGAGAGAAAACAGCAGCGAGCGCAAAAATAACAGCATAAGCAGAGATTCTCTTAGCTATAAGTCTTAATAATGTGGGGGACAGCCGCAGCAAGATTGTCGAAGCTGGTCACTTTAATACCATCAAAGTCACTGCAGTTGCTTATTTCGCCTAGAGTTTTTTCACCATTACCAGTTTTTACTAGAATCGGGTCACAGCCTTTCAATAGGCCCGCCTGTAAATCGCGCAGGCTGTCGCCAACAAACGGCATGCCCTCGGCGGAGGCGTTAAACTCGGCCTCAATAGCTTCTATTAAGCCAGCCTTAGGTTTGCGGCAATAGCAGTTGTCTTCGGCCTTGTGGGGGCAGTAAAAGATGGCGCCAATTTCACCGCTAGCATCCAATACCAAGTTGGTGAATTTGGCATGCATGGCCTCTAAATCATCCAAGTCAAACTTATTCCGAGCCAGCCCAGATTGATTGGTGGCTATTACCACCGTGAAACCGGCGCTGTGCAATCGTGCAATCGCGTCGATACTGCCCTCAATTGGTATCCATTCGTCAGCAGATTTTACAAAATCCGAGCGCTCTACGTTAATCACTCCGTCTCTATCGAGAATGACTAATTTAGTTACACCGGCTTCGAGAATGTTATCGCTCATGATTACTTCTTCTTTTCGGGAACCAAAAGTGAGATATCAGCAGCTTCTAAGAACAGGCCGCGCAGCTGAGCCAACAGTGCCAGACGGTTGTTGCGCAGAGCCAGGTCATCACACATAACCATCACATCGTCGAAAAAGGTGTCGATGGTACCTTGCAGACTAGCAAGAGCGGCTAGGGCTTCTGCATATCTGCGCTCGGCAAATAGTGGCGCTACCTCAAGTGATTTGCTGGCAACCTGTTCAGCGAGGGCTTTCTCAGCGTTCTCCTGCAATAAGCCGCTGTCTAGGTTGCTCGGCGCTTCGCCCTCAAGCTTGCCAAGTATATTGGACACGCGCTTGTTGGCGGCAGCTAAGGCCTGGGCTTCTGGCAGTTGGGTAAAGGCGTTAACGGCGTGTACACGCTTATTAATATCTAACGGTGTAGTTAGTTGCTTGGCACTTACCGCCTGAAAGACTTCGGCGGAGATATTCTCATCCAAATACCAAGCGCGGAAACGCTCGAGCATATAGGCCAGGGATTCACTGGCAGCGGTGTCGGCTGTTTCAATATTGTCAGCGTGACCTTTGGCGGCTAGCAGTAATAAATCGCTCAGGTCGAGATCCAGTTCTTTCTCTACCAGCAGGCGTAGGGCACCCAAGCTGGCGCGGCGCAGAGCAAAAGGATCTTTAGAACCGGTCGGCTTTTGACCGATGCCGAAAATGCCGACAATAGTGTCGAGCCGATCGGATAGTGCCACCAGTGTTCCGGTTAGAGTCTCTGGCAGTTTGTCGCCGGAAAATTTAGGTAGGTACTGCTCGGCTAAAGCTTCTGCAACTTCTGCTGGCTCACCGTCGTTGAGCGCGTAATAGCGCCCAGCGATGCCCTGCATCTTGTCGAACTCGCAGACCATCTCGCTGACAAGGTCTGATTTACACAGTAGGCCTGCGCGTGCAGCGTAGTCGGCATTGCCTCCGATTAGCTCGGCAATATTGGCCGCAAGCTTCGATACACGCTCAGTTTTATCATAAATTGTGCCCAACTTAGCTTGGAAAACGATCTTCTGCAGGCGCTCGCGCATGGCGCTGAGGTTGGACTTTTTATCGGTCTCAAAGAAAAATGCGGCATCGGCTAATCGCGGGCGAATAACACGTTCGTTACCATCGATTACCTGCGCTGGGTCTGTAGAGATAATATTGGCGACAGTAATGAAGTTTGACTTCAAATTACCACTGCCATCAACCACATGGAAATATTTTTGATGTTCAGCCATAGAAGAAATCAGTGCTTCGGCTGGCACATCTAAAAAGCGCTGCTCAAATTTACCAGTTAAAGCAACAGGATATTCAACTAGAGCAGTTACTTCATCGAGTAAATCTTGAGAAATTACTGCTATGCCGCCGACATTTTTGGCCTCAGCTATAACCTGCTCTTCAACCATCGCTTGGCGCTCGGCGTAGTCGGCAATAATGTGGCCGGGTGCGCGCAGTTGCTCAGCATAGCTGGCGGGCGAGTCGATAATTAAATCTTGGTTGTAGTGAAAGCGATGGCCGCGAGTAACGCGATTAGCCTTTATACCCAGCACTTCGGCATCCACCACTTCATTGCCAAGCAACATAATTAACCAGTGTGCCGGACGCACAAATTCAGTGCGGCTAGCACCCCAGCGCATGCGTTTAGCAATGGGCAGCGCTTTAACCGAGGCGTTAACAATAGCACCGAGTAATTCTGCAGTATTGACGCCGCCAGCACTGGCGCGATGGCATAGTTTATCGATCTTGCCATCACTCTCGATTTTTAGATCGCTAACGTCTAAGCTGTTTTTACGGGCAAAGGCTTCGGCCGCTTTCGATGGGTTACCATCGGCATCGAAGGCAATTTTTGCCGGAGGTCCCCAGGCTACAACTTCTTTAACCGGAGTCTGCTCGGCAAGTTGCTCGACGACTAATGCTAAACGACGCGGTGTGGCATAGCTTTTAACCGCGCCAAATTCTAATTTCTGCTCTTTTAAGCCTTTGATAATGCCCGCGCTAAACGCGGCGCTGAGTTTCTTTAACGCTTTTGGCGGTAGCTCTTCAGTGCCCAGTTCTACCAGAAAATCTGTGCTCATCTTATTATTCCTTAGATCGCTCGTGCGTGCGTCTCTTTGTCAGCCCGCTCGTGGCGTGCCTGATTAATTCGTTATTTGGCGTTGGCTTGTTTGGCGTCATTAGCTGCGGCGATGAGCTCATCGGCCAGAGCTTTATCGGCCAGCGGGAAACCTAGCGCCAGACGCTTGTCGTAATAAGCCTGAGCCACGGCGCGAGCTAGAGTACGCACTCGTAATATATAGCGCTGACGCTCAGTGACTGAGATTGCATGGCGGGCATCGAGTAGATTAAAGGCATGAGAGGCTTTCATCACCATTTCGTAGGCGGGCAGTGGCAGGCCTTTTTCGACCAAGCGCGCCGACTCGCGTTCACAGACATCAAAAGTCTGAAACAAGAAGTCGACATCAGCCTCTTCAAAGTTGTAAGTACTCATTTCCACTTCATTCTGATGAAAAACATCGCCATAAGTGATATTTTTGCCGTCGGCATTTACGGTCCAAACTAAATCGTAAATTGAATCGACACCTTGCAGGTACATAGCGATGCGTTCGAGACCATAGGTTATTTCTCCGGTGACCGGGAAACACTCAAGGCCGCCGACCTGTTGGAAGTAGGTGAACTGAGTTACCTCCATACCATTTAGCCAAATTTCCCAGCCCAAGCCCCAAGCCCCAAGCGTGGGTGATTCCCAGTTGTCTTCAACAAAGCGAATATCGTGCACGTTAGTGTCTATGCCCAGTTCGCGCAATGACTCCAAGTACAGATCCTGAATATTGCCAGGGTTTGGCTTAAGCACTACCTGAAACTGATAATAGTGTTGCAGGCGGTTGGGGTTCTCACCGTAGCGACCGTCAGTGGGGCGGCGGCAGGGTTGTACGTAGGCAGCGCTCCATGTTTCGGGGCCGATGGCGCGTAAGAAGGTGGCGGGGTGAAAGGTGCCGGCGCCCACTTCCATATCCAGCGGCTGCAAAATCACACAGCCCTGACGAGCCCAGTATTGTTGCAAGGCTAAAATAAGACCCTGAAAAGTGGAAATATCTGGTTTTTGTTGTTTTGCTGGAGTATCTGACACGTTTTTGTCCCGCTTATGGTTCGCATGCGCCCAGTTCGACAAACAAGAAAGAGGCTTGTGGCGCTAAAAAACCGCTGATTATAGCGAGATGCAAGCAAGCCTGCACCTTATCGTCGTCGAGAATCTGGGCTATGCTGCGTTCTTTTGGCTAATGCGAATAAAACAGCGAAACATCACCGTGCAAAAACTCATACCTTTATTGATAAAAGCGATTGGTCACCTGCCTCTACCTTGGGGGCGATATTTGGGGGCTTTAAGCGGTAATATCCTATGGTTGCTACAGGGCCGCGCAGCAAAAGTAACCCAGACCAATTTGCAGTTGTGCCTGCCTGCGCAGGAAGAGGCGGAGCGCAAGTTGCTGGCCAGAGCCAGCTTGATAGCGACAGGTAAAACGCTGTTTGAAGCCGCACAAGTGTGGATTAAGCCGCACGCATGGCTCGAAACTAAAGTGCTGACAGTAGTCAATGAAGCAATAGTTATCGAGGCTATCGGCAAAGGTAAAGGTGTTATGTTCCTGTGCCCCCATTTAGGCAATTGGGAAGTTACTGGCCCCTATATTTGTCAGCGCTGGGGACTCACAACCATGTACGCGCCGAGTGAAAATGCTGCGTTGGATAGACTGGTTTTAGAGTCGCGAGAAAAGGCTGGATCAAAGCTAGTACCAGCAAATTTAAAAGGCGTTATAGCATTGATTAAAACCCTTAAAAAGGGCGGTTGTGTGGGAATGCTACCAGATCAGGTGCCAGACATCAGGGGCGGCATCTACGCCCCCTTTTATGGGCAGCCGGCGCTTACTATGACGCTGATTCATAAGCTTATTGATCGCACCGACTGCACCGCCGTTATGGTGCTGGCGAAGCGAGTGAAAGGCGGATTTGAAATGGTGTTTACCAAACCTGATACGGCTATTTACTCAGCCGATTTATTGCAATCAGCAACAGCATTGAACAGATCAATCGAAGACAGTGTCAGCAATTGTGTCGAGCAGTATCAATGGGAATATAAGCGCTTTCGTAAGCAGCCAGAAGGGGCAAATAAAGTGTATTAGCGTTTGAACAGGGCAGGTTGTACTCGATGACAAGCTACATTCTCTAGCTTACTTGCTCCTGCATAATCTGAACGGATGCTTTATGGGCACTTCTGTTATCTATAATGGTCGTGTGCGCTCTATTTCCTACGTTGCCGGTATAAGCAAGCACCAGAAAAACTGAGATACTTTATCTGCTAAGGCTCTATGGCAAAGCCCACCAGATTAAAAGTAAGCCCGCCGACAAGCCAAGAATAAACAGCCCCCATAGAGTTCCAATATTGGTCTCATCCCCAAACTTGTCTGCAACTTTAAGAGCACGAGTAAAGAGCGCATAACCCGATAACCCACCCAGTAACAATAGGCCGCTGCCAACCACTAATACTACGATTTCGAATGAAGACATACCGGCCACCTATTCGAAATCTACTT
Source organism: uncultured Cellvibrionales bacterium (assembly GCA_963933095.1). Lineage (GTDB taxonomy): Bacteria > Pseudomonadota > Gammaproteobacteria > Pseudomonadales > Cellvibrionaceae > UBA1124. Next base: position 6,625 of record CAWVSV010000046.1, read on the forward strand.
CACGAACGCCCTTCTTCATACGACACGCTTCAACGTGTGTACGGAGTTTCTCGCGCAACTCTTCACCATTAGGGATAGCGCTGAGAACTACCTGTGGATCAGATTTATCAGAAGTTTGTAAAACAATGTTACCCAAAGAGAACAACCTGAGGAAAAATGGCTGCTCAAATTTGTAGTCACGAACACGATAGAGTTCTAACTCATCAGTTTTTTTATTGAGCACGCCATGGCGAGTTCTAAGCCGCTCGGTAGTTAATTCATACTTAGTATTTTTTATCACCAGCCACTTCCAAAGAATAACGAGCAGCGGAATTACCAGCCAAAAAAATAGCCCCATAAAAATGAATGTGCCAAGATTGACCGCTTGGGATGGGTTTCCAAACCATACTTCTTTTTCTTCTGACATAGCTAGCTCCTTTTGAGAGTGAAATTTATTACTCAATGATCCGTTATCACTGACAGACCAACGCTTAAAGCGGTATGTTAAACACGGCTATGTTTTCATAGGGTAAAAGCCCTCAGTGGTGTGCTAGCCGTTCGCACATATTAGACGGTAACCACTAGCGAATGGCAAGGGCATCGCCGCCAATATTGACTCGGGTAATGTTACTCGAAAAACTACGATTCGGTGAGCTAACGTTATATAGAGTCGCTGTTTTATTTAGGCGTTATAGGCCCGTCAACTGTAACTCTAACAATAGTAGCGTGCAGATCGCTGATATACCCACCCCACAGCCCAGACCTAAGGTTACTGCCTGTGTTTGCCAGCGAGTTAAACTTTTGGATTTAAGTATCACTGGCGTTAATGATGCAGAGCTTGTGGCAATTGCAGTGATAAATACGGTAATAGCTGTTTGCAGGTTTGTACCGTCGCCATTGATTTGAATTAAAATAACAAGAGCGATGGCTGATATTGAAATAATAGCCATCTCGATGAAATGATATATACGCTTCCAGAGTCTTTGCTCTCGTTGACAGTACCACTGCATTTTTTCAGATAATGACCTCAAAGACCTCACCGAATGTTGGTTTAATGAATGCAAATAATGCCTTATTAAGTAGCGCGAAACCGCTTTTTAAACTGGCAAAGAAGCAATACTAATAAATATCTAGCGTCCGCTTGGGTAATTTTTTTAAGCAATAGAGATACCACATAAAATAAGCAGCAGCATATTAGCGATTAGTGAGATCAAATAAAAATAACTTCTTGGGCTGGGGTTTTTTTCTGTCGATATTAAATAATATAAAATCATATGAATTATTCTTGATACTGCCATGATCCAGATTGTTAAGCCTGTCCAAAATGTATCCACCCCAACAAAAATTGCCAAAAAAGAAGCGCCAAGCATTACGGCAATATTCTCTAATGAATTAGCAAAAGTTCTATTTGCACGAAAAACGAATGATGAATGACTCAAAGATAGATCTATTTTACCCGGTATAGCTCCTGGTTCAGCAGCCTTAGATATTGCAGCTACTAGACTTTGAACCAAAACAGTTAATATGATTGTCAATATGCCTAATAAAGCTATTGCATAAGTATCAAACATATAAAATATACTCCAATAAATTTTGCGTAGGTGTTGATGGCAAACATACATTATCAATAAGAGAATTAATTATTAGCAGGTATTTATACGATACCCTAACAATTAATGCGCTAAAATAATTGTAATAATAGCCATAATTTTTAAAGTAATAAAAAACCAAGAAAATAACGAGTGTTTTGCGACGGTGCTCCTTATTTTTATTCTCATTACTACTGCATTATTAAGGCCTTATTTTATTATAGTTACTAATGTTTTTTAGTTTAAAAAATTAACTATGTTTGTATTGGCCCCTGAATTAACTTTTTTACCGAATTTGTTACAGAGGTTTCCAATACCTCTAATGTTAGAGCTGCCATGGAAATTTTTTTAAGTACCTTGATTAGCTTTTATGAAGCTTGGAGTTAGCGCTCAATAAGCGAGTATTATCTTTGCAGACTGAGGTAGTCGAGCGCACAAGGCGGGACGACTGCGGGTATGTAGGAGAGAGAGCAACCTAGGAGCAGTTGCCGAGTATATAAGTATAGGTGCGCAACTAACGGCTCAATGACATCATCGTGACCAGCGCATACTGTTTATTCTGAACATAAGCATTTTCCTTTCGACAGCGTGTGGATAAAAAACCGCTTGTCTTCAATCAATTGTCAGCTGGCACCCCTATAAAGGCTGTTGCTTTATAAATGCCCTATTTTCGCCAGAACATTGGCGTAAACAGTACTAGCAACGTAAACACCTCCAGGCGCCCTAACAACATAGCAAAACACAACACCCATTTGGCAAAATCGTTGATGTTGCCATAGTGAGCGGCTACCTGGCCCATACCAGGGCCGAGGTTATTAATACAGGCGCCGACTGCGGAATAGGCGGTAACAAAATCGAGCCCCGAGGCCATGAGCAACATAAACATCGCTACAAAGGCTAACAGGTAGACTGAGAAAAATCCCCATACCGATTCCAGTACTCGATCCGACACCGTGGTGCTGCCGATCTTTATCGGGAAGACGGCATTGGGGTGAATGAGGCGATATATCTCGCGCATGCCCTGCTTGTAAATGAGCAGCACTCGAATCACCTTCATGCCGCCAGCCGTCGAGCCAGCACAGCCCCCCATAAAAGCAAACAGGAATAGCATAAAGGGCAAAAATGTCGGCCAAAGACTGAAGTCTGCTGTGCCAAAGCCGGTGGTGGTGAGAATGGAAACCAGTTCAAAGCTACCATATAGTAGGCTGTCACCTAAGTTGTAGGTATTGCTCCAGTAGAGATAGCCCACAGTAATTACCATACCTACGGCTATCCAGCCGAGATAAAAACGGCACTCGGGGTCGCGTAAATAATTGCGCAGACTTTTGTCGTTCCAGCCTAAAAAATGCAGTGCAAAATTGATACCAGCTACAATCATAAAAAAAGTACAAATGATCGAAATGGTGGGGCTGTCGAAGTAGCCAATGCTGGCGTCGTGAGTGGAGAAGCCGCCAATGGCAACGGTGGAAAAAGCGTGACCGACGGCGTCAAAGGTAGACATGCCCGCTAGCCAATAGGCGAATCCGCAGATGACGGTAAGAGCCAAATACATCAAAAAAAGTGCTTTGGCGGTCTCGGTGATGCGTGGTGTTAGCTTCGAATCTTTAACCGGCCCAGGCGTCTCGGCGCGATATAACTGCATGCCACCGATGCCGAGCATCGGCAGTATCGCCACGGCGATAACAATAATACCGATACCGCCCAGCCATTGAAGTTGCTGGCGATAGTAGAGAATGGATTTGGGCAGTATATCCAGCCCCGTGATCACTGTCGCCCCGGTGGTGGTTAGGCCAGATAGCGATTCAAACAGGGCATCGGTGAACGATAAACTGAGACTGTTGGACAATAGAAAAGGGAGAGATCCGAACAGTCCTAGTACTGTCCAAAAAAGTGCAGTGACTAAAAACCCGTCGCGAGTACGCAGATCACCGCGGTGGTTATGGACTGGAAACCATAATGCTAACCCAGTGCTAAAGGTAATGGCAAAAGCCAATAGAAAAGCTAGATGGTTAGCGTCGGCGTACCAAATAGACACCAAAATTGGTGGAAATAGGGTCAGGCTGAACAGCATTAAGAGAATGCCGAGAACCTTAGCGATAATAGCAAAGTGCATTAGCGATTAATTTCCGTGATTGGGTTATTTAAAAGAAGCTAAAGCCGACTTGGAATAATTTTTCAATATCGCGGGTGTGGCGCTTGTCGACCAGAAACACAATAACATGGTCACCGGTTTCAATGACGGTATCGTCGTGAGCGATAATAACGCTACTGTGACCGTCGTATTCGCGCACTATAGCGCCGATATTAGCGCCCTGTGGCAGATCGATATCTTCTACGGCTTTGCCGACGACTTTTGAGGTGCGTGAATCGCCGTGGGCGATTACCTCAATAGCTTCTGCGGCTCCGCGGCGAAGTGAGTGCACATTAACCATGTCGCCGCGGCGCACATGGGTGAGCATCGAGCCGATGGTGGTGCTCTGCGGAGATATGGCGATATCAATCTCGCCGCCTTGCACTAAGTCGACATAGGCGGGGTTGTTAATGAGAGCCATTACCTTTCGAGCCCCTAGGCGCTTGGCTAGCATCGACGACATAATATTGGCTTCGTCGTCATTGGTTAGGGCTAAAAATACATCGGTGGCCTCGATGTTTTCTTCCAGCAGTAAGTCTTGGTCTGAAGCGCTGCCCTTAATCACCAGTGTGTGCTCGAGGATATTACCTAAGTGCTCGGCGCGCTTGTCATTAAACTCTATCAGGCGCACTGAATAACGTTGCTCCAGTCGGCGCGCTAAACGCAGGCCGATATTGCCACCGCCGGCAATAGTGATGCGTTTATAGGGGCTTTCTAGGCGGCGCAGCTCACTCATTACAGCGCGGATATCGCTTTTGGCGGCAATAAAGAAAACTTCGTCTTCGGCTTCGATTACCGTTGAACCTTCGGGTGTGATGGGCCGATCGCGGCGAAAAATAGCCGCTACCCGTGTGTCCACACCGGGCATATGCTTGCGTAAAAAACGCAGTTCCTGACCGATTAGAGGCCCACCGTAGTATGCCTTCATGGCTACGAGTTGTACTAAGCCATCGGCAAAATCGAGTACTTGTAGTGCGCCCGGGTGTTCGATTAGGCGGAAGATGTAGTCGCACACCAGTTGTTCGGGACTGATCAGAACATCAATGGGGATAGCGTCGTTTTGAAACAGTTTGTCTTTATTGTCGAGGTAGGAGCTAGAGCGCACTCGGGCAATTTTGGTGGGAGTGTTAAACAGAGTGTGGGCCACCTGACAGGCGACCATATTAATCTCATCGTTACTGGTCACGGCAATCAGTAGGTCAGCATCTTCGATACCCGCCTGTAGCAGGGCGCCGGGATGAGAGGCTGGGCCGTTGACCACACTGATATCGATGCGGTCACGCAGTTCGCGTAAGCGAGCATCTGAGGTGTCTACCACAGTGATATCGTTGGCCTCATTAGCGAGGTTTTCAGCCAGTGTACCGCCAACTTGGCCGGCGCCGAGAATGATAATTTTCATTTTTTTACCGTTTCCCGTCAGGCATCAAGTTTAGTCAAAACCGCATAATAAAAGCCGTCGTTGCCACCGTGTTGTGGCAGCAGTTGGCGGCCACAGGTCTGCTCTAAACCCCATGTTACGTCTAGGCGAAACTCGTCGCAGTCAGCTTGTGTAGCGATAAATTGTTCAATAACCCGCGTGTTCTCTAGCGGTATTACCGAGCAGGTGGCATACACCAAGCGGCCGCCAGGCTTAAGCAGCGGCCACAAAGCCTGCAGAATGTGTAACTGCAACCGCGCTAGCTTATCAATATCGGCAGGTTTGCGCAGTAGCTTGATATCGGGGTGGCGGCGAATTACACCAGTGGCTGAACAGGGGGCGTCGAGTAGAATGCGGTCGAAGCTGACCCCGTCCCACCACTTTGAGGGCTCGGCGGCATCGCCACAGATCACTTCTACTCGATCGGTTTGGCCCAGCCGCGTTAAGTTTTCAAATACACGGGTGAGGCGCTTTTGCTCTAGATCAAGCGCCATTATGGGCCCCAGATTAGGTTCGGTCTCGAGCAAATGGCCGGTTTTGCCACCGGGAGCGCAGCAGGCATCTAGCACTCGTTGGCCCGGTTGTAAGTCGAGCAGCGAAGCGGCTAGTTGTGCGGCTTCATCTTGTACACTGACGCCTCCCTCGCTAAATCCAGGCAGAGTAAATACATCGCAGGCTTGTGCCAAAGTGACACCCACTTGACTAAAGGGCGTTACTTTAGCTTCTTTGTTGGCTGTCTGCAGTTTTGACAAATACTCGGTGGGACTGCAGTAGGCCGGATTAATGCGCAGGCTAAAGGGCGGTTGCTGATTGTTGGCATCAAACACACGGCTAGCATCGTCAAGCCAAGACTCTGTAATACTTTTTACTAACCATTTAGGGTGAGCGCTAATAAAACTGGGATTGTTTTTCTGTGCGCTAAATAGCTGTTCGCGCTGGCGCTGAAAATTTCGCAATACCCCATTCACCAGTTTGCTGGCCCAAGGTTTTTTTAGACGTTTGGTGATCTCGACGGTAGTGGCAATAGCCGCGTGATCGGGTACGCGGCTGTGCAATAATTGATACAGGCCGATTAGCAGTACCGCTTGAATGTCACTGTCTTTACTTTTTAGCGGTTTAGGGACTAGGCTGCTGAGCAGTGGGTTGAGCTGGTAAAACCAACGCAAACTGCCATAGCAGAGCTGTTGGTAAAAACTGCGCTCGCTCTCTGCCACGCGGGGCAGCGTAGCGGGCAGCAAGCTGGCCAAGGATTCGTTGTGAGCGAACACGCGTGCCAATGTTTTTGCGGCGGCGGTGCGAGCGTCTTGGGGCGTTTGAGTGCTGGGCGCTGGTGTCATACTTTAAACCTCGGCGCCAAGCACACTGTTGAGGGAAAATTTGTCACTGCTACCGCGCAAAATATCGGCAACCGGCATGGCTTTCTTACCGGGTAATTGCAGGGTTGTAAGTGCTAACTGACCTGTGCCGCAGTTAATAGTAATACTGGTGCTATTAATGGCGCTAATAGAGCCAGGCTTGCCATTGGTTTTTTGCGAAGCTATATCGGCGGCCCAAATTTTTAAGCGCTGACCACCAAGGGTGCTGTAGCAAACAGGAAAAGGGTTAAAGGCGCGAATACAGCGATGTAAATCGGTGGCCGCTTGCGACCAGTCGATCAATGCTTCTTGTTTACTGATTTTAGCGGCATAGTTCGACAGGGTGTCATCCTGTTGTTCGGGTTTAAGAGTGCCCGTGACCACCTGTTCTAGTGTTCGCAGCAGGGCTGGTGCGCCCACTGCAATTAATTCGTCGTGCAGGCTGGCGGTAGTGGTGGACTCGGTAATATCACATTCGGCTTTTAACAGCATGGCGCCGGTATCTAGGCCGATGTCCATCTGCATAATTGTGACGCCGGTTTTGTTGTCGCCCGCTGCTATGGCCCGCTGAATCGGTGCCGCACCGCGCCAGCGCGGTAATAGAGAACCGTGCACATTGATGCAGCCATGCTTGGGTGTCGCTAAAATAATCTTTGGCAGCAGTAAGCCGTAGGCAACCACCACCATGAGGTCGGCATTGAGCTCTGCCAGCTGTTGCTGATCTGGCTCAAGTTTAAAGTTAAGCGGCTGATAAACCGGAATATCGTGTGCAAGCGCTAGCTCTTTTACCGGGCTGGCCTTGAGTTTTTTGCCGCGTCCAGCCGGTCGGTCGGGCTGCGAGTAAACCGCAATTACTTGGTGAGTGCTGTCGAGCAGTGCCTGCAGATGGGCGGCGGCAAAGTCTGGTGTGCCGGCAAAAATAATTCGCAGGCTATCGGGCGCTTGAGTCATAAGTATTCGCTATTAGGTGTTTGTCGCAGGGCGTTAAGCGTTGTGCTTATGGGCTTTTTCCAACTTCTTCTTAATGCGATTGCGTTTAAGGGGGGACACATAGTCGACAAAGAGCTTGCCGTTAAGATGGTCCAGCTCGTGTTGAATACACACAGCCAGTAAACCGTCGGGTTCAAGGGTAAAGCTGTCGCCATTGCGATCCAGAGCGGTAACGCGAATGTGTTCGGGGCGAGAGACCGACTCATAAAAGCCTGGCACCGACAAGCAACCCTCTTCGTAGTCATGCATAACCTCATCCAGCGCTGTAACCGTAGGGTTGATAAACACCAGTGGCTGATCTTGCTCTTCGGAGGTGTCGATTACCATCAAACGCTGGTGCACATTAATTTGTGTGGCGGCTAAACCCACACCCGGTGCGGCGTACATGGTTTCAAACATGTCATCAATTAAGGCGCGTATTGCGTCATTAACGCTGGCAACATCTTTGGCAACAGTGCGCAAACGCGGGTCGGGAAACTCTAAAATATCAAGAATAGGCATAATTGCTGTGACAAACTTCTAGTAAAAGAATAAATTGCACTGCTTACATTATCAATCTGTTGGACTTCTATCTAAACTGAAGTACCTTCATTATGCTCAGCTTTGGTGTATAAAGAGCATATGACAGAAAATGCGCAGAGGTTTAAGCTATTATAACGTCTATAACTAGCCATCTCCCAGTGCCGAATGCAATAGGACCGGTTTCCATGATAAAGAAGACACTACTCGGCTTGGCGGCCGCTACTTTAATTAGTATGCCCACTTGGGCAGAAGAAGTAATGCTGAAATCAAATCATCCCGATAGCCACACTGTGGTGAAGGGCGACACGCTGTGGGATATCTCTGATACTTTTTTGCAGAACCCGTGGATGTGGCCAGAGATTTGGCAGGTTAACCCGCAGATTGATAACCCACACCTTATCTATCCTGGTGACGTGGTGCGTTTGATCTATCTCGATGGCAAAGCGCGCCTAACGGTCGATCGTGGTGATGGCAGTCGCACGTATAAATTGCTGCCCTCCGATGGCATCACTAAATTGTCGCCGCAAGAGCGCGTGGTTCCCTCTGCTGCTGCGATTCCGGCTATTCCGTTAGACGCGGTAGATAACTTCTTGTCTAAGGGGCGTATTGTTACATCGGCCGAGCTCGATGCCGCCGCTTATGTAGTACAGGGCAGTGATGGTCGTTTGATTGTGGGTGCAGGCGACGAGCTTTACGCTCGCGGCACTCTAGACGAGGACACCCCTGTATTTGGGGTTTATCGTCGCGGTAAGGTTTATAAAGACCCAGTAACTAATGAAATTTTGGGCTTAGAGGCGCTGGACATCGGCACTGTAAAGCTGCGCGATCGCCATAAAGATATCAGTACTATGGAGGTGACCCGCACCACCGAAGAAATTCGCATTGATGACCGCTTGCTACCCTTTGAGGAGCGCGCTGTTGAATCCACCTTTTATCCGTCGCCACCGGAAGAATTTGTAGAAGGTGTGATTATGGACGTTGAGGGTGGGGTTTCTCAGGTCGGTAAGCTTAACGTGGTAATGATTAACCGCGGTGACCGCGAGGGTTTGGAGGAGGGCAATGTATTGGCTATCTACAAGCGCGGCGAGACTATTCAGGACCGTGTTCGTAATGAAACTATTACCCTGCCGGACGAGCGCGCCGGATTGTTGATGATTTTTCGCACCTTCGAGAAGATGAGCTACGGTTTGGTATTAGAGGCTAGTAAGCCTTTAACCGTGAACGACAAGGTTAAGAAGCCTTAATAGCTTAACTTTTTCGTTAACCAACCCCTAATGGACTAGGGGTTGGCTTTATTTGCACAGGGATGCTGCATGTCTAGAATTGCTTCTGACTTCTGTTCTAAACTTCCCGATTCCACATTTGTCACCTTGGCACTATTGCAACTTCCCGGTGTTGGTTGTGCTAAATATTGGCAGTTAATTCAGCGTTTTGGTTGTGCCACGGCACTATTGCATCTCAATGAATATCAACTGGCACAAGCCTTTAAAGGCGAAGTCAAAAACCTATGGACAAGTTTCTGTAGTAATCCTCTAAATTCAAAATTGGGTGAAAAGCTACAGCGAATACTGTCGGATCTTATCGATTTAAATATAGAACTAATGGCCTGTGATGATATCAATTATCCAGAGTTGCTGAAGCAAATCAGTCGCCCGCCAGCACTGTTATATTTGCGTGGCAACAGCTCATGTTTAGAGTTACCGCAAATAGGCATAGTCGGTAGTCGTCGGCCCACGCCAGTCGGTCTCAACAATGCCAATCAATTTGCACACGATCTTGTGCAACAGGGTTTTGCTATTACCAGTGGCTTGGCACTGGGGGTCGATGCAGCAGCTCATGCCGGTGCTCTTCGGGGCGATGGAAAAACACTGGCGGTACTGGGAACCGGGCTTGACTGTATTTATCCACGCCAAAATAAAAAACTGGCTGAAAAGATCTTAGCTGAGGATGGTCTATTGGTGTCGGAGTTCTCGCTGGGCTATGGAGCTCGACCCGGCAATTTTCCACAGCGCAATCGTATTATCAGCGGTTTGAGCTTAGGCGTTTTGGTGGTGGAAGCGGCGGCTAAAAGCGGATCGCTGATTACCGCGCGTTTGGCTGCTGAGCAGGGTCGCGAGGTGTTTGCGTTGCCCGGTTCAATTCATTGTCCGGTTAGCCACGGTTGTAATGGTTTGATTCGCCAGGGCGCGACACTCGTTGAGTCGACCGAGCACATGATGGAAGAAATACAGGGGCTGTTGGCATTCAAATCAGAACAGCTATCGCTACTACCGAGCCCCCTCTCGGACTTAACGCCTGAAAATAGTATCAGTACAGAGCAGCAGAAATTACTCCATTATCTGGGTTATGACGTCACCTCATTGGATGCTCTCGCCGAGCGCAGCGCTATAAATACCGGCGTTTTGCTGGCAGAGCTAATGACTCTGGAGCTAATCGGTGTTATCTCACAGGTGGCAGGTGGTTATTTGCGTGTAAAATAGGCTCACGTTAATTCTGGCTCCCACACACAATGATCTTTAACTACACACGTCATTTTCGAAAACATGGACCTGTCGACACACTTAGCGACAGGTCGCCGGTGGTTGTTTGTGTAAAATTAGAGCTCTACAACAGCTTGCCTGGCACACCATGAATAGTTGGACGCGTAATTTTCGGTTGCACTGCGCCGCCGATACTATTAGTAGCGGCGGTGTTATCGCCTATCCTACCGAGGCAGTTTGGGGGTTGGGCTGTCATCCCGATAATAATATCGGTGTTGAACGTATACTCGAGCTGAAGGGGCGCTCGGTCGACAAAGGGCTTATCTTAGTTGCAGCCAATATCGAGCAGCTCGCCCCGTACTTGCGTGGGCTCGATCAATCTAAGCTCGATAAAATGCAACAAACTTGGCCCGGGCCGACAACATGGCTGGTGCCCAACAATGGCGTCGCCGCTCACTGGATTACCGGTCGCCATAACAGTTTGGCGCTGCGAGTGAGTAACCACCCGCTAGTGGCCGCTTTATGCCAGCGTGTCGGTGGCGCTATTGTTTCTACTTCTGCCAACCCGCAGGGTAAAATTTCAGCGCGCAACCGTTTTGAAGTGCGACGATTTTTTGCCAAAGGTCTTGACTACTATGCTCCTGGGGAAGTACTCGGGCATAGCAACCCTAGTCAAATCCGCGATTTAATCAACGATAAAATTATTCGTTAGAGATTTTTTATGACAGACACTCAGTCACATTTAAGCGTCGATAAAAATGCCGTTAAAGCATTTTTGCTGCAATTACAAGATTCTATTTGTGCCGAGTTAGAAGCGGTCGATGGCGGCAAGATTTTTACGCAAGACAGTTGGACGCGTGAAGAGGGTGGCGGTGGCCGATCACGAGTGCTGGTCGACGGCACGATTATAGAAAAAGGCGGGGTTAATTTTTCCCATGTTAGTGGTGCTTCTATGCCCGCCTCGGCAACGGCAAACCGTCCTGAATTAGCCGGTAGGTCTTTTGAAGCTATGGGCGTGTCTTTAGTTATTCATCCAAAAAACCCGCACATACCCACCAGTCATGCCAATGTGCGATTTTTTATTGCCGAAAAAGACGGTGAGGATCCAGTTTGGTGGTTTGGTGGTGGTTACGACTTAACGCCATTTTACCCTGTTAAAGAAGACTGTTTACACTGGCATAGCATCGCCCGTGATGCCTGTGCAAAGTTTGGTGATGACCTCTACCCAAAGTATAAAAAATGCTGTGACGAATATTTTTACTTAAAGCATCGCGATGAAACTCGCGGTGTTGGCGGCTTATTCTTTGATGATTTGAATAGTTTTGATGGCGCTAAAGATTTTAAAAAAAGTTTCGCATTTATGCGTTCGGTAGCGGAGAGCTTTACTCAGGCCTATTGTCCGATTGTCGAGAAAAGAAAAAACATTAAATACTCTGAGCGTGAGCGCGACTTTCAATTGTACCGTCGCGGTCGATATGTCGAGTTCAATCTGGTTTTCGATCGCGGCACATTATTTGGCCTGCAATCAGGTGGTCGCACCGAATCAATCCTTATGTCATTGCCACCACTAGTTCGCTGGGTATACGACTGGAACCCAGAGCCAGGCAGTGCCGAAGCTAATTTGTATGATAACTATTTAAAGCCGAGAGAGTGGCTGTAACGTGGGTTTTATAAAAGATGAATAAAAAAATTGATCACTACGCCGTATTTGGCAACCCCATAGAACATTCAAAATCGCCCGAAATTCACCGTAATTTTGCACAGTTAACAGGCGAGGCGGTGGTCTATGAAAAGCAATTGGTCGATGTAAATAGTTTTGAAAGCGCCGCCATAGCGTTTTTTAAAACAGGCAAAGGTCTCAATATTACAGTGCCGTTTAAACTTGAAGCCTACAGTTTTGCCGCTCGTTTAACCGAGCGTGCTCGCCGAGCCGGTGCCGTAAATACGCTAGCTTTACAGGCTGATGGCACTATATTGGGCGACAACACCGACGGCATCGGTATGGTCAGTGATATTGTCGATAACCTAGGCTGGATTATTGAAAACAAAAAAGTATTAATACTGGGAGCTGGTGGCGCCGTGCGTGGAATATTACAGCCGCTGCTTGCTCAAAACCCAAAGGCACTAGTAATAGCTAATCGCACTATTGAAAAAGCAAAGCAATTAGCGCAGGGCTTTAGTGAGCTGGGCTCAATTAAAGGTTGTGGCTTTGAGCACCTGAGTGATTTTAAGTTTGATATCGTTATCAATGGCACATCTGCTAGTTTAGCGGGTGACCTACCGCCACTGCCTGACACGCTGCTAGCAAAAGGCGCTTGCTGTTACGACATGATGTATGGCGCTGAGCCCACGGT